>NZ_CP116256.1:5100988-5401976 GCF_027947575.1 Streptomyces rubrogriseus | reverse complement strand
CAGCGTGGCGAGGTACGTGGCCTGCGGCTGGTCCGAACGCCAGTTCCAACGCGTCCAGCCGAGCCGCGAACTCGTCGACTGGAGGGTGCCGTTGGAGATCGCCTGGGTGCCGTCCGGCACCTGCACCGACACGTCGTAGGTGGCCTTGTCCAGCGGGTGGTCGTTGCTGGGGAACCACCAGGCCGCGGCCTCGGGCTCGTTCGCGGCGATGCCGCCGTCCGGGGTGCGGTGCCAACTGGTGAAGCCGAACGCCTGCTTCGAGGACGGCACACCGCTGTAGCGGACGACCACGGTGAGGGGCGATCCCTTGTCCAGCGGCTTCTTCGGAGTGATCTCCAGTTCCTGCTCGCCCGAGGTCGTGAACGAGGCCTTGGCGCCGTTCACCCGCACCTCGCCGACGTCCAGCAGGAAGTCGAGGTTGAACCGCGACAGGTCCGCGGTGGTGCGGGCCAGGATCGTCGCCGTCCCCTCCAGCCGGTCCGTGGCCGGCTGGTACTTCAGGCGCAGGTCGTAGTGCGAGACGTCGTATCCGCCGTTGCCGTAGGCCGGGTAGTAGGGGTCGCCGATGCCCGGAGCGCCGGGGGAGTGGGCCGCCGCCGACGCCGGGATCGCCAGCATGAGGGAGGCGGCGCCCAGTGCGCCCGGCACGATGCATCTGCGGTGCACGAAAGCTCCAAGTCGTAGGGACACGAGATCCGTTCGGAATCCGTTCGGAGCCTATTCAGCCCCTGAGCGCACCGTCATGTCCACGGCCACTCCTGTCACACGATCGCCATCCGGCCGTCATGGGTCACCCTCGGCCCTCTTATGCGCGGGAGTGGACCGATGTACCGTCCGCGCATGCCGATACGCATGCGCCTCACCCTCCGGAGACCGCTCGCGACGGCGGCCCCGGCCCACCCGTCCGCCGTGCGGGTCGACAGGAACCCCCTCGGCCCGTGCGCCGACACGCCGACACCCGCGTCGGACCGATCCCGCACTTCGGCCCGCGTACCGTCCGTAGGCGGCACCCACGCGTTCACCAGGGCCGTCGCCGGTACGAGCGGCACCTGCCCGGCACCCGCGCCGCACTCCACGCACCGCGTCCCGAAGGGAGGCCGATGAACCGCCTGCGCACCCTCACCGCGACCACCGCGGCCCTCGCCGCGTCGCTCCTGGTCCCGTCCCTCCTCACCGCACCCGCCCACGCCGACGGCGCCGCACCCCACCCGCCCCGCACCGGCTTCGAACGCACCCACGGCGCCCGCTGGACCACCCAGCAGGAGGAACAGGCCCTGCTGTCCGCCGCAGACCGGGCGAGCGACCGCGTCACCCTGGACCGCATCGGCACCACGAAGCAGAACCGTCCCCTTCGGCTCGTGACCGTCGGCAGGCCCTCCGCCGCCAACAAGGTCCTCCTCGTGTGCAGCCAGCACGGCGACGAACCCTCCGGCCGCGAGGCCTGCCTGACCACCGTGCGGGACCTCGCGTACGCCACCGACCGCGCGACCCGGCGCTTCCTGGACCGCACCGCCGTGCTGGTGGTGCCCACCGCCAACCCCGACGGCCGGGCCGCCGACACCCGCGGCAACGGCGACGGCGTCGACGTCAACCGCGACCACCTCGCGCTGGCGACGGCCGAGGCCCGCGCCCTGGCCGCCGTCGTCCGCGACGAGCGCCCCGACGTCATCTACGACCTGCACGAGTACGGCGCCACACCCCCGTACTACGACAAGGACCTCTTCGATCTCTGGCCCCGCAACCTCAACACCGCCGCGCCGGTCCACGACGAGGCCCGCACCCTGTCCGGCGAGTACGTCCGCCCCGCCGCCGAGCACGCCGGGTACTCGACGGGCACGTACGGCATCTGGACCGATCCCGAGACCGGCGACCCCGTCAAGCAGACCGCCGGCGACGGCCAGGAACGCATCCTGCGCAACATGTCCGGCGTGAAACACGCGGTCGGTCTGCTCATCGAGAGCCGTGTCGACGCCCTCACCGGCGCCGAGCGCGAGGACCCGGCCCTCAACCACCGGCGCCGGGTGGACTCCCAGCTCGCCGCCCTGGACGGCATGTTCCGCTTCGCGGACGAGCGGCGCGGACGCGTCGAGGCGGCCACGGGCGCCGCCCGCCGGGCGGGCCTGTCCGACACCGGACCCGTCCACCTGGGCGGCGCGGACAACGACCCGGCCGAGGACTCCGAGGTGATCCAGGACCCGCCCTGCGGCTACCGGCTGACCCCCGCCCAGTACCGGGACGTCGGGGACGAACTCGCCCTGCACGGTGTACAGGCCCGCCCGACCGGGGAGAAGGGCGCCTACGTACCGCTGCGCCAGCCACAGCGTGCCCTGGTGCCGCTGCTCCTGGACGAGCGCGCGACATACCACGTGACCGCGGGCGAACCGGATACCCGCTGCTGAGGAGGTGACTTCCGCGTCTTACGTGGTAAGGGCGTAGCGGTGGAGTATTTTCGGCCTGATCGACTGGAAAGGTGCCGCCTGTGACGCAGGACCGACCAAGCGACAAGGAAGAGCACGAAAGAGGCACGCTTCCGGGTTCGGAAGCGGGCCTTCCGGGGCACGAGCACCGGCCCCGGACCGACCGCGTCGTCTTCGGCGTCACGGCCGTCCTGACCCTGGCGTTCGTCATCTGGGGCGCGGCCGCCACCGACTCGCTGGAGGACGTCTCCAGCAGCATGCTCGGTGGCCTGCTGCACAACGGCGGCTGGGCGTTCACGCTGGCCGCCTCCGGCTTCGTGGTCTTCGCCCTCTGGCTGGCGGCCAGCCGCTACGGCCGCATCCACCTGGGGGCCGAGGGCGAGGAACCCGAGTTCCGGACCGTGTCCTGGGTCGCCATGATGTTCAGCGCGGGCATGGGCATCGGCCTGATGTTCTACGGCGTCAGCGAGCCGCTCGCGCACTACACCACGCCCCCGCCCGGCACCAGCCCGGCCGACTCCGGCGACCGCATGGCCACGGCCATGGCCACCACCCTGTTCCACTGGACCCTCCACCCGTGGGCGATCTACGCGGTGGTCGGCCTCGGCATCGCCTACAGCACCTTCCGCAGGCGCCGCAGGCAGACCATAAGCGCGGTGTTCACCCCGCTCATCGGCGAGAAGCACGCCAACGGCGCCGGCGGCCGGGTCATCGACATCCTCGCCATCATCGCGACGATCTTCGGCTCCGCGGCCTCGCTCGGCCTCGGCGCGCTCCAGATCGGCTCCGGCATGGAGAAGCTCGACTGGATGGACAAGGTCAGCACCGGCCTCCTCGTCGGCATCATCGCGGTGCTCACGGTGGCGTTCGTGGCCTCCGCGATCTCCGGTGTGGAGAAGGGCATCCAGTGGCTGTCCAACACCAACATGGTGCTGGCCCTGCTGCTCGCCGTGTTCGTGTTCATCGCGGGCCCCACCATCCTCATCCTCGACCTGCTGCCGACCTCGGTCTTCGCCTACCTCGGCGACCTGCCCCAGATGGCCGGCCGCACCGAGATCAGCGGCGGCAAGGGGGTGGCGGACTGGCTGGGCAGCTGGACCGTCTTCTACTGGGCGTGGTGGATCTCCTGGACGCCCTTCGTCGGCATGTTCATCGCCCGCATCAGCCGCGGCCGGACGATCCGTCAGTTCATCGGCGGCGTCATCCTGGTGCCCAGCACCGTCAGCCTGGTCTGGTTCGCCATCTTCGGCGGCTCGGCGATGCGGCTGCAGGAGCAGAACCGGCTGGGCGACGACTCGACCCCCGAGGGCCAGCTCTTCGGCGTGCTCCAGGAGTACCCCATCGCCACCGCCACCAGCCTGCTGGTGATGATCCTCGTCGGCATCTTCTTCGTCTCCGGCGCCGACGCGGCCTCCATCGTGATGGGCACGCTCTCGCAGAAGGGCGCGCTCGAACCCAGCCGCTGGGTGGTGGTCGTCTGGGGCGTGGTGACCGGCGCGGTCGCGGCCATCATGCTGCTGATCGGCAGCGGCGAGGCGGACGCGCTCACCGGTCTGCAGAACCTCACGATCCTCGCGGCGGCGCCCTTCGTCATCGTGATGATCTTCATGTGTGTCGCGCTCATGCGGGACCTGCGCCGCGACCCGCTCATGGTGCGCGGCGAGATGGCCTCCGAAGCCGTCGAACTGGCCGTCATCGAGGGTCACAAGCAGTACGAGGGCGAGTTCGAGATCCGGATCGGTCCCGGCCCCGGCACGGAGGTGGAGGGCGACCCGATCGGCAAGCACCACAAGGACTGACCCCCGCGGTCCGGCCGACCGGGACACCGGCGTCAGGAGGCGAGCCGGGCCGCCTCCTGGGCGCAGCCCTAGGCCACGGTGACGCCCGCGCCGCCGTGGCCGTAGTTGTGCACCAGCCGGCGCCCGTCCGGCAGCGTCCCGCGCTCCAGCCGGACCGCGTCCCGGGCCGGCCGCAGCCCCACCAGGTGCGCGAGCACCCGCGCCCCGGCGATCTCGGGACGCAGGGCCGCGCACCGCCGCACGATGGCCGCCGCGACCGCCGGGTCCGGCTCGGTCGACCAGGCGTCCTCCTCGGCCGTGCCGCCCAGCAGGAGCCGCCCCGGCTGCGGAAGGAAGTACGTCGTCTCCCCGGAGTCCGCGTCGGCCGAGACCAGCCAGTTGTGAATGCCGGGGTTCTCCACGACGACCAGCTGCCCGCGCACCGGCCGTACCGCCGGGTCCGGCACCAGCTCCCGGGCGCCCAGGCCGGTGCAGTTGACCACCACCGGCGCGTCCGCCTCGGCCAGGTCGGTCACCGCGCGGTCCTCCACCGTGCCGCCCGCGGCCAGCAGCCGCTCCCGCAGCCACGGCAGATGAGTCGACATGTCGATGAGCGGCAGCCGCGCCCACAGCCCCGTCCCGGCGTACTCGGCGGCGCTCGCCGCGCGCAGCCCCGGCAGCCGGGCCGCGGCCCACCCGTCCACCTCGTCCAGGCCGGTCTCGCCGAGCACCCCTTCGAGCATGCGTACGCCGGTCCGCCCGGGCCGTGCCGCCAACTCCTCGTACACGTCCAGGGAACGCAGCGCCCAGGCCTGCGCCAGCGCGACCGGCTCGATCCGGTACGGCCACCACAGCCCGCCCGCGACCACCGAGGTGGTCCGCTCCGCGGGCTCCCGGGTCCACAGCCGCACCCGTCGGCCCCGCTCGGCGAGGACGACGGCCGTCGTCAGCCCGATCACCCCGCCGCCGACCACGACGACTTCGCCATCCCGCTCGTCATCCAGTTCGGTTTCCACACCAGGACGTTAACCGAACGCCCGACGGCGTGCTCCAAGAGGCCCGGCCGAGGGAATACTCACCGCATGGCTGCCGAGTACGCGACCTTCGGCCTGGCCCCGGCGACGCGCGCCGGCCAGGTCCACGCCGACGGCGACTTCCAGGTCCACCGCGACTTCACGGACTTCGTCGTCGACGGACGCCCCCTCCTGTTCCGGCTCTCCGATCTGGACGCCGTCTCCCCGCTCGCCTCCGACGTACCGCCCGCCATCTTCACCGCGCAGGTCCGCGGCCTGCTCCTGGAGGCCGACGCGCCCCTGCCCGGCGGCCGGTACGTCATCTACGGCTGCCCCGAGTGCGCCGACCTGGCCTGCGGCGCGGTGACCGCCGTGATCCTGCGGGACGGCGACGACTTCGTCTGGCGGGACTTCGCCTGGCAGACCGCCGAACACGCCGACCTGGAGCTGAACGCCTACCCCGGCATCGGCCCCTACCGCTTCTCCGGCGCCGAGTACCGCGCGGCCCTCGCCACCCTGCTCGACGGCTCGGCGCACCCCGGCCGCCGGGTCCTGCTCATCGGCGCCCGCGTCGCCCTGCTCGCCAGGCTCGCCGCGGCGCTGCGCACCATCGGCATCGGCGCGGACATCACCCAGGACGCCCGCGACGTCCCGGCCGACGAACTGCGGACCTACGACGCCGTCGCCTTCGGCCGCGCGGTCACCGGGGAACAGCGCGCCTCGGTGGGCCGCGCCTTCGCGGACGCCGGGGTGGACGTGGCCCACGTCGACGGCCTCGCCCCGATCGTCCCGGTGCTGGTCGCCCAGATCGAGCACGCCCTGGCCCGGGGCCCGGCCGAAGGCCGCCGCCTGACCCGCCTCTCGGCGAGCGCCGCGGGCGCGGACGTCGAGGTCACCTCGCCCTGCCGGGTGCGACTCACCGCGTACCGCCTCGACCGCCTCCACCGCACGCGCGTCCGCGAGGTCTTCGACGGCGTACTCGAACCGGGCGCCCACCGCGTCGCCCTGGACGCGGGCGCGGTGAAGGGGGAGGCCTTCGTGGTGGCGCGGACGCCGGGAAGCGTGCTGGTGACGGCGGTGACCCGGGGCGCGCCGGGCCGCGGCTAACATCTACGGTCTGATGACTGCCACCCTCGTCGCCAAGAACCTCGCCGCCGGCCACGGCGACCGCTCCCTGTTCACCGGGCTCGACCTCGTCGTCGCACCCGGCGACGTCATCGGTCTCGTCGGAGCCAACGGCGCGGGGAAGTCCACCCTCCTGCGGATGCTCGCCGGGCTGACCAACCCGGAGGAGGGGGAGCTGCGCCTGTCCCCGCCCACCGCCACCGTCGGCCACCTCCCGCAGGAGCCGGAGCGCCGCCCCGGCGAGAGCGTGCGGGAGTTCCTGGCCCGCCGCACCGGCGTCACCGACGCCCAGCGCGCCATGGACGAGGCCACCCAGGCCCTGGTCGACGGCGTCCCGGGAGCCGACGACGCCTACGCCACCGCACTGGAGCGCTGGCTGGGCCTCGGCGGCGCCGACCTCGACGACCGCGCCGAGGAGACCGCCGACGCGCTGGGCCTGACCGTCGACCTGGACCAGCCGATGACGTCCCTGTCCGGCGGCCAGGCGGCCCGCGCCGGCCTTGCCTCCCTCCTCCTGTCCCGCTACGACGTCTTCCTGCTCGACGAGCCGACCAACGACCTCGACCTGGACGGCCTGGAGCGCCTCGAACGCTTCGTGACCGGCCTGCGCGCCGGCACCGTCGTCGTCAGCCACGACCGCGAGTTCCTCACCCGCACCGTCACCAAGGTCCTCGAACTCGACCTCGCCCAGCGGCAGATCAACCTCTACGGCGGCGGCTACGAGGCGTACCTGGAGGAACGCGAGGTGGCCCGCCGGCACGCCCGCGACGAGTACGAGGAGTACGCCGACAAGCGGGCCTCCCTCCAGGACCGGGCCCAGACGCAGCGCGCCTGGATGGACAAGGGCGTCAAGAACGCCCGGCGCAAGGCGGGCAACGACAACGACAAGATCGGCCGCAAGTTCCGCAGCGAGGCCAGCGAGAAACAGGCCGCGAAGGCCCGCCAGACCCAGCGCATGATCGAGCGCCTGGACGTCGTCGAGGAACCGCGCAAGGAATGGGACCTGCGCATGGAGATCGCCTCGGCGCCCCGCTCGGGCGCGGTCGTGGCCACCCTGCGCGACGCCGAGGTGCGGCGCGGCGACTTCGTGCTCGGTCCGGTCTCCCTCCAGATCGACTGGGCGGACCGGGTGGCGGTGACGGGAGCCAACGGCGCGGGCAAGTCCACGCTCCTCGGCGCACTCCTGGGCCGCGTCCCCCTCGACGCGGGGCACGCGGCGCTCGGCTCCGGCGTCCTGCTCGGCGAGGTCGACCAGGCCCGCAAGCTGTTCCACGGCCCCGAGATGCTGCTCGACGCCTTCCGTGCGGCCGTCCCGGACCTGGAACCGGCGGAGATCCGCACCCTCCTGGCCAAGTTCGCCCTGAAGGCCGACCACGTCGTCCGCCCGGCGTCGACCCTCTCGCCCGGCGAACGCACCAGGGCCGCGCTCGCCCTCCTCCAGGGCAGAGGCGTCAACCTCCTGGTCCTGGACGAGCCGACCAACCACCTCGACCTCCCGGCCATCGAACAGCTCGAGTCGGCCCTGGACGCCTACGAAGGCACCCTTCTCCTGATCACCCACGACCGCCGCATGCTGAACGCGGTCAAGGTCACCCGCCGCCTGGAGGTAGCGAACGGCAAGGTGGTGGAGGCTCCCGCCTGAGTGCGGGCAGCGGCCGGCCGCCGCAGCTGCGGGCAGTCGTGCCTCCCCCAGTGCCTGAACGGCCTGGGAGGTACCCCCGGGCGGCACGGGTGGGGCGCAGCGGCCCCGGCAACACCGGGCCGCGCACCCAAACCCCCGCCGCAACCGCCGGACGGCCTACGCCAAGCCGGCCCGCCGCAACGCGTCCGCCATCGCCCCGTTGGACGCGGCGGGCGCCGACGAAGGCCGCCCCTTACCGCCCCCGGAACCACCCTGCCGCTGCTGCCGCTGCCGAGGCGGCCTCCCGCCCCGCTCCTTCTTCGGCTCCCCCTGCGGAGCCGCTTCGTCGTCCAGCCGCAACGTCAACGAGATCCGCTTCCGCGGAATGTCGACGTCCATCACCTTCACCTTCACGATGTCCCCGGGCTTCACCACGTCCCGCGGATCCTTCACGAACGTCCTCGACATCGCGGACACGTGCACGAGCCCGTCCTGATGCACACCGACGTCCACGAACGCCCCGAACGCGGCGACGTTCGTGACGACGCCCTCCAGCACCATCCCGGACGACAGGTCGGAGATCTTCTCCACGCCCTCCTTGAAGGTGGCCGTCTTGAAGGCGGGCCGAGGGTCGCGCCCCGGCTTCTCCAGCTCCCGCAGAATGTCCGTGACCGTCGGCAGACCGAACGTCTCGTCCACGAACTGGTCCGCCTTCAGCGACCGCAGCACCGACGTGTTGCCGATCAGGCCGGTCACCTCCTGCCCGGCGGTCTTCACCATCCGCCGCACCACGGGGTACGCCTCCGGGTGCACGCTGGACGCGTCCAGCGGGTCGTCGCCGCCCCGGATCCGCAGGAAGCCCGCGCACTGCTCGTACGCCTTGGGTCCGAGCCGGGACACCTTCTTCAGCGCGGTCCGCGAGGAGAACGGCCCGTTCGCGTCGCGGTGCGCCACGATGTTCTCCGCGAGTCCGGAGGTGATGCCGGAGACCCGGGCGAGCAGCGGCGCGGAGGCCGTGTTGACGTCCACTCCCACGCCGTTCACACAGTCCTCGACCACCGCGTCCAGCGAGCGGGACAGCTTCACCTCGGAGAGGTCGTGCTGGTACTGGCCGACGCCGATCGACTTCGGGTCGATCTTCACCAGCTCGGCCAGCGGGTCCTGCAGCCGCCGGGCGATCGACACCGCGCCGCGCAGCGAGACGTCCATGTCCGGCAGCTCCTGGGAGGCGAAGGCGGAGGCCGAGTACACGGAGGCGCCCGCCTCGGACACCATCACCTTGGTCAGCTTCAACTCGGGGTGCTTGGTGATGAGTTCACCGGCGAGCTTGTCGGTCTCGCGGGAGGCCGTGCCGTTGCCGATGGCGATCAGGTCGACCGTGTGCTCCTTCGCCAGCCGCGCGAGCTTGGCGATCGCCTCGTCCCACCGGTTGGCGGGGACGTGCGGGTGGATCACGTCGGTGGCCACGACCTTGCCCGTCGCGTCGACCACGGCGACCTTCACACCGGTGCGGAAGCCGGGGTCGAGGCCGAGCGTGGCCCGGGTGCCCGCCGGGGCGGCCAGCAGCAGGTCGCGCAGGTTGGCGGCGAACACGTCGACCGCCTCGTCCTCCGCCGCGGTGCGCAGCCGGAGCCTGAGATCGATGCCCAGGTGTACCAGGATGCGGGTGCGCCAGGCCCAGCGGACGGTGTCGCCCAGCCACTTGTCCGCGGGCCGGCCGCGGTCGGCGATCCCGAAGCGGCTCGCGACGATCGCCTCGTACGACGACGGGCCCTCGGTGGGCTCCTCGGGCTCCAGGACGAGGTCGAGCACGTCCTCCTTCTCGCCGCGCAGCATCGCGAGCACGCGGTGCGAGGGCAGGTCGGTGAACGGCTCGGCGAAGTCGAAGTAGTCGGCGAACTTGGCGCCCGCCTCCTCCTTGCCGTCCTTGACCTTGGCGGCGAGCCGCCCGCGCGTCCACATCCGCTCGCGCAGCTCGCCGATCAGGTCGGCGTCCTCCGAGAACTTCTCCGTGAGGATCGAGCGCGCCCCGTCCAGGGCGGCCTGCGGATCGGCCACGCCCTTGTCGGCGTCGACGAACGCGGCCGCCGCGGCCTGCGGGTCCACCGACGCGTCGGCGAGCAGGCCCTCGGCCAGCGGCTCCAGACCCGCTTCGCGCGCGATCTGCGCCTTCGTCCGCCGCTTCGGCTTGAACGGCAGGTAGATGTCCTCCAGGCGCGCCTTGGTCTCCGCCGCGTGGATGCGCGCCGACAGCTCCTCGGTGAGCTTGCCCTGCTCGCGGACCGAGTCGAGGATCGCCGCGCGCCGCTCCTCCAGCTCCCGCAGATAGCGCAGCCGCTCCTCGAGCGTGCGCAACTGCGCGTCGTCGAGCATCTCGGTCGCTTCCTTGCGGTAGCGGGCGATGAAGGGCACCGTCGAGCCGCCGTCGAGCAGCTCGACGGCGGCCTTCACCTGCCGCTCCCGTACGCCGAGCTCGTCGGCGATCCTGCTTTCGATGGACCCTACGTCGGGTGTCGTCACGATCCCGTACCGCCTTCTCACTGAGGTTGCGCGGCAATTGTGGCAGGTGGCACCGACAATCGGGGATCAGGGCACCGCCCCGGCCGGTCGGGAACCGGCGGGGAGGGGGCCGGGGTCAGACCCGGCGGCCCCGGGTGGCGGACGAGGCCCCGCCGAAGAGCCGGGCCAGGGCCCGGAAGGGAAGCGTCACCACGGTGGCGACTGCGCCACCGATCTGGCGCAGTACGTCTGCGATGGCACGGAACACGAGCAGCCCCTTTCGTCTCCCGGCCGGACCGGCCGGGAACGAACGGGTACCTCCGTACCGGCTCCGCATGCCCGTTCGCGCACCATCGGTGGACGCCCGGGCGTGTCGCGTCAGCGCCCGGCGAGCAGGTCCGCCGGGAAGGCGCCCGCGCCGAGCGCCGTACGCGCGAAGCCCGTCCCGAGCTCCGTGAGGCGCGCCACGCCCTCGGCTCCCAGGTGCGCGTAGGGTGCCGCGTCCAGCCGGTCCGTCTCCCGTTCGACGCCCTCGCGCAGGGCCGCGCCGTCCTCGGTCAGCCCGCCGGCCGCGTCGAGCAGTCCGCGTCCGCGCAGCCGGTCGCAGGCCGCGTCCCACTCCTCCTGCGCCCAGCCCCGGGTGCCGAAGACCCAC
This sequence comes from Streptomyces rubrogriseus, assembly GCF_027947575.1. NCBI lineage: Bacteria > Bacillati > Actinomycetota > Actinomycetes > Kitasatosporales > Streptomycetaceae > Streptomyces > Streptomyces rubrogriseus. Next base: position 5,390,868 of record NZ_CP116256.1, on the reverse strand, counting down.
TTCGGCGCCAGGCCCTTGCCGGTCGCGGTGTGCGTGACCAGCGCCTCGAGCCCGTCCAGGCCGGCCGTCACGAGCGCGGCGAGGTGGCCGTCGCCGCGGTGCTCGCGCAGCAGGGTCGCCGCGTGCCAGAACGCCAGGTGCGGCGCGTCGGGCACCGGCAGGTCCGCGTGGGCCGAGTAGAGCGGGCGGGCACCGCGCGTGCAGCCCTCGGCGGCGCGCAGCGCCAGACCGGCCGCCTCCGCCATCCCGGCCGATGCCACGGCCTCCTCGCCCAGGAGGCGGCGCAGCGTCGCGTCGACGGCGCGCAGTCGGGCCGCCAGGGCCTGCCCGGGGGTGACCTTCTCCCACACGGCGGGCACGTGCCGGGCGACGAGGTCGTGCTTGTAGTTGTAGAACGCCGCCGTGACGGCACCGGCGCCGACCGGACCCAGCGCGGCGGCGCGGGCCGCGAAGTTGACGGCCGGGGCCTCGGTGACCCCGAGAGCGCCCAGTTCCCGGCCCAGGTCGGGGGAGAAGTAGTGCGTCGAGTGCAGTGAGTTGAGCGCGTTGTGGCAGCGGCGGCCCGCGCGTGCGTCGATGGCGGCAGTTGTCATGCCACGCACGTTACCAACCGCTCAGTACGTTGCTTCGGGCCCTGCGGGACGCATGGCAGGAAAGGAGGGGTTCTCGTCATTGCGGCCGTACGACCGCCGGGCGAAGAATCGACGGCATGGCGCAACGAACCGGCCGAACCGGCCGAACCGTTCTGGTCCTCCTCTTCGACGGGGTCCAGAGCCTCGACGTCACCGGCCCCGTGGAGGTCTTCGCGGGCGCCGAGCAGCACACGCCGGGGACGTACCGCATCCGCACGGCGTCGCTGGACGGTGCTCCCGTGCGCACCTCCAGCGGTCTGAACCTCGTACCGGACCAGGCACTCGGCGCCGGGCCGCAGCCGGACACCCTGGTGGTCCCCGGCGGCCAGGGCACCCGCAACCCCGACCCGCGCCTGACCGAGTGGCTGCGCGAGAACGGAACGGCCGCCCGGCGCCTGGTCTCCGTCTGCACCGGGGCGATCCTGCTGGCCCGGGCGGGACTGCTGGACGGCCGCCGCGTCACCACCCACTGGGCCTACAGCGACCGGCTCGCCCGCGACCACCCGGCCGTGGAGGTGGACCCCGACCCGATCTACATCAGGGACGGGAACGTGGCCACGTCGGCCGGTGTCACCTCCGGCATCGACCTCGCGCTCGCGCTGGTGGAGGAGGACCTGGGCCGGGACGCCGCGCTGACCGTCGCCCGGCACCTGGTGGTGTTCCTGCGCCGGCCCGGGAACCAGGCCCAGTTCAGCGCCCAGCTCGCCGCCCAGACCGCCCGTCGCGAGCCGCTGCGGGAGCTGCAGCACTGGATCACCGAGCACCCCGGCGACGACCTGAGCGTCGAGTCCCTCGCCGCCCGCGCCAGTCTCTCCCCGCGCCACTTCGCGCGCGCCTTCCAGGCGGAGACCGGCACGACGCCGGGCCGCTACGTCGACCGGGTCCGGCTGGAGCACGCCCGCCGGCTCCTCGAGGACACCGGCGACGGGGTCGAGGAGGTCTCCCGCGCCAGCGGCTACGGCACGCCGGAGGCCATGCGCCGCGCCTTCGTCAAGGCTCTGGGCACCTCACCGGCGGAGTACCGCCGCCGGTTCCGGCCCGCGACCGTCTCCTGACCCACCGGGACACCCACCCGCCGTACCACCGAACCGAAAGAGGCAGCACGTGCGCACAGCCATCGTTCTCTTCGACCGTTTCACCGCCCTCGACGCCGTGGGCCCGTACGAGACCATGAGCCGCATTCCGGGCGCCGAGACCGTGTTCGTCGCCGAGCGGACCGGGCCGGTCCGCAACGACACGGGGAGCCTGGCGCTCACCGCCGACCGGACCCTGGCGGACGTGCCGGACCCGGACGTCGTCGTCGTGCCGGGCGGCCCCGGGCAGGACGCGCAGATGGACAACGAGACCCTGCTGGACTGGCTCCGCGCCGCCGACGCCGCCAGTACCTGGACCACCTCCGTCTGCTCCGGATCGCTGCTGCTCGCCGCCGCGGGACTGCTGAGCGGCCGCCGCGCCACCTCGCACTGGCTGGCCCTGGACCTCCTGAAGGGGTACGGCGCCGAGCCGACCGGGGAGCGGGTCGTCACCGACGGCAAGTACGTCACCGCTGCCGGCGTCTCCGCCGGCATCGACATGGGCCTCACCCTGGTCGGCCGGATCGCCGGCGACGAGCACGCCCAGGCGGTCCAGCTGCTCACCGAGTACGACCCGCGGCCGCCCTACGACGCCGGGTCCCCGGACAAGGCGCCCGCCCACCTCGTCGAGGAGTTCCGCACGAGGAACCGGTTCATCCTGAAGTAGGCCCGTTCCAGCCGAAACACGGCTGCCTGCGCTCCAGGAAGGCGGCGACCCCCTCCGCGGTGTCGCCGCTGCCCCGCGCCTGCGCGGCCCAGTGGGCGTCCCGGTCCGTGCGTCCGGCGGCGAACTCCTTCGCCGCGGCCTGCGTCAGCAGGGAACGGGACACCAGCACCCGGGTGAACTCCGCCACCCGCTTGCCGAGCTCGCCCTCCGGCAGCACCTCGTCCACCAGGCCCGTGCGCAGCGCTCGCGCGGCATCGATCAACTCGCCGCTGAGCAGCAGGTACTTCGCCGTGGCGGGCCCCGTCAGGGCCACCAGCCGCCGGGTCGCGGAGGCCGGATACACGACTCCCAGCTTGGCCGGGGTCACGCCGAACAGCGCCGTCTCCTCGGCGAACCGCAGGTCGCACGCCGCCGCCAACTGCGCCCCGCCGCCCACGCAGTGCCCTCGGATCGCCGCGAGCGTCGGCTTGGGAAACGCGGCGAGGGCCTCCTCGGCCCGCACCGCCAGACCCTGCGCCTCCCCGGCCGACTCGCGCAGGGTCGAGATGTCGGCCCCGGCGCAGAACGTCGCGCCCTCGCCGGTGAGCACCAGCGCCCGCACCCCCGGATCGGCGGCCAGGTCGTCGAGGAGGCCGGGCAGCGCCCGCCACATCGCGGTCGTCATGGCGTTGCGCTTGGCCGGGTGGTGGACGACGACGGTGGCGACCGAGTCGGCGACCCGGTGCAGCAGCTGCGGCTCCATGGACCGGATGCTATCCACCGGCCTCTCCGTATCGGGCGGCCGGGCGGGCGGGTCAGGAACGGTCGCGTCTCATGCGCCAACGGTCAGAAACCGCTCGATACATGCTGACTTGTGTTCAGTCCGTGGGGGCGGCGCGGCGCGTTACCAACACTCAGGGGTGTGGTGACAATCGAGCCCAGGGGTGGCGACCGGACGATGGACGAGACCGGGCCCGCCGGGCCGCTGCCGTACGAAGGTGTCTGGCGGTTCACCGCCCCCGCCGTGGACGCCTCGGTCCCGCAGGCCCGGCACGCCGTGCGCGACCTGCTGGTGCGCCAGGGCGTGCCGGTCTCCGACGACGTGACGCAGACCCTGCTGCTGATCGTCTCGGAACTGGTCACGAACGCGGTCCGGCACGCGGCGGTGCTCTCCCCGGTGCTCGCCGTGGAGGTCGCGGTCGGGCCCGAGTGGGTGCGGGTGGCCGTGGAGGACGACCACCCCTATCGTCCGACCGCCCTGGAGACCGACCACGGCCGCACCGGTGGGCGCGGCCTGCTCCTGGTCCGCGAGACGACCCGCGAGGCGGGCGGGGCCTGCGACGTGGCCCACACCGCGAGCGGCGGCAAGGTGATCTGGGCGGCCCTGCCGCTCAAGCACGCCCCGCGCTAGACGCGGCGGGCCCGGCAGTACCCGCCGGGCCCGGCGGCAGGCGTCGGGCCCGGCGCCGGGACGTCCTTCACCAGCCCGCGGACGTGCCCGTCAGCTCGCGCACGGCCGGCCGGGCCGCGTCCAGCACCGTCATGAACCACGCCGAGAACGTGTCCTTCGCGTGCCGCTCGGTCAGCTCGGCCGGGGACACGAAGGCCGTCCCCGCCACTTCCTCCGGGTCCGGGCGCGGCTCGGACTGCACCAGGCCGACGAAGAGGTGGTTGTACTCCTGCTCGACCAGCCCGGAGGCCGGGTCGGGATGGTTGTAGCGCACCGTGCCGGCCTCGGCGAGCAGGGAGGGCGACACCCCCAGCTCCTCGAACGTCCGCCGGGCCGCCGCGGCGAACGGCGCCTCGCCGGGATAGGGGTGACCGCAGCAGGTGTTGGACCACACACCGGGGGAGTGGTACTTGCCCAGCGCCCGCTGCTGGATCAGCAGCCGCCCCCGCTCGTCGAAGAGGAACACGGAGAAGGCGCGGTGCAGCCGCCCCGGCGGCTGGTGCGCGGAGAGCTTCTCCGCGGTGCCGATCGTCACACCGTTCTCGTCGACCAGTTCCAGCAAAATGGCTTCTGCGGTGCCGTTCGACGAGCTGGGCGTCGCGGTGGCAGGAGTGATCGGCATACCCATCCTTCACATCGGTCCTCGCGCCCCAAGTGTGCCGTACGAATCCGGCACTCTCGGCACTTCCCGGCACACCCGCATGTCCCGCGTGCCCGTGCGGGCACCGGGGGCGGCCGGTCGGACACCGAGCAGGGGCCCGACGGTGAACCGTTCCCGAGGGCACACCCCGGGAACCGTCCGGTCCGCGCCTCCTCCAGTGGCGCGGCGGCGGAACGGAGCGTTCAACGGCGCGTTCCGGGACGTGCGCGCCCCCGGTCGTCCGCCGCGTCACGGCTCAGCGGCACAGTCGTGCCTCGTGCTGCGCGTGACCGCTGGGCTCCAGCTGGAACGTGCAGTGCTCCACGTCGAAGTGGTCGCCCAGGCAGCCCTGCAACTCGTGGAGCATCTTCTCGTGGCCGATCGCGCTCAGCGCCTCGCCGTCCACCACCACGTGCGCCGACAGCACGGGCATGCCGGAGGTGATGGTCCAGGCGTGCAGGTCGTGCACGTCCTCGACCCCGTCGAGGGCCAGTATGTGGGCGCGCACCTCCGCGATGTCCACGCCCTTGGGTGCCGCCTCGAGCAGCACGTCCAGGGTCTCGCGCAGCAACCGCAAGGTTCGCGGCACGATCATCAGACCGATCAGCAGCGACGCGATCGGGTCGGCGGGCTGCCAGCCGGTGGCCAGGATCACCAGCGCCGAGACGATCACCGCCAGGGAGCCCAGCGCGTCGGCCGCCACCTCCAGGAAGGCGCCCCGTACGTTCAGGCTCTCCTTCTGGCCGCGCATCAGCAGCGACAGCGACACCATGTTCGCCACCAGGCCGATCGCGCCGAAGACGACGGTCGGGCCGCCCGCGGTGTCGGCCGGCGTGACGAACCGGTCGATCGCCTCGTACAGGACGTAACCACCGACCCCGAGCAGCAGCAGGCAGTTGGCCAGGGCGGCGAGGATCTCGGCGCGGGCGTAGCCGAAGGTGCGGCGGTCGCTCGGTGGGCGGCTCGCGAAGTGCACGGCCAGCAGGGCCATGCCGAGACCCAGGGCGTCGGTCGCCATGTGCGCGGCGTCGGCGATCAGCGCGAGGGAGTCGGCGACCAGACCGCCGACGATCTCGACCACCATGACGGTGAGGGTGATCGCCAGCGCCACCCGCAGCCTGCCCCGGTACGCGGCGGTCGCCGTCCCGCCGGCGTGCCCCCCGTGCGCGTGCCCGTGATCGTGCCCAGCCCCCATGAGAAAGCCGCCTCCCTGTGTGTTCCGGCATCCGGCGACCCGGCGCCCGGATGCCAGTCAACTACGGGTAGGGGGTATCGGGCAACGCGGCACTGAACACCGTTGTCATGTGCCCTGACCTGCGGAAACGTTCCGCAGGTCAGAGTGGTGCGAGGATTTCGGAAGGTGCGGCCTCAGCCATCCGGGGGACCGGCCCGCCGAGGCTCGTCCTGACCCTGTGCGAACAACGGCGGACACTGTGCGATGTCCGCGATGCCCGGTCTGGGGGCGCGGTTTGTCGGGCGGGCCCCGAATCCACGATGATGATCGCGGCAAAGGCGGGAGCAAGTGGCGTCGACCGACCGTCAAACGGGCGGTGAACACGGCGTTCCCGGCATCCGATACCCTCTGCCGACATGCCGCCCGGGTGCCCCAGGCACGGGCGTCCCACCATGCACAGGCCCGGCGTCCAGGCGCCGGCACCAGGGAGTGAGTTCGGTTGCCGACCGCCATCCTCACCGGTCAGCCGGTCCCGGGTTCGTCGATCGAGAGCGAGCTGCGGTCCCTGGGCTTCGACGTGCACCTCGCGGCCGGGGCCGCGGAGACCGAGACCCTCCTCGCCCGGGCTCCCGGCGAGGAGCGGGTCGCCGTCGTCGACGCCCGTTTCGTGGGCCACCCGCACGCGCTGCGCCTCGGCCTCACCGACCCCCGCTTCCCGCTCGCCGCGATCCCGGGCGCGGTGACCGCCCAGCCGGCCGCCCGCCAGACGCTGACCCGCGCGATGGCCCGCGAGAACTCCGCGGGCGGCGGCACCGCCGTGGCCGTCGACAGCCTCGCCGACCGGATCACCGCCGCCCTCGACGCCGACGGCGCCGAGGTGCACCGGCCCGAACTCGGCAGCCTCGTAGCCGCCGTCCCCGCCGACCCGCAGGCCCGCAACGAGGCGCGGCAGGCCGTCGCAGCCGTCGACGACGAGGCCGTACGCCTGAAGTCGGCGGTCAAGGCCCGCGACGGCTTCGTCACCACCCACTTCATCAGCCCCTACTCCCGCTACATCGCCCGCTGGTGCGCGCGCCGCGGCCTGACCCCCAACCAGGTCACCACCGCCTCGCTGATCACCGCGCTCATAGCGGCCGGCTGCGCGGCCACCGGCACCCGCGGCGGCTTCGTCGCCGCCGGCGTCCTGCTCATCGCCTCCTTCGTCCTCGACTGCACCGACGGACAGCTCGCCCGGTACTCCCTTCAGTACTCCACGCTCGGTGCCTGGCTCGACGCCACCTTCGACCGGGCCAAGGAGTACGCCTACTACGCGGGCCTCGCCCTCGGAGCGGCCCGCGGCGGCGACGACGTGTGGGCCCTGGCCCTCGGCGCGATGGTGCTCCAGACCTGCCGGCACGTCGTCGACTTCTCCTTCAACGAGGCCAATCACGACGCCTCGGCCAACACCAGCCCCACCGCCGCCCTCTCCGACAAGCTCGACAGCGTCGGCTGGACGGTGTGGCTGCGCCGCATGATCGTGCTGCCCATCGGCGAACGCTGGGCCATGATCGCCGTCCTGACCGCGCTCACCACGCCCCGGATCACCTTCTACGCACTGCTGATCGGCTGCGCGTTCGCCGCGACGTACACCACCGCGGGCCGCGTCCTGCGCTCGCTGACCCGCAGGGCCACCCGCACCGACCGGGCGGCGAAGGCGCTGGCCGACCTCGCCGACTCCGGTCCGCTCGCCGAGGCCGGCGCCAAGGGCCTGCGCGCCGCCGCCCGCCGGCTGCCCGGCTTCGCCACCCCCGCCGTCGCCCTCCTCGGTGGTGCCGCCGTCGTCGCCACCGCCGCGCTCACCGACTTCGGCGGCCCCTGGCCGCTCGTCGCCGCGCTCGGGTACGTGCTGACCTCCGCGCTCGCCGTCGCCCGCCCCCTCAAGGGCGCCCTCGACTGGCTGGTCCCCCCGTTCTTCCGGGCCGCCGAGTACCTCACCGTCCTGTTCCTGGCCGCGAAAGCCGACGTGAACGGGGCCCTTCCGGCGGCTTTCGGGCTGGTGGCCGCGGTCGCCTACCATCACTACGACACGGTCTACCGCATCCGTGGCGACGCGGGCGCACCGCCGCAGTGGCTGGTGCGGACGGTCGGGGGGCACGAGGGCCGCACGCTGGTGATCACCCTGCTGGCCGTGCTCCTCACCGCCACACAGTTCAAGGTCGCGCTCACGGTCCTCGCCGTGGTTGTGGCACTCGTGGTGCTCGTCGAGAGCATCCGCTTCTGGGTCGCCGCCCACCAGGTCGGCGCACCCGCCGTACACGACGAAGGAGAACCCGCATGATCGGCCTCGTGCTGGCGGCCGGCGCCGGACGCCGTCTGCGCCCCTACACCGACACCCTGCCCAAGGCACTGGTCCCGGTCGGCCCCGAGGGCGCGGAGGACGGCATCACGGTCCTCGACCTGACGCTGGCGAACTTCGCCGAGGTCGGTCTGACGGAGGTCGGGATCATCGTCGGCTACCGCAAGGAGGCCGTGTACGACCGCCAGGCGGAGCTGGAGCAGAAGTACGGCGTCAAGCTCACCCTCATCGACAACGACAAGGCCGAGGAGTGGAACAACGCCTACTCCCTGTGGTGCGGCCGTGACGCCCTCAAGGACGGTGTGATCCTCGCCAACGGCGACACCGTGCACCCGGTCTCCGTCGAGAAGACCCTGCTCGCCGCCCGCGGCGACGGCAAGAAGATCATCCTCGCCCTCGACACGGTGAAGAACCTCGCCGACGAGGAGATGAAGGTCGTCGTCGACCCCGACAAGGGCGTGCAGCGCATCACCAAGCTGATGGACCCGGCCGACGCGACCGGCGAGTACATCGGCGTCACCCTGATCGAGGGCGAGGCCGCCGCGGAGCTGGCCGACGCGCTGAAGACCACCTTCGAGCGCGACCCGCAGCTCTACTACGAGGACGGCTACCAGGAGCTGGTCAACCGCGGCTTCAAGGTCGACGTGGCGCCGATCGGCGACGTCAAGTGGGTCGAGATCGACAACCACGACGACCTCGCCAAGGGCAGGGAGATCGCGTGCCAGTACTGACGAGGCTCATCCCGTCGCCGGTCGTCGTGGACATCCGCGCGGGTGCCCTCGACGACCTGGGATGCGTACTCGCCGACGAGCGCATCTCCCACTCGGGCAAGCTCGCCGTCGCCGTCAGCGGCGGCTCCGGCGCCCGGCTGCGCGACCGCGTCGCCCCGTCCCTGCCCGGCGCCGACTGGTTCGAGGTCGGCGGCGGCACCCTGGACGACGCGATCAAGCTGGCCGGCGCCATGAAGGGCGGCCACTACGACGCGGTCGTCGGCCTCGGCGGCGGCAAGATCATCGACTGCGCCAAGTTCGCGGCCGCGCGCATCGGCCTCCCGCTGGTCGCCGTGCCCACCAACCTCGCGCACGACGGGCTGTGCTCCCCGGTCGCCACCCTCGACAACGACGCGGGCCGCGGCTCCTACGGTGTGCCGAACCCGATCGCCGTCGTCATCGACCTGGACGTCATCCGCGCGGCACCGGCCCGCTTCGTACGGGCCGGCATCGGCGACGCCGTCTCCAACGTCTCCGCGATCGCGGACTGGGAGCTGGCCAACCGGATCAAGGGCGAGCGGATCGACGGCCTGGCCGCCGCGATGGCCCGCCAGGCCGGCGAGGCCGTCCTGCGCCACCCCGGCGGCATCGGCGACAACGACTTCCTCCAGGTGCTGGCCGAGGCACTGGTGCTCAGCGGCATCGCCATGTCGGTCTCCGGCGACTCGCGGCCCTCCTCGGGCGCCTGCCACGAGATCAACCACGCCTTCGACCTGCTCTTCCCCGAGCGCGCGGCCGCCCACGGCGAGCAGTGCGGCCTGGGCGCGGCCTTCGCGATGTACCTGCGCGGGGCCCACGAGGAGTCCGCCAACATGGCCCGGGTCCTGCGGCGGCACGGGCTGCCGGTGCTGCCCGAGGAGATCGGGTTCACGCCCGAGGAGTTCTTCCGGGCCGTGGAGTTCGCACCCCAGACGCGGCCCGGCCGCTACACGATCCTCGAGCACCTCGACCTCACCACCGACCAGATCAAGGACCTGTACGCCGACTATGTCAAGGCCATCGGTAGCTGAACTACGCCCGGTCGTCCATCCCGCGGGGGTCAAGGACCGGCGCAGCGGTGAGCACTGGGCGGGACGCCTCTACATGCGCGAGGTCTCGCTGCGGATCGACCGCTATCTGGTGAACACCAGGATCACGCCCAACCAGCTCACGTACCTGATGACCGTCTGCGGCGTGCTGGCGGCCCCGGCGCTGCTCGTGCCGGGCATCTGGGGCGCCGTGCTCGGCGTGGTCGCGGTCCAGCTGTACCTGCTCCTCGACTGCGTGGACGGCGAGATCGCGCGCTGGCGCAAGCAGTACTCGCTCGGCGGGGTCTACCTGGACCGCGTCGGCGCCTACCTGACCGACGCCGCGGTCCTGGTCGGCCTCGGCCTGCGCGCCGCCGACATCTGGGGCACCGGCCGGATCGACTGGCTGTGGGCCTTCCTTGGCACCCTGGCCGCGCTCGGCGCGATCCTGATCAAGGCCGAGACGGACCTGGTGGGCGTCGCCCGGCACCAGAACGGGATGCCGCCGGTCAAGGAGGCCGCCTCCGAGATCCGCTCCTCCGGCATGGCGCTGGCCCGCCGGGCCGCCGGCGCGCTCAAGTTCCACCGGCTGATCCTCGGCATCGAGGCGTCCCTGCTGATCCTGGTCCTCGCCATCGTCGACCAGGCGCGCGGCGACCTGTTCTTCACCCGCCTCGGCACCGCCGTACTGGCCGGCATCGCGCTGCTGCAGACCCTGCTGCACCTGGTGTCCATCCTCGCCTCCAGCAGGCTGAAGTGAGCGCGCCCGTGAAGGTCGGCGCCGTCGTCATCACGATGGGCAACCGCCCCGAGGAGCTGCGCGCCCTGCTCGACTCGGTCGCGGGGCAGGACGGCGACCCGGTCGAGGTGGTCGTGGTCGGCAACGGCTCGCCCGTCCCGGAGGTGCCCGACGGCGTGCGCACCGTCGAGCTGCCCGAGAACCTGGGCATCCCCGGCGGCCGCAACGTCGGCATCGAGGCCTTCGGCCCCGGCGGCAGCGACGTCGACATCCTGCTCTTCCTCGACGACGACGGCCTGCTCGCCCGCACCGACACCGCCGAGCTGTGCCGCGAGGCGTTCGCGGCCGACGACGAACTGGGCATCATCAGCTTCCGCATCGCCGACCCGGACACCGGCGAGACCCAGCGCCGGCACGTCCCGCGGCTGCGCGCCTCCGACCCGATGCGCTCCTCCCGGGTCACCACCTTCCTCGGCGGCGCCAACGCGGTGCGCACCCGCGTCCTCACCCAGGTCGGCGGGTTGCCGGACGCCTTCTTCTACGCCCACGAGGAGACCGACCTGGCCTGGCGGGCCCTCGACGCGGGCTGGATGATCGACTACCGGTCCGACATGGTGCTCAACCACCCCACGACCGCGCCGTCCCGGCACGCGGTCTACCACCGCATGGTCGCCCGCAACCGCGTCTGGCTCGCCCGACGCAACCTCCCCGCGCTGCTGGTCCCGGTCTACCTCGGCGTCTGGATGGCCCTCACGCTGCTGCGCCGGCCGTCGCGCCCCGCGCTGAAGGCCTGGTTCGGCGGCTTCCGCGAGGGCTGGGCCACCCCGTGCGGTCCCCGCCGGCCCATGCGGTGGCGTACGGTGTGGCGCCTGACCCGGCTGGGCCGCCCCCCGGTGATCTGACAAGCTCGTACCCGAGAGTGTTCCGGCCCCGAACGGGGCCACCAGGTCCATGCCAGGCCCGCGCGGCCGAGCATTTTCGAAGACGAAAGTTTCCACCAGTGAGTGAGACAACGCACGACGGCACGGTCGCCATGACCAAGCCCGTGTCGCCCGACGAGGGCCTCACACCGGCCCGGCTCGCCGCCAAGTACGGGCTGTCCGTGAGCGGCGCCCGACCGAGCCTCAAGGAGTACGTCCGTCAGCTCTGGGGGCGGCGGCACTTCATTCTCGCCTTCTCCCAGGCGAAGCTGACCGCCCAGTACAGCCAGGCCAAGCTCGGCCAGCTGTGGCAGGTGGCCACGCCGCTGCTGAACGCGCTCGTCTACTTCCTGATCTTCGGCCTGATCCTCGACGCGGGCCGGGGCATGGAGAAGGACGTCTACATCCCGTTCCTGGTGACCGGCGTGTTCGTCTTCACCTTCACCCAGTCCTCGGCGATGGCGGGCGTGCGCGCCATCGCCGGCAACCTCGGGCTGGTGCGGGCGCTGCACTTCCCGCGGGCCTCGCTGCCCGTCTCCTTCGCCCTCCAGCAGCTCCAGCAGCTGCTGGCCTCGATGATCGTGCTGTTCCTGGTGGTCGTCGGTTTCGGCAGCTACCCCTCGTTGTCCTGGCTGCTGGTCCTCCCGGTGCTGGTCCTGCAGTTCCTCTTCAACGTGGGTCTCGCGCTGGTCGTGGCCCGGATGGGGGCCAAGACGCCGGACCTGGCCCAGCTGATGCCGTTCATCATGCGCACCTGGATGTACGCCTCGGGCGTGATGTTCTCCATCCCGATCATGCTGAAGGACAAGCCGGACTGGATCGCCGACGTGCTCCAGTGGAACCCGACCGCCGTCTACATGGACCTGATGCGCTTCGCGCTGATCGACGGGTACGGCTCGGAGAACCTGCCGCCGCACGTGTGGGCGGTCGCGCTCGGCTGGGCCGTGGTCCTCGCCGTGGGCGGCTTCGTGTACTTCTGGAAGGCGGAGGAGAGGTACGGCCGTGGCTGAACAGCAGCAGGACCAGCGGGTGCCGACGGTCATCGCGGACGAGGTGCACATCGTCTACCGCGTCAACGGCGCCAAGACCGGCAAGGGCAGCGCGACGGCCGCCCTGAGCCGCATGCTCAAGAAGGGCTCCGACGACACGAAGCGGGGCGTGCGCAAGGTGCACGCCGTGCGCGGCGTCTCCTTCACCGCCTACCGGGGCGAGGCCATCGGCCTGATCGGATCCAACGGCTCCGGGAAGTCGACGCTGCTGCGCGCCATCGCCGGGCTGCTGCCCGCCGAGCGCGGGAAGGTCTACACGGACGGGCAGCCCTCCCTGCTCGGCGTGAACGCGGCCCTGATGAACGACCTGACCGGCGAGCGGAACGTCATCCTCGGCGGCCTGGCCATGGGCATGTCCCGCGAGCAGATCAAGGAGCGCTACCAGGAGATCGTCGACTTCTCCGGGATCAACGAGAAGGGCGACTTCATCACCCTGCCGATGCGCACCTACTCCTCCGGCATGGCGGCCCGGCTGCGGTTCTCCATCGCCGCCGCCAAGGACCACGACGTCCTGATGATCGACGAGGCGCTGGCCACCGGCGACCGCAAGTTCCAGACCCGCTCCGAGGAGCGCATCCGGGAGCTGAAGAAGCAGGCCGGCACCATCTTCCTGGTCAGCCACAACAACAAGTCCATCCGTGACACCTGCAACCGGGTCCTGTGGCTGGAGCGCGGCGAGCTGCGCATGGACGGTCCGACCGACGAGGTGCTCAAGGAGTACGAGAAGTTCACGGGCAAGTAGCCCGACACACCGGGGCCTCGCCGGAACTGTTCCGGCGAGGCCCCGCGTCTGCAAAGGAAACGTCAACTCCTGGCGTTCTCAGGAATCTTGAAGTCAATCGGTGTGTTGTTGTGATGCGCTGTGCACCCCGGCGCACGCCCGTGAGTTGTACAACGTAAGCTGTACCGGTCCCGAAACGCGGCACATGGGGCGATAATGCCCGCCACCCTGGAGCGGGCCTGCCGCGCGGGTGGCGGGGCGGCGTGTCCGAAATAGTGTGTATTGGGTCGGCAGTGTAGAACGGGAGATGTGACGGCAATGGCGACGGAAACTCCCCAGCTCCGCGAAGCGTGCGCCGTCCCCGCCCAGGGCAGCCCGCGATGACGGTCACCGACACGGCGCACGCCGTCGACCCGGAGCGCGGCACGCTCGCCAAGGCCGCCGACGAGAACTTCCCCGTCGCCCCCTTCTTCCTGCCCCGCGCCTGGCGCACCGACCTCATGGCGGTCTACGGCTTCGCCCGTCTCGTCGACGACATCGGCGACGGCGACCTCGCCCCGGGCGGTGCGGACGCCCGCCTGCTCGGCGTCCCCGACGACCGCGCCGACGACCGACTGCTGATGCTGGACGCCTTCGAGGCCGACCTGCGCCGTGTCTTCGCCGGCTCCGACGGTTCGCCCCGTCACCCGCTGCTGCGCCGGCTGGTGCCCACCGTGCGTCGCCGCGCGCTGACCCCCGAGCCCTTCCTCGGCCTGATCGCCGCCAACCGCCAGGACCAGCTGGTCGCACGGTACGAGACCTACGACGACCTCCTCGCCTACTGCGAGCTGTCCGCCAACCCCGTCGGCCGTCTCGTCCTCGCCGTCACCGGCACCTCGACCCCCGAACGGATCCGCCGCTCCGACGAGATCTGCACCGCCCTGCAGATCGTCGAGCACCTCCAGGACGTCGCCGAGGACCTCGGACGGGACCGGATCTACCTGCCCGCCGAGGACATGAAGCGCTTCCACGTCCGGGAGACGGACCTCGCCGCGCCCAGCGCGAACGCCTCCGTGCGCGCACTGATCGCCTACGAGGCCGCCCGAGCCCGCGACCTGCTGAATGAAGGCGCCCCCCTGGTGGGTAGCGTCCACGGCAGGCTGCGACTGCTCCTCGCGGGCTTCGTGGCGGGTGGCAGGGCGGCGCTGAACGCGATCGCCGCGGCGGATCACGACGTACTTCCCGGCCCGCCCAAGTCAGGCAAGGTCCACTTGCTGCGCGAGGCGGGCGTGGTCCTGCGAGGAGAGGGGTGATCGGGTCCGTGGAGTCGTCAGCGAACATGCCGGCACCGGTGCTCGCCGCCTACAGCTACTGCGAGGCCGTCACCGGTCAGCAGGCACGCAACTTCGCCTACGGCATCCGGCTGCTGCCCACGCCCAAGCGGCGGGCGATGTCGGCGCTGTACGCGTTCTCGCGCCGGGTCGACGACATCGGCGACGGAGTGCTGGCGGACGACGTCAAGGTCACCCGGCTGGACGAGACCCGGGCCGTGCTCGCCCGGATCCAGGACGGCGCGGTCGAGGAGGACGACACCGACCCGGTCGCCGTCGCCCTCGCCGACGCGGCCCGGCGGTTTCCCATCCCGCTCGGCGGCCTCGACGAGCTGATCGACGGCGTCCAGATGGACCTGCGCGGCGAGACCTACGAGACCTGGGACGACCTGAAGGTCTACTGCCGCTGCGTGGCGGGCGCCATCGGACGCCTCTCGCTCGGCGTCTTCGGCACCGAACCGGGGGCGCGCGGCGCCGAGCGCGCGCCCGAGTACGCCGACACGCTCGGGCTCGCGCTGCAGCTCACCAACATCCTGCGCGACGTCCGGGAGGACGCCGAGGGCGGGCGCACCTACCTGCCCGCCGACGACCTCGCCAAGTTCGGCTGCGCGGCCGGATTCAACGGGCCGACACCACCCGAGGGCTCCGACTTCGCGGGCCTCGTGCACTTCGAAGTGCGTCGGGCCCGCGCCCTTTTCGCCGAGGGCTACCGGCTGCTGCCCATGCTCGACCGGCGCAGCGGCGCCTGCGTGGCCGCCATGGCCGGCATCTACCGCCGTCTCCTGGACCGCATCGAGCGCGACCCCGAGGCCGTACTGCGCGGCCGGGTCTCCCTGCCGGGACGCGAGAAGGCGTACGTCGCCGTGCGCGGCCTGTCCGGCCTCGACGCCCGGCACGTCACCCGGCGGACCGTCAGGAGGCGCGCCTGATGGACACACCGGGCACACTCGACACCCGGGACCCGCACGAGACCGGCGGCGGGCAGCGGCGGGCAACCCTGCGGTGGCGGTCGGCGTCCCTGACTGAGACGGTCAGCCGTACGCCGTTCAAACACCGCGGCGGCCGGACAGGGAAGGGCGCACCATGACGCAGGGCAAGGGCACGCGCGAGGGCGGAGTGCTCGCGGACGTCTCGGCCCTCGGCCCCGGCGGGCATGCCGTCGTGGTCGGCGGCGGACTCGCGGGGGTCACCACCGCGCTGGCACTGGCGGACGCCGGCGTGCGCGTCACCCTGCTCGAAGGACGCCCCCGGCTCGGCGGGCTCGCCTTCTCCTTCCAGCGCGGCGACCTCACCGTCGACAACGGCCAGCACGTGTACCTGCGCTGCTGCACCGCCTACCGGTGGTTCCTCGACCGGATCGGCGGAGCCGCGCTCGCACCGGTGCAGGAACGTCTCGACGTGCCCGTGGTCGACCTGGCGAGGACCGAGGGCAACCGGCTCGGCAGACTGCGGCGCGACGCGCTGCCCGTCCCCCTGCATCTGGGACGCAGCCTCGCCAGCTACCCGCACCTCTCCCTCGCCGAACGCGCCTCGGTGGGACGCGCCGCGCTCGCGCTCAAGGGGCTCGACCTCGCCGATCCGAGCCTGGACACCCAGGACTTCGGCAGCTGGCTGACCGCGCACGGTCAGTCGGCGCGTGCCGTCGAGGCCCTGTGGGACCTGGTCGGGGTCGCCACCCTCAACGCGGTCGCGGGCGACGCCTCGCTGGGGCTCGCCGCGATGGTGTTCAAGACCGGTCTGCTGTCCGACCCGGGAGCGGCCGACATCGGGTGGGCCCGTGTCCCGCTGGGCGAACTGCACGACCGGCTGGCCCGCAGGGCGCTCGACTCCGCGGGCGTCCGTACCGAGGTCCGTACACGCGTCACCTCCGTCTCTGTAAACGAGAACGGCGGCTGGAGCGTTCAGGTTCCCGGCGAGACGCTCGAAGCGGACGCCGTCGTCCTCGCCGTACCCCAGCGCGAGGCCCACGACCTGCTGCCGGACGGTGCGCTGGACGCCCCGGAAAATCTTCTGCGGATCGGCACCGCGCCGATCCTCAACATCCACGTGATCTACGACCGCAAGGTGCTCGCCGCGCCGTTCCTCACGGCCCTCGGCACCCCGATCCAGTGGGTGTTCGACCGCACCGAGGCCTCCGGGCTGAAGGAGGGTCAGTACCTGGCGCTGTCCCAGTCGACCGCGCAGAACGACATCGACGAGCCCGTGGCCGTGCTGCGCGAGCGGTACCTGCCCGAACTGGAGCGGCTGCTGCCGCGCACCCGGGGTGCCGAGGTGAAGGACTTCTTCGTGACCAGGGAGCGCACCGCCACGTTCGCCCCCGCCCCCGGCGTCGGGCGCCTGAGGCCCGGCGCCCGCACCAAGGCACCCGGCCTCTATCTGGCCGGAGCGTGGACCGCCACCGGGTGGCCCGCGACCATGGAGAGTGCGATTCGCAGCGGTGTCGGGGCGGCGGCCGCCGCGCTCGGCGCCCTGGGCCGGTCCCGCGGCCTCCTTCCCGATTTCTTCGAGGAGGCGGCGTGAAGGCCGATCCGCGCGGGACCGGCTCCCGCACTCCCGGCACCGCAACTGGAGGAAAGACTGTGCCCACTGTGCCCCCGGCCCCGAAGGCCGATCGACGGACCACGGTGGACGTGACCGCGCTTCTGGAGCGCGGCCGGACCCTGGCCACGCCGGTCCTGCGGGCGGCGGTCGACCGCCTGGCCCCTCCCATGGACACCGTCGCCGCCTACCACTTCGGCTGGATCGACGCCCAGGGCAACCCCGCGGACGGCGACGGCGGCAAGGCCGTCCGCCCCGCGCTCGCCGTGCTCTCCGCCGAGGTCACCGGCGCCGCCCCCGAGGCCGGCGTGCCCGGCGCGGTGGCCGTGGAACTGGTGCACAACTTCTCCCTCCTGCACGACGACCTGATGGACGGCGACGAGCAGCGCCGCCACCGCGACACCGTCTGGAAGGTGCACGGCCCCGCCCAGGCCATCCTGGTCGGCGACGCCCTGTTCGCCCTGGCCAACGAGGTGCTGCTCGAACTGGGCACCGTCGAGGCCGGGCGGGCCACCCGCCGCCTGACCAAAGCCAGCCGCTCGCTGATCGACGGCCAGGCCCAGGACATCTCCTACGAGCACCGCGACCGCGTCAGCGTCGAGGAGTGCCTGGAGATGGAGGGCAACAAGACCGGCGCCCTGATCGCCTGCGCCAGCTCCATCGGAGCGGTGCTCGGCGGCGCCGACGAACGCACCGCCGACACCCTCGAGAAGTACGGCTACCACCTCGGTCTCGCCTTCCAGGCCGTCGACGACCTGCTCGGCATCTGGGGCGACCCGGACACCACCGGCAAGCAGACCTGGAGCGACCTGCGCCAGCGCAAGAAGTCGCTGCCGGTCGTGGCCGCCCTCGCG
This sequence comes from Streptomyces rubrogriseus, assembly GCF_027947575.1. Classification (NCBI taxonomy): domain Bacteria; kingdom Bacillati; phylum Actinomycetota; class Actinomycetes; order Kitasatosporales; family Streptomycetaceae; genus Streptomyces; species Streptomyces rubrogriseus. The sequence goes on along the minus strand of NZ_CP116256.1, from coordinate 5,373,010 downwards.
GCCGGCGGGCCCGCCTCCGAGCGGCTCGGCGAGATCCTCACGGCCGACGCCAAGGCCAGCGACTTCGCGAACTTCTCCGAGGAGGAGTTCGCGGCCCGCGCCGCCCTCATCGAGGAAGCGGGCGGGCGGGAGTGGACCGCCGACGAGGCGCGTCGCCAGCACACCATCGCCATCGAAGCCCTCGACGCCGTCGACATGCCCGACCGGGTGCGGGACCGGTTCACGGCACTCGCGGACTTCGTCGTCGTACGAAAGAGATGATCATTATCGGTCGAATAGCCCTCGCGTAGTCGCCGGCCGGTGTCGTGGAGACACGAGCACCGGCCGACGGCGGACCCAGCAGACGCACCACATGCACACTGCACGAAGGGGAAGCCATGACAGCGACGACCGACGGAAGCACCGGAGCCTCCCTGCGGCCCCTGGCAGCCTCGGCCAGCGACACCGACATCACGATCCCCGCCGCGGCGGCCGGGGTACCCGAAGCCGCCGCCCGCGCCACCCGGCGTGCCACCGACTTCCTGCTCGCCAAGCAGGACGCCGAAGGCTGGTGGAAGGGCGACCTCGAGACGAACGTCACGATGGACGCCGAGGACCTGCTCCTGCGTCAGTTCCTGGGCATCCAGGACGAGGAGACCACCCGCGCCGCCGCGCTGTTCATCCGCGGCGAGCAGCGCGAGGACGGCACCTGGGCCACCTTCTACGGCGGCCCCGGCGAACTGTCCACCACCATCGAGGCCTACGTCGCCCTCCGCCTGGCCGGGGACTCGCCCGACGCGCCCCACATGGCACGCGCCGCCGAGTGGATCAGGTCCCGCGGCGGCATCGCCTCCGCCCGGGTCTTCACCCGGATCTGGCTGGCCCTGTTCGGCTGGTGGAAGTGGGACGACCTGCCCGAACTGCCGCCGGAGCTCATCTACTTCCCCACCTGGGTCCCGCTCAACATCTACGACTTCGGCTGCTGGGCCCGGCAGACCATCGTGCCGCTCACCATCGTCTCCGCCAAGCGGCCGGTGCGTCCCGCGCCGTTCCCGCTGGACGAACTGCACACCGACCCGGCCCGGCCCAACCCGCCGCGCCCCCTGGCACCCGCGGCCAGCTGGGACGGCGCCTTCCAGCGCATCGACAAGGCCCTGCACGCCTACCGCAAGGTCGCCCCGCGCCGGCTGCGCCGGGCCGCGATGAACAGCGCCGCCCGCTGGATCATCGAGCGGCAGGAGAACGACGGCTGCTGGGGCGGCATCCAGCCTCCGGCCGTCTACTCGGTCATCGCCCTCTACCTGCTCGGCTACGACCTCGAACACCCCGTGATGCGCGCGGGCCTGGAGTCGCTGGACCGTTTCGCCGTGTGGCGCGAGGACGGCGCCCGGATGATCGAGGCCTGCCAGTCCCCGGTGTGGGACACCTGCCTGGCCACCATCGCGCTGGCCGACGCGGGCGTGCCCGAGGACCACCCGCAGCTGGTGAAGGCCTCGGACTGGATGCTCGGCGAACAGATCGTGCGCCCCGGCGACTGGTCGGTGAAGCGGCCCGGACTCCCGCCCGGCGGCTGGGCGTTCGAGTTCCACAACGACAACTACCCCGACATCGACGACACCGCCGAGGTGGTCCTCGCCCTGCGCCGGGTCAGGCACCACGACCCGGAACGGGTGGAGAAGGCGATCGGACGCGGGGTGCGCTGGAACCTCGGCATGCAGTCGAAGAACGGCGCCTGGGGTGCGTTCGACGTCGACAACACCAGCGCCTTCCCCAACCGGTTGCCGTTCTGCGACTTCGGCGAGGTCATCGACCCGCCGTCCGCGGACGTCACCGCGCACGTGGTCGAGATGCTCGCCGTCGAGGGCCTCGCCCACGACCCGCGCACCCGCCGCGGCATCCAGTGGCTGCTCGACGCCCAGGAGGCGGACGGTTCGTGGTTCGGCCGCTGGGGCGTCAACTACGTCTACGGCACCGGTTCCGTGATCCCCGCGCTGACCGCGGCCGGACTGCCCACCTCGCACCCGGCCATCCGCCGGGCGGTGCGCTGGCTGGAGTCCGTCCAGAACGAGGACGGCGGCTGGGGCGAGGACCTGCGCTCCTACCGCTACGTCCGGGAGTGGAGCGGCCAGGGCGCCTCGACCGCCTCGCAGACCGGCTGGGCGCTGATGGCCCTGCTGGCGGCGGGGGAGCGGGACTCCAAGGCCGTGGAGCGCGGCGTCCAATGGCTCGCGGCCACCCAGCGGGAGGACGGCTCCTGGGACGAGCCCTACTTCACGGGCACCGGCTTCCCGTGGGACTTCTCCATCAACTACAACCTCTACCGCCAGGTCTTCCCGCTCACCGCGCTCGGCCGGTACGTCCACGGGGAGCCCTTCGCCAAGAAGCCCCGTGCGGCCGAGGCCCCCGCCGAAGCCACCCCGGCCGAGGTGAAGGGCAGCTGATGACCCCGCAGACCGGCCCGACCCCGCTGCTGATCGCCTGCGCGCTCGGCATCGAGCACCTCGCCCTGCGCACCGGCGACCGCGCCGGCGCCGGCGGGCCGGTCACCGTCCTGCGCACCGGCATGGGTCCCAAGGCGGCCGAACGCTCGGTCACCCGGGTCCTCGCCGACCCGGCGCTCGAGGGCGCCGCCGTGCTCGCCACGGGCTTCTGCGCCGGACTCTCGCCCGGCATGCACCCCGGTGACCTGGTCGTCGCCGAGGAGACCCGGGACCCGCGCTCCACCGTCCCCTGCGTCGCGACCGACCGGCTCGTCAAGGAACTCGCGCGAGCCGTCCCCGGGCGCACCGTCCACACCGGGCCGCTGACCGGCTCGGACCACGTCGTCCGCGGCCCCGAGCGCGCCGACCTGCTCGCGACCGGCGCGATCGCCGTGGACATGGAGTCCGCGGCCACGCTCCTGAGCGCCGTCCGCACGGGCCCGCGCCCGGTTGCGGCCGTCCGGGTGGTCGTGGACGCTCCAGAACACGAACTCGTCCGGATCGGCACCGTGCGCGGTGGAATATCGGCTTTCCGCGTTCTTCGATCCGTTCTTCCCGCTTTTTTCGAATGGCACCGTTCTTTGTTGCTTCCCCGGAGGTGAGCCCAGATGGCCATGCCGCTGCGCCAGTCCATCAAGGTCGCTACATACCTGGCCGAACAGAAGATTCGCCGACGGGACAAGTTCCCGCTCATCGTGGAGCTGGAACCGCTCTTCGCCTGCAACCTGGCGTGCGAGGGATGCGGCAAGATCCAGCACCCCGCCGGTGTGCTCAAGCAGCGCATGCCGGTCGCGCAGGCCGTCGGGGCGGTGCTGGAATCGGGCGCGCCGATGGTCTCCATCGCCGGTGGCGAGCCCCTGATGCACCCGCAGATCGACGAGATCGTGCGGCAGTTGGTGGCCAAGCGGAAGTACGTCTTCCTCTGCACCAACGCCATGCTCATGCGCAAGAAGATGGACAAGTTCAAGCCCTCGCCGTACTTCGCCTTCGCGGTGCACATCGACGGGCTGCGCGAGCGGCACGACGAGTCCGTGGCGAAGGAGGGCGTGTTCGACGAGGCCGTGGAGGCCATCAAGGAGGCCAAGCGGCGCGGCTTCCGGGTGACCACCAACTCGACCTTCTTCAACACCGACACCCCGCAGACCATCGTCGAGGTGCTCAACTTCCTCAACGACGACCTCAAGGTCGACGAGATGATGATCTCGCCCGCCTACGCCTACGAGAAGGCACCCGACCAGGAGCACTTCCTGGGCGTGGAGCAGACCCGCGAGCTGTTCAAGAAGGCCTTCTCGGGCGGCAACCGGGCCCGCTGGCGGCTCAACCACTCCCCGCTGTTCCTCGACTTCCTCGAGGGCAAGGTCGACTTCCCGTGCACCGCGTGGGCGATCCCGAACTACTCCCTCTTCGGCTGGCAGCGCCCCTGCTACCTGATGAGCGACGGCTACGTCCCGACGTACCGGGAGCTGATCGAGAAGACCGACTGGGACAAGTACGGCCGCGGCAAGGACCCGCGCTGCGACAACTGCATGGCGCACTGCGGCTACGAGCCCACCGCCGTCCTGGCCACCATGGGCTCGCTCAAGGAGTCCCTGCGCGCCATGCGGGAGACGGTCTCCGGGAACCGGGAGTGACGTCGTGACCGCCATCCCCTTGGGGCTCCCCGGGGTACCGGTCCGGCCGATCGCCGAGCGGCGTGTGTCGCGGCGGATCCAGGTCGGGCCGGTGGCGGTCGGGGGCGGGGCCCCGGTGTCGGTGCAGTCGATGACGACCACCCGTACGTCCGACATCGGGGCGACGCTCCAGCAGATCGCCGAGCTGACGGCGTCGGGCTGCCAGATCGTCCGGGTGGCCTGCCCCACCCAGGACGACGCCGACGCGCTGCCCGTCATCGCGAGGAAGTCGCAGATCCCGGTGATCGCGGACATCCACTTCCAGCCCAAGTACGTCTTCGCCGCGATCGAGGCCGGCTGCGCGGCGGTCCGGGTGAACCCGGGCAACATCAAGAAGTTCGACGACCAGGTGAGGGAGATCGCGAAGGCGGCCCGCGACCACGGCACCCCGATCCGCATCGGGGTCAACGCGGGTTCCCTGGACCGCCGTCTGCTCCAGAAGTACGGCAGGGCGACCCCCGAGGCGCTGGCCGAGTCCGCGCTCTGGGAGGCGTCGCTCTTCGAGGAGCACGACTTCCGGGACATCAAGATCTCGGTCAAGCACAACGACCCGGTCGTCATGGTCGAGGCCTACCGGCAACTCGCCGCCCAGTGCGACTACCCGCTGCACCTGGGGGTGACGGAGGCGGGCCCGGCGTTCCAGGGCACCATCAAGTCGGCGGTCGCCTTCGGCGCGCTGCTCTCGCAGGGCATCGGCGACACCGTCCGGGTGTCGCTCAGCGCGCCGCCGGTCGAGGAGGTCAAGGTCGGCATCCAGATCCTCCAGTCGCTCGGCCTCAGGGAACGCCGGCTGGAGATCGTCTCCTGCCCGTCCTGCGGCCGGGCCCAGGTCGACGTGTACAAGCTGGCCGAGGAGGTCACCGCCGGTCTGGAGGGCATGGAGGTGCCGCTGCGCGTGGCCGTCATGGGCTGCGTCGTCAACGGCCCCGGCGAGGCCCGCGAGGCGGACCTCGGCGTCGCCTCCGGCAACGGCAAGGGGCAGATCTTCGTCAAGGGCGAGGTCGTCAAGACCGTGCCCGAGTCGAAGATCGTGGAGACCCTCATCGAGGAGGCGATGAGGATCGCGGAGCAGATGGAGAAGGACGGCGCCTCGGGGGCGCCGGCCGTCACCGTGAGCTGAAACGCGGACCGAAGGGGGCCCGAGCGTGACGATTCTGGAGAACATCCGGGGACCACGCGACCTGAAGGCGCTGTCCGAGGCGGAACTCGGTGAACTGTCCGACGAGATACGTGACTTCCTGGTGCACGCGGTCGCCCGCACCGGTGGTCACCTCGGACCCAACCTCGGCGTGGTGGAACTCACCGTCGCCCTGCACCGGGTCTTCGAGTCGCCGGACGACCGCATCCTGTGGGACACCGGCCACCAGAGCTATGTGCACAAACTCCTGACCGGACGTCAGGACTTCTCCAAGCTGCGGAGCAAGGGCGGCCTGTCCGGCTACCCCTCGCGCGAGGAGTCCGCGCACGACGTCATCGAGAACAGTCACGCCTCCACCGTCCTCGGCTGGGCCGACGGCCTCGCCAAGGCCCGCCAGGTGCAGGGGGAGCGCAGCCACGTCGTCGCCGTCATCGGTGACGGTGCGCTCACCGGCGGCATGGCCTGGGAGGCGCTGAACAACATCGCGGCGGCCAGGGACCGGCCGCTGATCATCGTCGTCAACGACAACGAACGCTCGTACGCCCCGACCATCGGCGGCCTCGCCAACCACCTCGCGACCCTGCGCACCACCGACGGCTACGAGCGCGCCCTGGCCTGGGGCAAGGACATGCTCCAGCGCACGCCCGTGGTGGGGCACACCGTCTACGAGGCCCTGCACGGCGCCAAGAAGGGCTTCAAGGACGCCTTCGCCCCGCAGGGGCTCTTCGAGGACCTGGGACTGAAGTACCTCGGCCCGATCGACGGGCACGACATCGGCGCCGTCGAGTCGGCGCTGCGCCGCGCGAAGCGCTTCCACGGCCCGGTGCTCGTGCACTGCCTCACCGAGAAGGGCCGCGGCTACGAGCCCGCCCTGCGCGACGAGGAGGACCACTTCCACACGGTCGGCGTGATGGACCCGCTCACCTGCGAGCCGCTCGGCCCGGCGGGCGGGCCGTCCTGGACCTCCGTGTTCGGTGAGGAGATCGTCCGGATCGGCGAGGAGCGCACGGACGTGGTGGCGATCACCGCGGCCATGCTGCACCCGGTCGGCCTCGCCCCCTTCGCCGAACGGTTCCCCGACCGGGTCTGGGACGTCGGCATCGCCGAGCAGCACGCCGCGGTGTCCGCCGCCGGCCTCGCCACCGGCGGACTGCACCCGGTCGTCGCCGTGTACGCCACCTTCCTCAACCGCGCCTTCGACCAGCTCCTGATGGACGTGGCACTGCACCGCTGCGGCGTCACCTTCGTCCTGGACCGGGCCGGCGTCACCGGTGTCGACGGGGCCTCGCACAACGGCATGTGGGACATGTCCGTCCTCCAGGTCGTCCCCGGGCTGCGGATCGCCGCCCCGCGCGACGCCGACCAGCTGCGCGCCCAGCTGCGCGAGGCGGTCGCCGTGGACGACGCGCCGACGCTGCTGCGCTTCCCGAAGGAGTCCGTCGGTCCCGCCGTACCCGCCGTCGACCGGATCGGCGGCCTGGACGTCCTGCACGCCGCGGACCGGCCCGAGGTGCTGCTCGTGTCGGTGGGCGTGATGGCACCCGTGTGCCTCGGCGCCGCCGAACTCCTCGAGGCCCGAGGCATCGGCTGCACCGTCGTCGACCCCCGCTGGGTCAAGCCCGTCGACCCGGCGCTCGCGCCCCTCGCGGCCGAGCACCGCCTGGTGGCCGTCGTCGAGGACAACAGCCGCGCCGCCGGGGTCGGCTCTGCGGTGGCACTGGCGCTCGGCGACGCCGAGGTCGACGTCCCCGTGCGCCGCTTCGGCATCCCCGAGCAGTTCCTCGCGCACGCCAAGCGCGCCGAGGTGCTCGCGGACATCGGCCTCACCCCGGTCGACGTCGCCGGTCGGATCGCCGCGAGCCTGGCCCTCGCCGAACCGGTCGGGGAGGGGCCCGGGAAACCGGCAGTGGAACAGTCCGGCGACGGACGGATCGTCATGCCAGCCCAAGGAGAGAACTGAATGACCAAGGAGTTCGACCTCGCCGCGCTCTTGGCCGAGCGCGGAGCCGAGCGGTACGAGCTGCACGCCAAGCACCTCAACCACCAGCTGCCGCGCATGCTGCACACCATCGGCTTCGACAAGGTCTACGAGCGTGCCGAGGGCGCGCACTTCTGGGACGCGGACGGCAACGACTACCTGGACATGCTCGCCGGGTTCGCGGTGATGGGCCTGGGCCGCCACCACCCGGTCGTCCGCAAGGCGCTGCACGACGTGCTCGACGCCTCGCTCGCCGACCTGACCCGCTTCGACTGCCCGCCGCTGCCCGGGTTGCTGGCCGAGAAGCTGCTCTCCTACAGCCCGCACCTGGACCGCGTCTTCTTCGGCAACAGCGGCACCGAGGCCGTCGAGACCGCGCTCAAGTTCGCCCGGTACGCGACCGGCAGACAGCGGATCCTGTACTGCACGCACGCCTTCCACGGACTGACCGCCGGCTCGCTCTCCGTCAACGGCGAGGACGGCTTCCGCAAGGGCTTCGCACCCCTGCTGCCCGACACCGCCGTCCCGCTCGGCGACCTGGACGCCCTGGCTCGGGAGCTGAAGAAGGGCGACGTGGCGGCCCTGATCGTGGAGCCGGTCCAGGGCAAGGGCGTGCACGAGGCCCCGCCCGGCTACCTGCTCGCCGCGCAGGAGCTGCTGCACCGGCACAAGGCGCTGCTGATCGCCGACGAGGTGCAGACCGGCCTCGGCCGGACCGGCAAGTTCTACGCCTACCAGCACTCGGACGGGGTGGAGCCCGACCTGGTCTGCGTGGCCAAGGCGCTGTCCGGCGGTTACGTCCCGGTGGGGGCCACCCTGGGCAAGGACTGGATCTTCCAGAAGGTGTACTCCTCGATGGACCGCGTGCAGGTCCACTCGGCGAGCTTCGGGTCCAACGCACAGGCCATGGCCGCCGGGCTCGCGGTGCTGTCGGTGATGGAGAACGAGGAGATCGTCGCGAACGCCGCCGCGGTGGGGGAGCGGCTGAAGTCCCGGCTCGCGGAGCTGGTGGACCGCTACGAGCTGCTCGCCGACGTCCGGGGCCGCGGACTGATGATCGGCATCGAGTTCGGCCGTCCGAGGTCCCTGAAGCTGCGCAGCCGCTGGACGATGCTGCAGGCCGCGCGGAAGGGACTGTTCGCGCAGATGGTGGTCGTGCCGCTGCTGCAACGGCACCGGATCCTGACCCAGGTGTCCGGCGACCACCTGGAGGTGATCAAACTGATCCCGCCGCTGATCGTCGACACCGCCGACGCCGACCGGTTCGTCGACGCCTTCACGGAGGTGATGGAGGACGCGCACAATGGCGGTGGCCTGATGTGGGACTTCGGGAAGACCCTGGTCAAGCAGGCGGTGGCCAACCGTTGAGCGCAGCCTCCGGTGTTTTTGCCTCTGAGGCAAGGAATTTGCCTGACGGGCAAGTTTCGGGCTGAATGGAGGCATGAGTTCCTCCGAGACCGGCCCCGCCGAGGGGTCGGTCGCCGCCGTCGCGCCCCAGCTGCGTGAGCTGCGGCGGCGGGCCGTCCTCACATTGGAGGCCGCGGCCCGCGCCGCGGGGCTCTCGCCCGCCCACCTCTCCCGCCTGGAGACCGGGCAGCGCCAGCCCTCGCTGCCGATGCTGCTCTCCCTCGCCCGGGTCTACGGTACGACCGTCGCCGAGCTGCTGGGCGAGGCGGCCGCGGACCGGGATGCCGTAGTGCGGGCCGCCGACATGGAACCCACCGCCGCGGGCGGCTGGACGTACTGGCGGGCCGGAGCGCCGGGCCGCGGCATGCAGGCCCTGCGCGTCCAGGTTCCGTACGGCTCCCAGGGCGACGTCGTGCGGGTGCACCCCGGCGAGGAGTGGCTGCACGTCCTGCGGGGCCGGCTGCGACTGCGCCTCGGGGACACCGAGCACCGGCTCACCGCGGGGGACAGCGCCCACTTCGACTCGATGACCCCGCACCGGATCGCCGCGCAGGACCCCGACGGGGTCGAGCTGCTGTTCGTCCACACCCTGCTGCAGAGCCCGACGGCCGCCCCGTGCCTCGGCCCGACCCCTGGAGAGACGCCATGAGCACCATGCAGGAGAAGTTCCCGCGCGCCCTGTGGGTGCGGCTGATCGTCTACATCGCCCTGGGGCACGTCTTCGGCGGCTTCCTCTACCTGCTGTTCGAGGTGGGCGCCAAGTAGCGCCGGCCGCGGGCGGGTGGCTCAGTCCAGCATCCGCTCGCGCAGCCGCTCCCGGGTCGCGGGAGTGAGCCGCAGGCCCTGCTCCAGGTAGGCGTCGACGCCGCCCCACGTCTCCTCGACGGTCTCGAAGGCCGCCGCCAGGTACTCGGCGCGCGCGTCGAACAGGGGGCTGAGCAGCTCCATGACCTCGGGGGAGTAGGCCGAGGCCGCGGAACCGCTGCGGCGCACCTTGTAGCGGCGGTGCGCGGCATTCGACTTCAGGTAGTCCTCGACGACGGCCTCGCGCTCGACACCGAGGGCGAGCAGCGTGACGGCGATCGACAGGCCCGCGCGGTCCTTTCCGGCGGCGCAGTGCATCAGGGCCGGGACGCTGTCCTCGGCGAGCGCGTGCAGGATGCGGGAGTGCTCCGCGGTGCGCTCCGTGACGATCGCGCGGTAGGAGCCGATCATCCGGTCCGCGGCCTTGCCGTCGGCCAGGATCTCGCGCAGCTGGTCGAGGTCGCCGTCACGGACCATCTTCCAGAACTCGGCGCCGTCGGCCGGGTCGCTCAGCGGCAGGTTCACATTGCGCACGCCCGGCAGCTCGACGTCCGGGCCCTCGAGCTTCTGGTCGGCCGCGTTGCGGAAGTCGAAGATCGTGTGCAGGCCCAGCGAGGCCAGGAACGCGGCGTCCTCCCCGGTGGCGTGAGCCAGGTGACCGCTGCGGAACAGCACCCCCTGCCGCACCCGCCGCCCGTCCACGGTGGGCAGGCCGCCCACGTCCCGGAAGTTGCGCACACCGGTCAGCTCGGGTTCGGTCGACGGGACCTGCTGCGTCACGGGGGCTCCTCCCACTCCGCCCCGCCGCCGCTGCTCGCCGGCGGGCTCCACCCGACGATACGGCATCACCCGGACGCGAAATGGCGCCCCGAGGGATATTCCGGGCCGATAAGGCCCTTCTGTCCGAATTGGTATCTTAATTACAACTGGCCCTGAAATGGCGGAGGGTGAATGAGGGGCGCGTGAGCAGCGTCATATCCGTGACCGTGCGTTGCCCGTCATGTTCACGTAATTCAACTGTTTCTCAAGGGGCTTTAAGCAAAAGCGTGCCGCGGAAATCGACGCAGGGTTACCGGACATTCCCGTAAAGGATCAATCGGAACACCTGCCGGGGGAACCCTTCGCTTGTCCCTGTGCGTCTTGGTCCCTTACGTTCACCACCGATCCGGACGGACGCCTAATCCTGCCGCCGACCGGAGCCCGCACTCATCGACCACCCGTACACGGCAGGAGCGGGGGACCCACAGGTAGAACTGCCTGTTCCGGTTCCCGGAACGGCTTGGGGTAAAGCCGCGTTTCGGCGCGGCCGGGCATCTCCAGCCCGCACCCGACAGCTCACCTCGCAGGCGCCGGAGAGGAATTCGCCATGCCCGCGAAGGGTAAGCACCGCCGTACCAGGGCCATGCGCCTGACCCGCACCATCGCCGTCGCCGGGACCGGTGGCGCCGCGCTCGCGCTCCCGCTGATGGGTGCCGCCGCCGCCAACGCCGCTCCCGCGCACTCCGTTTCCGAGCAGGCCGTGCACTCCGTTCCGGCGTCGGCCAAGAAGGCCGCCGCCGAGAAGAACTCCGACTCGCACACCTACACGGTGAAGAGCGGCGACTACCTCTCGAAGATCGCCGACGAGCAGGACGTCGACGGCGGCTGGAAGAAGCTCTACGCGGACAACCGCGAGGCCGTCGGTTCCGACCCGTCGCTGATCCACCCCGGCCTCAAGCTGTCGATCGGCGGCCAGGCCGCCAAGTCGTCGGCGCCGTCCTCCGCGCAGTCCGAGAAGCCCGCGCAGAAGTCCGCCGAGAAGCCTGCCGCGAAGCCCGCCGCGAAGCCGGCCCAGAAGTCGACGGACGTCGAGAAGGCCTCCTCCTCGGACTCCGGCAGCCAGTCCACGGGCACCACCAGCGGCTACACCTCCCCCGTCGCGGGCGGCACCGTCGGCACCCCGTACCACCAGTCCGGCAGCATGTGGTCCAGCGGCTACCACACCGGCACCGACTTCGTCGTCCCGACCGGCACCTCCCTCAAGGCCGTCGGCGCGGGCACCGTCGTCTCGGCCGGCTGGGGCGGCGCGTACGGCAACCAGGTCGTCATCCAGCTCGCCGACGGCCACTACGCCCAGTACGCCCACCTCTCCTCGCTCTCCGTCTCCGCCGGTCAGTCGGTGACGGCGGGTCAGCAGGTCGGCCTCTCGGGCGCCACCGGCAACGTGACCGGCCCGCACCTGCACTTCGAGATCCGCACCACGCCGGACTACGGCTCGGACATCGACCCGCTGGCGTTCCTGCGCTCGCACGGCGTCTCCGTCTGACGACCGGTTCCGCGCGGCCCCCGCGCACCGGAGGCCGGACCCCGATCCCCGGGTCCGGCCTTCGGCGTGTCCGGACCCCGGTGCAGGCGCCGTGCAGGGCCCTCGCCGTATTCCGGAATTGACGAATACTTTAGGCGTGGCCTTTCTCACCGCCCGTCAATCCCTTCCTACGGTCGCGTAGGTCACATTCCAAGGTGAATCATGGGCCGATGTGGCAGACGATTCGAAGAGTGACAGCAGAGCAGTGATCGGGTCGTACGTGGCGGTGGGGGACAGCTTCACCGAGGGCGTCGGCGACCCCGGCCCCGACGGGGCGTTCGTCGGCTGGGCCGACCGGCTCGCCGTACTGCTCGCGGACCGGCGCCCCGAGGGCGACTTCACGTACACGAACCTCGCCGTGCGCGGCAGGCTCCTCGACCAGATCGTGGCGGAACAGGTCCCGCGGGTCGTCGGACTCGCGCCCGACCTCGTCTCGTTCGCGGCGGGCGGCAACGACATCATCCGGCCCGGCACCGATCCCGACGAGGTCGCCGAGCGGTTCGAGCTGGCGGTGGCCGCGCTGACCGCCGCGGCCGGAACCGTCCTGGTGACCACCGGGTTCGACACCCGGGGGGTGCCCGTCCTCAAGCACCTGCGCGGCAAGATCGCCACGTACAACGGGCACGTCCGCGCCATCGCCGACCGCTACGGCTGCCCGGTGCTCGACCTGTGGTCGCTGCGGAGCGTCCAGGACCGCAGGGCGTGGGACGCCGACCGGCTGCACCTGTCGCCGGAGGGGCACACCCGGGTGGCGCTGCGCGCGGGGCAGGCCCTGGGCCTGCGCGTCCCGGCCGATCCGGACCAGCCCTGGCCGCCCCTGCCGCCGCGCGGCACGCTCGACGTCCGGCGCGACGACGTGCACTGGGCGCGCGAGTACCTGGTGCCGTGGATCGGGCGCCGGCTGCGGGGCGAGTCGTCGGGCGACCACGTGACGGCCAAGGGGACGCTGTCTCCGGACGACATCAAGACGCGGATCGCCGCGGTGGCCTGACACCGAGGCCGGTGCTGTCCCGGCGGGCCGGTGCACCGGCTGGCCGGTGTCCCGACGGGCGCTAACGCCGCGTCGGTGTCAACGCCGCCCGCTCCAGGCCCAGTTCCCGGGCCAGGGCGTCGTCCACCCACGCCTGCGCCCGGGCCCGCGACACCGTGCCCGTGTACGAGGTGAGCTGCACCGCCAGCCCGTCCAGCAACGCCGTCAGCCGCAGGGCCGCGGCGTCCGGCTCGGGGCAGGAGAACTCACCGGCGGCCACGCCCTCGGCGATGACCTCGGCGATCGCCGCCTTCCACTGGCGGTCCAGCTCGCGCGCGACCTCCCGCAGCGCGGGCTCGCGCGGCGCCGCCGCCCAGCCCTCGATCCACAGCCGCCAGCCCTTGGCCGGCCCGGTCGGCGCGTACCACCGCACGGCCGCCCGCAGCCGGCGCAGCGCCGACGTGCGACGGGCCAGCAGCCCCCGCAGATGGGCGAGGTCGTCCTCGGCGGCATGCGTGAACGCGGCGGCGACCAGGCGCTCCTTCGTGGAGAAGTGGTAGAGCACCAGGGCGTTGCTGACGCCGAGCGCCGCGGCCACGTCGGCGATCCGCAACGCCGCCACGCCCCGCGCCGATATCTGCTCGATGGCGGCGCCCAGCAGCTCCTCGCGCCGCTCCGCCACGCTCAACCGCACTCTCCCCACGCACGTCACCCTATACAGGCGCCGGGACGTGCGCCGACGCCCTTCCCGGTCGCGACGGACCGGGGGAACACGGACGTCGCATCCGTCGTTCGAGGTGGCGTAGGACGAGACGAACACAATGAGAGCCTGAACCACTCCACCTGGAGGTACCGTGGCCGCCTTCCGTTCCCCGAGTCCCGGATTCAGCGTGCCCCGGCCCGCGGCCTTCGGCGCCGACCCGAGCGGTGAGCGCATGGCGCGCATCCGCAGATCGCCGCACTTCCGCGACGGCGTCTTCCAGAACCCCGGGGGCACGGCACGGACCCGGCCCTCCGGATCGGCCGCCGAATTCGCCAAGATCTACTTCAACAAGGAGGCGCGGCTGCGCCGGTCCCCGCAGGGGCCGGTCCCGGTGCACGCCACCACCCTGGCCGACCTCGCCCGGCCGCCCGCCACCGGGCTCCGGCTGACCTGGATGGGCCACTCCAGCGTGCTCGCCGAGATCGACGGACAGCGCGTGCTCTTCGACCCGGTGTGGGGCGAGCGCTGCTCCCCGTTCCCCTTCGCCGGCCCCAAGCGCCTGCATCCGGTCCCGCTGCCACTGGCCGCCCTGGGCCCGGTCGACGTGGTCGTCATCTCCCACGACCACTACGACCACCTGGACATGCCCACCATCAAGGCACTGGCCGGCACGGACACCGTGTTCGCCGTGCCGCTCGGCGTCGGCGGCCACCTCGAACACTGGGGTGTCTCCCCCGACCGGCTGCGGGAGCTGGACTGGCACGAGTCGACGCGCGTCGGCGGCCTCACCCTCACCGCCACCCCGGCCCGGCACTTCTGCGGGCGCGGGCTGCGCAACACCCAGCACACCCTCTGGGCGTCCTGGGTCGTCGCCGGTGCCGAGCACCGCGTGTACCACAGCGGGGACACCGGCTACTTCGACGGATTCCGCGACATCGGCGCCGCGCACGGGCCGTTCGACGCCACGATGATCCAGCTCGGGGCGTACGCCGAGTTCTGGCCGGACATCCACATGACCCCCGAGGAGGGTGTCCGTGCCCACCTCGACCTCCAGGGCGGCCGTCCGCACGGTGCCCTGCTGCCGATCCACTGGGGCACCTTCAACCTGGCGCCGCACGCGTGGGCGGAGCCGGGGGAGTGGACGGTGGCCGCGGCCGGTGCGGTCGGGCAGGCGGTCGCCCTGCCCGTCCCCGGACTGCCCTTCGAACCCGGGGGCGAGCTGCCCGTACACCCCTGGTGGCGGGCCCTGTCCGCGCCGCTGAAGCAGGAGTGGCCCGTCCCCGTGGTCGCCGCCGCCGAGCCCCGTACCGACCTCGGTCTCGTGAGCGAGGGCTGAGCAGCGGCGAAGCGGAACGTGTGACGCGGTCCCGCCGGCCCAGCGGCCGGCCGGACAGGAGCGGCCCGGCGCACTGGCGCCGGGCCGCTCCCGTATGACGGGCCCGGACCGCCCACGAACCCTCCGTCACGCCCATTGCTCACGCAGACGTGCCTCGCTATGTTAATGAGAAATCACATCACTCGGCAGGGCTCGAAGTGTGGTGGTCACTCAACTGACGTGCGAGAACAGCTCAGTGAACCGTCTGACCTTCAGGGAAGCGGGTTAAGTCAATGGAGAATCTCAGCAGGCGAGGAGTCCTGTCGCTCGGTGTCGCGCTCGGGCTCGTGGGCGTGGCGGACGGCGCGAAGGGATGGGCGTGGCCGTCGGCGGACTCGGTGGCCGGCACCGGCGCGGGCGCCGATCCGGAGTACGTGTGGGACAGCGCGACGGACCCCCTGATGGCCGCGCTGCTCGAGAACGGCAGCGTTCCGTCGATCAACACCGCGATGGCCGGGTGGGTGAACAACGCCGACCCGCTGCCCGGCGGATTCCCGGCCGAGCTCACCGCGCATCTGCGGCAGGTCAACCGGCTGCCGTCCTGGGCCGACCGGACCAAGCTGACCCGCGCGGCCGACTTCAACCGGCGCCGGGACACGTACCTGTTCATGCTGTACGGCCTCGGCAGCGGCATCATGAGCACCGTCATCCCGCGCGAGGCCAGGAGCGTCTACTGGTCGGCGGGCGGCGCCGACATGCAGGACCGCGCCGCCAAGACGTTCACCTTCGGCTACGACCTGTCCCAGCTGAAGGCGTTCGAGCCGACCGGGCAGTTCGTCGTCACCGCCAACAAGACCCGGCTGGTGCACGCCGCCGTCCGGCACCTGCTGCCGCGCTCGCCGCACTGGACGTCCGGCGCGGACCAGGACATCCCGATCAGTGCCGCCGACATCCTGGTCACCTTCCACAGCCTGGGAACCTACGTACGCAGCAAGCTGGTCGAGTGGAAGGTCCCGTTCCCGGCCGAGGACCAGGAGGCGTTCCTGCACTCCTGGCAGGTCGCCCTCCACCTGCTGGGGGTGCCGGACGAGTACATCCCCAAGACCTGGGCGGCCGCGGAGGCGCAGTCCGCGCAGGTGCTGACCCCGATCCTCGCCCCGACGACCGAGGGCATCAAGCTCGCCGAGGAACTGCTCGGCCTGACCGCGCAGATCGACCTCGGTGTCACCCGCGGGTTCCTGAACGAGTTCGTGCGCTACGTCCTCAGCGACGAGGTCGGCGACTGGCTGGGGCTGCGGCGCGACCCGGTGGCGGCGGCCCTGGTCCGCACCGCGTGGCCCGCGTACATCAAGTTCCGGGAGGGACTGTCGCCGATCATGCCCGGCACCTTCTACCTGGTCGACCAGTTCGTGCGCGCCCTGGCCATGCTGTTCCTCAACAAGGGCTCCTCCGGGACCACCACCCCGATCACCATCCCCACCGGCAACAGGCCGGGCTGACCCACCGGCCCGCCCGGCCGCCCGCTCACAGCCCGAGGGCCGCCACCACCAGCGCGGTCACGGCGTCACGGTGGCCGGGGCCGTCCCGCCAGCGCAGGCTGCGGCCGGCCTCGACCACCACCCCGAACCCCGCGTGCACCAGCACCCGGGCCTGACGCGGGTCGAGTTCCGGTCGGGCCAGCCGCAACTGCTGCTCCCAGACGGCGATGTGCTCCCGCTGCGCGTGGACCAGGGGGCGCCGCAGGTCCGCGGGCAGTCCGGTCAACTCGGCCTCCGCGACGCTGTTGAGCGCGGTGTACTCGAAGCTGTAGGCCACGTAGGTGGCCGCCAGCGCGGCCACGGCCTGATGCGGGCCGGTCACCTCGCGCAGGCTCCGCTCCACTCCCTGGGCCAGCAGACCCGCCGCCTGGAGGCACGCCGCCGCCAGGATGTCGACCTTGCCGGGGTAGTGGCGGTAGAGCGCCGACGGGGCCAGCCCCACCTCCCGCGCGATCTGGTTGTTGGTGACGTTGGCGAACCCGTCCCGCGCGAACAGCGGGACGGCGGCGGCGAGGATCTCCGCCCGCCGGGTGCGCGGCACCGGCTGGGCGGGCAGTTCGACCGGGCCGACGCCGCCGCCCGCCGCGGCCGGGCCGGCGGCGGCCACCCGCAGCGCCGACGCCGACAGCAGGCTCTCCGCCCGGCGCGCGGCGATCGAGGTGCGGTGCATCGTGACGGAACCGATCGCGCCCAGGGCGGCCACGGCCCGCAGCCCCTCGTCGGCCGGCGGGTACTCCCGCCGCACCGCCTCGTCGACCCGCCCGACGATCCGCCCGAACTTCGCCCGCAGGCGCCTGCGGTCCTCACGGTTGAGGTAGCGGGCCTCCCACCGGTACACGCCCCCCGACGCCCGGTACGCGACCGTGACCCCGGCGACGGCGTCGAGTACATCCGTCAGGGGCGCCCCGGGCGGCACCCCGTCGAGCGCGGCCACCAGCCCCTGGGCCATGACGTCGGCGCACTCGGCGAAGAGCGCGTACTTGTTCGGGAAGTGCCGGTACAGGGCCGCCGCGGTGATGCCGACGCCCGCGGCGATCTCCTCCATGGAGGCCCGGTGGTAGCCGCGTTCGCTGAAGACCCGGCCCGCCGCCTCGACGATGAGCTGCCTGCGGTTGCGGGGCCGGGCTGCCGTGGTCGGATCGGCGGTCACGGCCGGACGGGCGGATACGGGGGCGGGACCATGCGGTTCAGTCAACCACACCTCTCCGGGGCCGCCCCGGCCTTCCCGGCACCTGGTCCGCGGGTCCGCCGCGCCCCCCCCGGCGCCCGTCCCCCGGTCGGCCGCGCCGCCCGTCAGGAGAAGGTGAGGACCGGCTTCACCGCGCTTCCGTCGCGCATGGCGGCGACGGCGGCGCCGATCTCCTCGAAGGCGAACGTGGTGACCAACCGGTCCACCGGAAAGAGCCCGCGCCCGTGCAGGGCGATCAGCTCCGGGACGAAGCGGGCGGGGTCGGAGTCGCCCTCCATCACCCCGTGCAGGCGGACCCCCTTGGTCATCAGGCGCATCATGTCGAACGTCACCTCACCGCCGAGGCCGAGGAGGGCGAGCGCCCCGCGCGGACGCAGCGCCGCGACGGCCCGGTCGAGCATCCCGGGCCGGCCGGTGGTGTCCACGACGTGGTGCGCCCCGCCGTCGGTGAGTTCCCGCACCGACGCGACGAGAGCGTCGTCCGGCGGCAGGGCGGCCCTGGCGCCGAGTGCGCGGGCCAGGTCCCGCCGGGAGGCGACCGGGTCGACGGCCAGCACCGGGTCGCAGCCCACGGCCACCGCGGCCATCAGCGCGCTCAGCCCCACCCCGCCGGCCCCGAGCACCACGAGCGAGGTGCCCGGCTCGGGGCGCAGCCGGTTGAGCACCGTCCCCGCCCCCGTCTGGCCTCCGCAGCCCAGGGGCGCGGCGAGCGTCGGGGCCAGGTCGGCGGGCACCCTGACCACGCCGCGCTGGTGGACCACGGCGTACGTGGCGAAGCTGGACTGCCCGAAGAAGCCGCCGTGCAGCGGGGCGCCGTCCAGGCGGAGCGGGGTGCTGCCGTCCTCGCGCCCGCCGGAGAGGTTGAGGTCCCGGGCCGCGTCGCAGTACGCCGGATGCCCGCGGTGCACTGCCCGCACCCGCCGCAGCTGGCGAAGGTGAGGCAGACGGTGTCCCCCGGCACGAGACCGGTCACCTCCGCGCCCACCGCCTCGACCCGGCCGGCGCCCTCGTGGCCGAAGACCATGGGGGTCAGCCGCCGGGGCCAGCCGGCCTGGATTCCCAGATCCGTGTGGCACACCCCGGCCGCGGTCATCCTGACCAGCACCTCGCGCGGACGCGGGTCCTCCAGCTCCACCTCCAGGACGGTGAACGGGGCGCCCGGCTCCCGGACGACCGCGGCCCGGGCACGCCTCACGCGCGCTCCAGGAAGAAGTAGTAGTAAGGACCCTCGGCGGGCACGCCCTTGGCGTTCATGATGCCCATGAGGGTGGTGTCGTCCACCCGCTTGAAGTGGTCGAGGACCGGCCGGCCGTCGTAGACCATCGTGGCCGTCGACTCGCCGCGGAACTCCACCGTCCACAGGCTGGCCTCGCCCTTGCCCAGCTCCAGGTCGGAATACAGCTCGCCCGCCGCGTCCCGGCACATCAGCGGCTTGGCGTCGTGCACCGAGGCGAAGGTCTTGCCGTACCAGCCCGCCTTCGCCAGCTCGCCGCCCAGCGGGTGGCCGGTGTCGAACTCGCCGCCCTTCCACTCGCCGAGGATCTCCTCGGGCCGGACGGTGTCCAGTACGGCCCACACCTCGTCCAGCGCGGCCGCCGCCACCCTGCCCTTCGTCTCGCGCAGTGCCTGGAAGCGGGTACGGGCCTGGAGCCGGTCCATGAGGGGCGTCCTCTCGTCGATGTCATCGGGAGCCGTACGGTGCCGGGACCCGCGGCGCGGGGGAGGGCAGGGGGTGCCCCACGGTGCCCAGGCTCAGCAGGACGTGGCGTTCGGCGACCTGTTCCGCGGTGAGGGGCCCGTCGGGGCGGAACCAGTTGGCGACGCCCTGGCACATGATCAGGACCGCACGGACGGCGTCGGCGGGGATCTCGGTGGTGAACACGCCCTCGGCGCGGCCGGCTTCGACCGTGTCGAGCAGCATGTGCTGGAGATAGTCGCGCAGGGCCACGTAACGCGCCCGGTTGGCCGGCTCCAGGCTGCGTATCTCGGTGTCCAGGAACGCCAGCGACCTGCGGTGGGCCATGTAGAGCACGATCGACTCGACCATGCCGCAGAACCGCGCCAGCGGAGCGGGCCCCGCCTCCGCGGCCGCCGCCCGGCAACGGTCCAGGACGTCCTTGATGGACGTCTCCAGCAAAGTTGCCAGCAGGGCCTGCTTGTTCTCGTAGTGGTAGTAGAGGGCGGGCACGGTGACGCCGACCCGGCCGGCGATGTTGCGGACCGAAGTGCCGTGGTAACCGTGCTCGTTGAAGGCCTCCATGGCGTGAACCAGGATCGGGTGCAGGTCCAGCGGCCCGTAGGAACGCCAGTGCCGCGCCGTGGCCGTGCTGTCCTGGCTCTGCTCGGTGCTCAACAACGTCTCCTCGGAATCAGTGCCCCTCCCCCGGGAGCTTAGCGATCGATAAGCGATCGCGGGAGAGGAGCGGCGGATCCACGGGGCAAGTGTGCGTCTCCGTCCCCTCCGGCCGTCAAGTACCGCGCCAAATCCCGTCGTTCAGGGCGTTGACCGATCGACGGGACGCTTCTACGTTCTTAGCGAACGCTCAGTAAGGTCCCGGTCGCGCGGCGGCGAGTCCCCCGCGTCCCGAGAGAGGAACCCATGAGCCACCGTCCCCCTGATCCCCCCGCCCGGTCCTGCGCCGGTCCGCTGGACGGCGTGCGCGTTCTCGAGCTGGCCGGTATCGGACCCGGCCCGTTCGCCGCGATGCTGCTCGGCGACCTCGGCGCCGACGTGGTGCGCGTCGACCGCCCCGTCCCCGGCCCGCTCGCCGGCGACCCCGCCCACGACGTGACCAACCGCAACAAGCGCTCGGTCCTGGTCGACCTCAAGTCACCCGGCGGCCCGGAGACCGTACGGGCCCTGGCCGCCCGCGCCGACATCCTGGTGGAGGGGTACCGCCCCGGGGTCGCCGAGCGGCTCGGGGTCGGCCCCGAGGAGTGCATGGCCGCCCACCCCGCCCTGGTGTACGGCCGGATGACCGGCTGGGGCCAGCGGGGGCCGCTCGCGCCCCGGGCCGGACACGACATCGGCTACATCGCCACGGCCGGCGCCCTCTCCATGCTCGGGGCACCGGACGGACCGCCCGCCGTCCCCGCCAACCTGCTCGGCGACTACGCGGGCGGCTCCCTCTACCTCACCACCGGCGTCCTGGCCGCGCTGCTCACCGCCCGCACCACCGGCCGCGGCCAGGTGGTGGACGCCGCGATCGTCGACGGCACGGCCCACCTCACCGCGCTCTTCTGGGGCATGCTCGCCGCGGGGACCTGGCGCGAGGACCGCGGGACCAACCTCCTGGACGGAGGCTGCCCGTACTACCGCGCGTACGAGACCGGCGACGGCGGCTGGATGGCGGTCGGCGCCCTGGAACCGCGCTTCTACACCACCTTCGTCACCCTGCTGGGCCTGTCCGGGGACGCCCTGCCGGACCGCTCGGAGCCGCGCAACTGGCCCGCGCTGCAAGCCCTGTTCACCGCCCGCTTCAAGACCGCCTCCCGGGAGGAGTGGACGGCCGTCTTCGAGGGCACCGACGCGTGCGTGGCCCCCGTCCTCTCCCTGCGAGAGGCGGCGGACCACCCGCACCTGACCGGCCGCGGCACCTACACCGAGGCGCACGGCGTCACCCAGCCCGCACCCGCGCCCCGCTTCTCCGCCACCCCCGGCACCCTGCGCCTGCCGCCCGCCGTTCCCGGCGCGCACACCGCCGACGTGGCCCGGGACTGGGACCTGCCCCACCTGTCCGACCCCCCGAAGGACCGCAGCTGATGGAACTGTCCTCACCGCTGACGTACACGGGCGACCCGCGGGCGGCCGCGGACCGGGCGGCCGCCCTGGAGTCCGCCGGACTCGACGCCGTCTGGGTGGCCGAGGCGTACGGCTTCGACTCACCGACGATCATGGGATACCTGGCCGCCAGGACCGAGCGCATGCGCATCGGCTCTGCCATCCTGAACGTCTACTCGCGCAGCCCCGCCCTGATCGCCCAGACCGCCGCCGGACTCGACGCCCTCACCGGCGGCCGGGCCCTCCTCGGCATCGGCGCCTCCGGGCCGCAGGTCGTCGAGGGCTGGCACGGCCGCCGCTACGACCGCCCGCTGGGCCGCACCCGCGAGGTCATCGAACTGTCGCGGCGGATCTGGCGGCGCGAGGTGATCGAGCACCGCGGCATCACCGACCTGCCCCTGCCGCCCGAGAAGGGCGGCACGCTCGGCAAACCCCTCAAGCTGCTCACCCACCCGGTGCGCGGCACCATCCCCGTGTACGTCGCCGCACTCGGCCCGGCCAACGTCCGGATGACCGCCGAACTGGCCGACGGCTGGCTGCCGTTCCTCTACGCGCCGGAACACGCCGCGAAGGTGTGGGGTCCGTCCCTGGCCGAGGGCACCGCCAGGCGCGATCCCGCGCTCGGACCGCTGGCGGTCGTGGCGGGCGGCCTGCTCGCCATCGACGACGACGCCGAAGCGGTCCACGACCTGATGCGCCCCACCGTCGCCCTGTACGTCGGCGGCATGGGCGCCCCGGGCCGCAACTTCTACCACGACCTGATCTGCTCCTACGGCTACGAGGCCGCCGCGGCCGCCATCCAGGAGCACTACCTCGCGGGCCGCAGGAAGGAGGCGGAGGCCGCCGTCCCCGCCGAACTGCTGGAGCGAATCTGCCTGGCCGGTCCCGAGGGCCACGTCCGCGAACGCGTCGAGGCCTTCCGCGAGTCGGGCGTGACGATGCTGGACGTCACGCCCGTCGGAGCGGATCCCGCCCGGCTGATCGAGCGAGTGAGGGGTTGGCTGTGACCTTCCGACGAGACCTGTACGGCCCCGACCACGAGGCCTTCCGCGACACCGTGCGCGCCTTCCTCGCCAAGGAGGTGGCGCCGCACCACGAACGCTGGGAACGCAACGGCGTCGTCGACCGCGAGGTCTGGTACTCGGCGGGCCGCCAGGGCCTGCTGGGACCGGCCGTCGACGAGGAGTACGGCGGTGGTGGCAACGACGACTTCCGCTACAGCGCCGTCCTCATCGAGGAGTTCGCCCGCGCCGGAGCCTCCGGACTGGCCCTGAGCCTGCACAACGACATCGTCGGCCCCTACCTCACCCGGCTCGCCACCGAGGAGCAGAAGCGGCGCTGGCTGCCCGGCTTCGTCTCCGGCGACATCGTCACCGCCGTCGCCATGACCGAACCCGGAGCCGGTTCCGACCTCCAGGGCATCCGCACCACGGCCACCGACCACGGCGACCACTACCTGCTCAACGGCTCGAAGACCTTCATCTCCAACGGCATCCTCGCCGACCTCGTCGTGGTGGTCGCCCGTACCACTCCCGAGGGCGGCAGCGCCGGGCAGAGCCTGCTCGTCGTCGAACGCGGCGCGGACGGCTTCGAACGGGGCCGCAACCTCGCCAAGATCGGCCAGAAGGCCCAGGACACCGCCGAACTGTTCTTCAACGACGTACGCGTCCCCAAGGAGAACCTGCTCGGCGAGGAGAACCGCGCCTTCACCTACCTGATGGGCAACCTCGCCCAGGAGCGGCTGGCCATCGCGGTCGGCGCCGCCGCGGCGGCCGAGGAGATCCTCGACATCACCACGCGCTACGTGAAGGAGCGCGAGGCCTTCGGCCGGCCGCTGGCCAAACTCCAGCACGTCCGCTTCGAGATCGCCGAGATGGCCACCGAGGCGGCGGTCACCCGCACCTTCCTGGACCGCTGTGTCACCGAGCACGTCGCGGGCCGGCTCGACCCCGTGCACGCCTCGATGGCCAAGTGGTGGGCCACCGAACTCCAGAAGCGGGTCGTCGACCGCTGTCTGCAACTGCACGGCGGCTACGGCTACATGAGCGAGTACCGGGTGGCGCGGGCGTTCCTCGACGGACGCGTCCAGACCATCTACGGCGGCACCACCGAGATCATGAAGGAGATCATCGGCCGCTCCCTCCTGGGTTGAGCCGCCGACCGTCCCCACCGTTGCCCGCCGCGACCGCGGGCTGCCACACACCCACTGGGAGGACCCCCGAGGTGAGCACCGAAGCGTACGTGTACGACGCGATCCGCACTCCGCGCGGACGCGGCAAGGCGAACGGCGCCCTGCACGGCACGAAGCCCGTCGACCTGGTCGTCGGCCTGATCCGGGAGATCCGCGCCCGTTTCCCGGGTCTGGACCCGGCGGCGGTGGACGACATCGTGCTGGGAGTCGTCGGTCCGGTCGGCGACCAGGGTTCGGACATCGCGCGTATCGCTGCGATCGCGGCCGGGTTGCCGGACACGGTGGCCGGTGTGCAGGAGAACCGGTTCTGTGCGTCGGGTCTGGAGGCCGTCAACATGGCGGCCATGAAGGTGCGCTCCGGGTGGGAGGACCTGGTCCTCGCGGGCGGCGTCGAGTCCATGTCCCGCGTCCCGATGGGCAGCGACGGCGGGGCCTGGGCACTGGACCCGCGCACCAACCACGACACCGGCTTCGTCCCGCAGGGCATCGGCGCCGACCTGATGGCCACCGTCGAGGGCTTCTCGCGCCGCGACGTCGACGAGTACGCGGCCCTGTCCCAGGAGCGGGCCGCCGTCGCCTGGAAGGACGGGCGCTTCGACCGGTCGGTCGTCCCCGTCGTGGACCGGAGCGGGCTGGTGGTCCTGGACCGGGACCAGCACATGCGGCCCGGCACCACGGCCGAGAGCCTGGCCGGGCTCAAACCGTCCTTCGCGGACATCGGTGAGCTGGGCGGGTTCGACGCGGTGGCGCTGCAGAAGTACCACTGGGTGGAGAGGATCGACCACGTCCACCACGCGGGCAACTCCTCCGGCATCGTCGACGGCGCCTCCCTGGTCGCCATCGGCTCCAAGGAGGTCGGCGACCGTCACGGCCTCGTCCCGCGGGCCCGGATCGTCTCCGCCGCCGTATCGGGCGCCGACCCGACCATCATGCTCACCGGCCCCGCCCCCGCCGCCCGCAAGGCGTTGGCCAAGGCCGGGCTGAGCATCGAGGACATCGACCTGGTCGAGATCAACGAGGCGTTCGCGGCGGTCGTCCTGCGGTTCGTGAAGGACATGGGCCTGTCGCTGGACAAGGTCAACGTCAACGGCGGTGCCATCGCGCTCGGTCACCCCCTCGGCGCCACCGGCGCGATGATCCTCGGCACCCTCGTCGACGAACTCGAGCGCCAGGACAAGCGCTACGGCCTCGCCACCCTGTGCGTGGGCGGCGGCATGGGCATCGCCACCATCGTCGAGCGCGTCTGACCTCCGTGCTGCCCCCGCCCGAGACCTCACTGGAGACCTCAGTCATGGACACCACCGCACGGCCCTCCACCATCCGCTGGGAGGAGTCCGAGGACCGCGTCGTCACCCTCGTCCTGGACGATCCGGGCCAGTCCGCCAACACCATGAACGCCGCGTTCATCGACTCGCTCGACGCCGTCGCGCAGCGGCTCGTGGACCGCCGTGACGACATCCGCGGCGTCGTCGTCACCTCGGCCAAGAAGAGCTTCTTCGCCGGCGGCGACCTGCGCGACCTGATCTCCGTCACCCCGGCGACCGCACAGCAGTCCTTCGAGGCGGGCATGCGCGTCAAGCGCTCGCTGCGCGCCCTGGAGACCCTGGGCAGGCCCGTCGTCGCCGCGATCAACGGCGCGGCCCTCGGCGGCGGTTACGAGATCGCCCTGGCCTGCCACCACCGCGTGGTCCTCGACACCCCGGCCGCCCGGGTGGGGCTCCCCGAAGTCACCCTGGGCCTGTTGCCGGGCGGCGGGGGAGTGACCCGCACCGTCCGGATGTTCGGCGTCGTGAACGCGCTGCGGACCGTCCTCATGGAAGGCACCCAGTACGGGCCGGCCGACGCCCTGGAAGCCGGACTGGTCGACGAGATCGCCGCCGACCCGGAAGAACTCATCGCCAAGGCACGGGCGTTCGTGGACGCCCATCCGGAGTCCGCCCAGCCCTGGGACCGGCCCGGCCACCGCATCCCCGGCGGCACGCCGTCGCACCCGAAGCTCGCGGCCCGGCTCTCCGCCCTTCCCGCGCTGCTCAGGAAGCGGACCGGCGGCGCCCCCGGCCCGGCTCCGCGCAACATCCTCGCCGCGGCCGTGGAGACGGCCCAGGTCGACCTGGACACGGCCTTCGTCGTGGAGGCCCGGTACCTGACGGAACTCGTCACCGGTCAGATCACCAAGAACATGATCCAGGCGTTCTTCTTCGATCTCCAGGCGGTCAACTCGGGTGCGAACCGCCCGAAGGGCGTCGAGGCCCGGAGGGTGACCAAGGTGGCCGTGCTGGGCGCGGGGATGATGGGTGCGGGGATCGCCTACTCGTGTGCCCGTGCGGGCATCGAGGTCGTGCTGAAGGACGTCTCGCTGGAGTCGGCGCTCAAGGGCAGGGCGTACTCGGAGAAGCTGTGCGCGAAGGCCGTGGCGAAGGGCCGTACGAGTCAGGAGAAGGCGGACGCGCTGCTCGCGCGGATCACGCCGACCGCGGAGGTGGGAGACCTCGCGGGCTGTGACGCGGTGATCGAGGCGGTGTTCGA
Source organism: Streptomyces rubrogriseus (assembly GCF_027947575.1). Classification (NCBI taxonomy): domain Bacteria; kingdom Bacillati; phylum Actinomycetota; class Actinomycetes; order Kitasatosporales; family Streptomycetaceae; genus Streptomyces; species Streptomyces rubrogriseus. The sequence continues at coordinate 5,346,997 of NZ_CP116256.1, read as the reverse complement.
GGACACCTCGCTCAAGCACAAGGTGTTCCAGGAGATCGAGCACGTCGTCGCCCCTGACGCCCTGCTGTGTTCCAACACCTCCACGCTGCCTATCACGGCGCTGGCCGAGGGCGTGGAGCGCCAGGCCGACTTCATCGGGCTGCACTTCTTCTCACCGGTCGACAGGATGCCGCTGGTGGAGATCATCAAGGGGGAGCGGACCGGGGACGAGGCGCTGGCGCGGGCGTTCGACCTGGTCCGGCAGATCAGCAAGACGCCGATCGTGGTGAACGACTCGCGGGGTTTCTTCACCTCCCGGGTCGTCGGTCACTTCATCAACGAGGGCGTGGCGATGGTGGGGGAGGGCGTCGAGCCCGCCTCGGTGGAGCAGGCGGCGGCCCAGGCCGGCTACCCGGCCAAGGTGCTGTCCCTGATGGACGAGCTGACCCTCACCCTGCCCCGCAAGATCCGCGAGGAGACCCGCCGTGCCGTCCAGGAGGCCGGGCGGACCTGGGAGCCGCACCCCGCGGACCACGTCGTCGACCGCATGATCGACCAGTTCGAGCGCCCCGGACGCAGTGGCGGCGCCGGGTTCTACGGGTACGGGGCCGACGGCAGGCGGGCGGGGCTGTGGCCGGGGCTGCGTGAACACTTCACCAAGCCCGGGTACGAGATCCCGTTCGCCGACATGCGGGAGCGGATGCTCTTCGTGGAGGCGCTGGACGCGGTGCGCTGCCTGGAGGAGGGCGTGCTGACCTCCGTCGCCGACGCCAACATCGGCTCGATCCTCGGCATCGGCTTCCCCGGCTGGACCGGCGGCGTCCTCCAGTACATCAACGGCTACGAGGGCTGCGCCGGGGCAGGTGCAGGCCTGCCCGGCTTCGTCGCCCGCGCCCGCGAGCTGGCCGACCGCTACGGCGAGCGCTTCACCCCGCCTCCGCTGCTGCTGCGCAAGGCGGACCGCGGTGAGACCTTCACGGACTTCTGACTCCGGCGTTCCCCACCCACCCGCAAGGAGGCCCCGATGACTCCAGAGCCCCGCACCGTCGGCGAACCGCCCGACGCGTCGGCCCGGCGCACGCTGCCCCGGCTGCTGGCCCGCAACGCCCGTGACTACCCGCGACTCCCCGGTCTGTCCTGGCAGCCGCCGGAGGGAGACGGGAACGGCGACTGGACGACGCTCACCTGGGCGGAGATCCACGAGCACACCGAACGCCTGGCCGCCGGATACGCGGGACTCGGCGTCGGCCGCGGCGACCATGTGCTGATGATGATGGCCAACCGGCCCGAGCACTGGCTGTCCGACCTGGCGCTGGTCCGCCTGGGTGCGGTTCCGGTCAGCGTCTACGCCACCGCGGCCCCCGAGCAGATCACCCACATCGCCCGCAACTGCCGGGCCCGGGTCGCGGTGGTGGAGGGGGCGGACCAGGCCCGGCTGTGGGAGCCGCTCCTGACCGACGCCGATACGCCGCTGGAGCGGCTGGTGGTCGCCGAGCCCGCCGCCGAGGGCGGCCACGTCCCGTACGCCGACCTCCTGCGGGAGCAGGCACCGGAACGGTTCGCCAAGGAGTTGGACGCCGCGAACCCCGAGGACCCGCTGACCGTCGTCTACACCTCCGGCACCACGGGCGAGCCCAAGGGCGTAGTCCTGACCCACCGACAGGTGCTGGCCAACGCCCTCGCGCTGGACGCGGTGGTGGAGCTGCCCCCGCACGTGGAGCACATCTGCTACCTGCCGTTCGCCCACATCGCGGAGCGGATGCTCGGCATCTACCTCCCCTGTCACCGGGCTTCGCACGTCTACCTCTGCGCCGACCCCGCCGCCGTCGGCACGGTCGTGCGCAAGGTGCGTCCCGCGCAGTTCTTCGGCGTGCCGCGAATCTGGGAGAAGCTGTGCGCCGCCGTGCGGGCCGTCCTCTCCCTGATGCCGGCCGAGCAGCGGGAGGTCATCGACGCGGCGTCCGCGGTGGCCCGCGAGCACGTCGGGTACCGCGAGCGGGGCGAGTCGCCGCCCGCCGAGCTGGAGGCGCGCTACGCCCGTGCCCGCGAGGAGGTCCTGCTGCCGCTGCTGGCGGCGGGCGGGCTCGACCGGGTGACCTGGGCGGCCAGCGCCTCGGCGCCGATGCCGGTCGACGTGGTCGACTTCTGGGCCGGGTTCGGTGTCGTGATCATGGATGCCTGGGGGCTGACCGAGACCACCGGCGTGGCCACCACCAACAGCCCCCGCACCGGATTCCGCATCGGTTCGGTGGGACGCCCCGTGGAGTCCGTCGAGGTCCGGCTCGCCGCGGACGGCGAGATCGAGGTGCGGGGCGAGTCCGTCTTCTCCGGCTACCTCCGGCCGGACGGATCGGTGCGCTCCGCCCTGGACGCCGACGGCTGGCTGGCCACCGGAGACATCGGGCGCACGGACGACGACGGCTACCTCTGGCTCACCGACCGGAAGAAGGAGATGATCATCACCTCGACCGGCAAGAACGTCTCTCCGGCCCTGGTGGAGAACGCGCTCAAGGAGCACCCGCTGATCGGCCAGGCCCTGGTCCACGGAGACCGGCGTTCCTACCTGGTCGCCCTGCTGGTGCTGGACGCGGAGGCCGCCCCGGCCTGGGCCGCGGCCCACGGCGTCGAGGCGGACGGCACGGTGGCCGGGCTGGTGGCGCACCCGGCCGTGCGGGCCGAGGTGGACCGGGCGGTGGCCGCCGCCAACTCCCGGCTCAGCCGTACCGAGCAGGTGAAGCGGTACGAGCTGCTGGCCGGGGAATGGGGCCCGGCGACCGGCGAGCTGACACCCTCGCTGAAGATGCGGCGCCGGGTCATCCGGGACAAGTACGCCGAGGCGCTGGCCGGGCTGTACGGGGACTGAGCCCGGACTCGGCTGCCGGACCGACGGCGCCGCCCGCCCCCGCCGGGGCGGGCGGCGCCGCTCGTCCACCGGCCCGCTCAGAGGCCGTACGTCTTGCCGATCACGTCCCGCTGGATCTCGCTGGTCCCGCCGTAGACCGTGGAGACGACCGCGGCCCGCAGGTGGCGCTCCATGTCGAACTCGGTCGTGTAGCCGTAGCCGCCCATCATCTGCATGCCCTCCAGGGCCGCCCGCTTGGCGACCTCCGTGGCCTTCAGCTTGGCCATCGACGCAGCCCTCGGGAACAGGCGGTCGGGCTCCGCGTCGCAGTCCAGGGCCACCTCGCGCACCAGCAGCCGGGTGCACTCGATCTCGGTGGCGAGGTCGGCCACCCGGTGCCGCAGTGCCTGGAAGGACCCGACGGGACGGCCGAACTGCTCGCGCTCGCGGACGTAGCCGAGCGCGTCGTCGAAGGCGCGGCGGGCCAGGCCCAGCATGTTCGAGGCGAGGAAGAGCCGCTCGTGGTTGAGTCCGGCCATCAGTTGCCGCCAGCCGCCGTCGACCTGTCCCACCACGGCGTCGGCGGGCAGCCGGACGCCGGTCAGGAAGACGTCGTTGACCTCCCGGCCGCCCATGGTGTCGATGCCCCGTACCTCCACGCCCGGGGTGTCGGCGGGCAGGTGGAACATGGTCAGTCCGCCGTGCTTGTCCTCGCCGGTGCGGGCCACCAGCAGGATGCTCCGCGCGCAGTGGGCGTTGGAGATCCAGGTCTTCTGCCCGTCGATCAGCCACGTCCCGTCGGCCGTCCGCCGGGCCCGGCAGCGCAGCGCGCCGACGTCCGAACCCGCCTCCGGCTCGGACATGGCGATGGACAGGACGTCGCCGCGCACGACGCCGGACAGCACCTCGTGCCGCTGCTTCTCGGAGCCGAACCGCTCGTAGGCCTTGGCGGCGATGACGGTGGTGACGAAACCGCCGGCCGGGACCATGCCGTAGGAGGTCTCCTCCAGGAAGAGGCAGGCGTCGGCGAGCCCGCCGCCGGCGCCTCCGTACTCCTCGGGCAGGCACACCCCGAGCCAGCCCAGTTCGGCGAGCCTGCCGTACAGCCCGGGGTGGTGCGCCCCGCGGCCGTCGCCGGTCAGCGCGTCGCGCTGCTGCCGGGTGCCGCACTCGCGCTTGGCGAAGTCTGCGACGGCCGCGACGAACGCGGACTGCTCTTCGGTGAGACGACTTCCCATCAGGTCCTCCAGAACTCGTGTGACAAAGTGGTGGCAGTTGTTTCTCGACCGCCCGGGACGGAGGTGCCGCGTCGTGACCACGGCCGCGAAGACCGAGACGGAGGACCCGACGGCGCGACGCATCCTCGACGCGGCGCTGGAGCAGTTCACCGTCTTCGGCCTGCGCCGTTCCTCCATGGACGACGTCGCCAAACGGGCCGGTGTCTCCCGCGTCACCGTCTACCGGCGCTTCGGGACCAAGGACACGCTGGTCGAGCAGACCCTGCTGCGCGAGAACAGCCGGTTCTTCCAACGACTGGACCAAGCGGTGGCCGCGCTGCCGACCATGGAGGAACGGGTCGTCGAGGGGTTCGTGGTCGCCCTGCGCCACACCCGCGCCCACCCCCTCTTCGGAGGCCTGCTGCGGCTGGAGCCCGAGGTGGTGCTGCCGTACCTGACCGTGCACGGCGGTTCCTCGCTCGCCGCCACCGTCGACTACCTGACGGGCCACCTGCGCCGGGCGCAGCAGGCCGAGGGCAGGCCCGGCGACGACCCGCGGCCCGTCGCCGAACTCATGGTGCGGGTGGCCGTCTCCTTCCTGCTCAACCCGGCCAGCTGCATCGAGATGGACGACGAGGACCAGGCCCGCGCCTTCGCCCGCCGCTACCTGGCCCCGCTCCTCAACGTCTGAACGGCCGTTCATCCACCGGCGGTTCAGTGCCGCAGGTGCAGTGACCGGGCCAGCCGCACCGCGCGCTCCCGGGCGGCGGCCGGCACCTCGAAGGAGGTCAGCGCGATCGGCGGGGCGAAGCGCTGCACGGTCGTCGACTGCACCGCCGTGAACGCCCGCAGCCCCTCCGCGCCGTGGATCCGCCCGAACCCGGAGTCCCGCGAGCCGCCGAACGGCAGCGCCGGCACGGCCGCGAAACCCAGCACCGAGTTCACCGACACCGCCCCCGCACGCAGCCGGGCCGCGATCGCGGCCCCGGTGCGCCGGCTGCCGCAGAACACCGCGGCCCCCAGGGCGTACCGGGAGTCGTTGGCGCGGGCCACCGCCTCGTCCACGTCGGCCACCGCGTCGACGGCGACGACCGGGCCGAAGGTCTCCTCCGTCATCGCCGCCGAGTCCGCCGGCGCGCCGGTCAGCACGACGGGCGCGACATAGGGCGCCCGGACCGACTCGGGACCGCCCAGCAGGGTCCGCGCGCCCGACGACACCGCCTCGGTCACATGCCGCGCCACGGTCTCGAGCTGGCCCGGCAGGGTCATCGGACCGTAGTGCGCGTCCCCGCCGGAGCCGGGCCGCAGCGCGCCGGCGCGCCGCACCACCCGTTCGCACAGCGCCTCGTGGATCTCGCGCACCGCGTAGACGCGCTCCACTCCCGCACAGGTCTGCCCGGCGTTGCCGAAGGCGCCCCACACGATCGCGTCGGCGGCGGCGTCCAGGTCCGCGTCCGCGGTGACGATCACGGCGTCCTTGCCGCCGCACTCGGCGAGGAACGGGGTCAGCGTCTCGGCGCAGACCGCCATCACCTTGCGCGCGGTCCCGGGCGACCCGGTGAACGCCAGCTTGTCGACCCCGGAGCGGGCCAGCGCCTCCCCGGTGGCAGCGGCGCCGGTGACGGCGGTGAACAGCCCGGCGTGCGCGGGCACGGCCTCGTCGAACAGCGCGGCGAGCAGGAGACCGGTGCCCGGGGTCAGTTCGGAGGGCTTGAGGACCACCGCGTTCCCCGCCGCGAGGGCGTATCCGATGGAGCCCATCGGGGTGTAGCAGGGGTAGTTCCACGGGCCGATCACGCCGACCACTCCCAGCGGCCGGTGCACCAGCGAGGCCCGTTGGTGCACCGTGAACAGCCCGGTGCGCACCCGCCGCCGGCGCAGCACGGGGTCGGCGTTGCGCGCGGCCCACCCGAGGTGCTCCAGCGTGAGGACGACCTCCAGCTCGGCGTCACCGGCCGGCTTGCCGGTCTCCTCGGCGACGGTCCGGGCGACGGTGCCCAACTCGCGGGCCAGCACCCGTTTCCAGCGAAGCAGTCGCTCCCGGCGCCGGGCCGCGGGCAGCACGGCCCACTCCTCCTGCGCCTGCCGGGCCCGCGCCACGGCGCCGGCGACCTCCTCGGGACCGCAGACCGGATGTTCGGCCAGCGGCGCGCCGGTCGCCGGGGCGCGGGTGGTGAACGTGGTGGCGCGGGGTGCGGCGTCCGGGGCGGTGTCGGTCATCGGTCCCCCAGTGAATCGAAGATACAAAATCCATATACTTGTTTCACGGGGGCGTGAGGACGTCAATGGGTTCGTCGATACCCGCCGGGGTCGTCCGGTCGGCGCGCAGGACGAACCGGCCGCCGTCCACTCCCGGCGGCCGGTTTCGAGGAGTTGCGGGTCCACGCCGTCGCCAAAGCCTTGGTGTGCAGCACCGACTCGGCGTTCGCCATCTCCAGCAGGGCCACGAGTTCGAACGCGAGCTGGGAGACGTCGGTTCCCTCCGCGATCTCACCGGCCTGCCGGGCCTCGAGGGCCGTCTGCTCCACGTACGCGAGCCAGTTGGTACGGGCGCCCGCCAGCATGTCGTGGACCTTGCCCTCGCGGGCGTCGTACTCGGCGGTGGCCGAGTAGAAGAAGCAGCCGCCGGGGAAGACGCGGTCGCGCGAGTAGGCGAGCCAGCCGGTGCACAGGCGCCACAGGCGGCCGATGCCGGGCGGCAGGTCGCGGGCCGGCTGGACCACTCCCGGGCTTGACCCCTCGGCGCCGATGAGCGCTCCGCGACCTGGCGCACGGACCGCTTCGACCCGGAAGCCGTCCAGTGGGCCGCGCGGTCGCTGATCGCGCGATGGGGTACCTCCGGCTCCCCGCCGACCGTCACCGACAGTGACCGTTTCTGATCGAGTTCGACTGCTTCTCGGTCATGCCGGAACGGTTGCGTATCCGGCTTATCGGTCTGTCGTACGAGGCCTCATACCAGAGCGGGACGTTGTCCGAGGGACTTTGGCAACTGCCCACCGCACATGAGGGGCAGCCGACTACTGTCAGTGTCCGTCGGGCGACGTAGGGCCGACGGATCAGTACACGGACCAGTACGAGGACACCGATGTCTCACCTCCGCGCCCCGGCCGCGCGAGCAGACCGCCGCGAGGGCGGACGGCACGGCCGGCCGGCCCCGCGTACCACCGCCGCGCTGCCCGAGACCCACATACGGCCCCAACTCCTGAGGCTCGCCGTCCTGCCACCGGTCGCGGTCGCCCTCAGCGCCTGCGCGGTCGTCCTCTTCACCGTCCGGTCCACCGGCACCCGGCCCGGCCCCGTCCTGTGGGCCGTACTCGCCGGGGCGGTCTCGGTGACCGTCGCGGCCGTCGTCATCGCGGCCGTCGCCGCCGACCGCGCCGCGCGGTCCGTGCACGACCGCGTCGGCGCACTGCGCCGCAGCACCGCGCGCCAGGAGGGCGACCTGCGCGCCGTCGTGGAGGCGTTGCGCCGGGGCGAGTCGCCGACCCCGCGCACCCCGCGCGGCGGACCGCCGGACGACGCCGACGACTTCGAACTGCTCGCCGCCGACCTCTCCCGCGCCCACGACGGCGCCGTCACCGCCGTCGTCCGCGCCGCCCAGCTCTCCAGCCAGGCGGGCAGCGAACAGAAGCTGGAGGTCTTCGTCAACCTCGCGCGGCGCCTGCAGTCCCTGGTGCACCGGGAGATCTCCATCCTGGACGAGCTGGAGAACGAGATCGAGGACCCTGACCTCCTCAAGGGCCTCTTCCACGTCGACCACCTCGCCACCCGCATCCGGCGCCACGCCGAGAACCTCGCGGTGCTCGGCGGTGCCGTCTCCCGCCGCCAGTGGAGCAATCCGGTCGACATGACCGAGGTGCTGCGCTCGGCCATCGCCGAGGTCGAGCAGTACTCCCGGGTCCGGCTGGTCCCGCCGATCGACGGCACCCTGCGCGGCCACGCGGTCGCCGACGTCATCCACCTGCTGGCCGAACTCGTCGAGAACGCCACCCTGTTCTCCGCGCCGCAGACCCAGGTGCTGATGCGCGCCAACCTCGTCACCTCGGGCCTCGCCGTCGAGGTCGAGGACCGCGGACTGGGTATGCCCGTCGGCGAGCAGGACCGGATGAACGCCCTGCTCGCCGACCCCGACCAGGTCAACGTCGCCCGCCTGCTCGCGGACGGGCGCATCGGACTGTTCGTCGTCTCCCAGCTCGCCAAGCGGCACGGGATCACCGTGCGGCTGCAGACCAACATCTACGGCGGTGTCCAGGCCGTCCTCGTCGTGCCGCAGGCACTGCTGGGCACGGAGCCGGGTGCGCTGGCCGGGGGCGCCGCCCACCCGGCCGCGGTCACCGCTGCCCGGTCGGCGACCGTGGCGTCGCCCGGGCGGCAGCCGCGGGCCGTGTCGCCCGCGGTGCCGCAGGCTCCGGACGCGCCCGCCACGGCGCACGTACCGCCCCTGGACGCGCGGGACTTCGGCGCCCCGTCCTTCGACACACCGGTTCCGACCGCACCCGTTCCGACCGCACCCGTTCCGGCCGTGCCGGCTCCGGTTGTACCGGCTCCCGTCCCGCCCGGGCCCGCTCCCGTCCCCGCTTCCGAGGCACTCGGCCCGGTCGAGACCCGCAAGGTCGCCGGTGAACCCGCGCCGCTGCCCGTGCGCGGCACGCACCGGAACCGCGCCACCCCGGCCGCCGCCGTGCCCGGAGTACGGCCCGAGGACCGGGGTGTCCTCGCCGAACACGCGAACACCCCGCCCGTCCCGCGGCTCAGCGCGGTGCGCGGCACCATGGGGAAGCCCCAACTGCCGCGCCGCCGTGCCCAGGAGCACATCGTGCCCCAGTTGCGCGGTGGCCCCGCGCCCCGCCAGGAACCCGAGCAGTACACCGGGCACGACCCGGGCCTGATGGCGGCCTTCCAGCGCGGCGTCGGCCTCGCGGAGGCCCAGCAGCACAGCGAACCCGCGCCCCTGACACCGGCCCAGCGCGATCCTGGCGGGACGGCCGAGTGACCACCCCCACCCCCGCGACGGCCCCTGCCTCCCCGCATGCCCCCACCCTCACGACCACCCCCACCCCCGCGACCACCCCCGCCCCCACCCCTGACCCGCGCTCCCGCAGACCTTCGTACCCCAAGGAGTCGATCCACCATGGCGAGCGATGCGCCGACCGGCCAAGTGTCCGACCTCGACTGGCTGATGAGCGGCCTCGTCCAGCGCGTGCCGCACACCAGCAGCGCGGTGCTCCTGTCCGCCGACGGACTGGTGAAGTCCGTCCACGGACTCGACGCCGACAGCGCCGACCACATGGCGGCCCTGGCCTCCGGCCTCTACTCCCTCGGCCGCAGCGCCGGCGTCCGCTTCGGCGACGGCGGCGACGTGCGGCAGGTCGTCGTCGAACTCGCCTCGACCCTGCTCTTCGTCACCACCGCGGGCTCCGGCACCTGCCTGGCCGTGCTGGCCGGCCGCGAGGCAGACGCGGCCGTCCTCGGCTACGAGATGGCGATGCTCGTCAAGAGCGTCCGCCCCTACCTGGTCACCGCGCCCCGGCAGCACACCGTCGAACCCCCGGCGATGAGGCCTTGACGGTGGCCGCGGCCGGCGACGGGCCCTGGCTCGACGACGCCGCCGGACGGCTGGTGCGCCCTTTCACCGTCAGCAACGGCCGTACCCGGCCCACCGTGGCGCTCGACCTGATGTCCCAGGTCATGGCCACCGGGGCGACCCCCCTCGGCTACCTCGGACCCGAGCACACGCAGGCACTCGACCTGTGCCGGGCGCCCCTCGCGGTCGCCGAACTCGCCGCCCGCCTGCGGCTTCCGGTGGCGGTCACCAAGGTGCTGCTCTCGGACCTCGTCGACTGCGGCGCGCTGACCACCAAACCCCCCGCCGCGTTCCACCACCACCCCACGGACCGGGCCCTTCTGGAGGCAGTGCTCGATGGACTACGACGACAGCTCTGACCACACGCACGGCGAAGGCGCCGACCCGTTCCCCACCGCCCTGAAGATCCTCGTGGCGGGCGGATTCGGCGTCGGCAAGACGACCTTCGTCGGCGCGGTCAGCGAGATCGCGCCGCTGAGCACGGAGGAACTGCTCACCACGGTCAGCGCCGCGACCGACAACCTCGACGGAATCGAGAACAAACTCGAAACGACCGTGGCCATGGACTTCGGCCGCCTCACCCTCGACCCCGAACACGTCCTGTACCTGTTCGGGACACCCGGCCAGGAACGCTTCTGGTTCATGTGGGACGAACTGTGCGAGGGCGCCCTCGGGGCGGTGATCATCGCGGACACTCGCCGCCTGGAGGAGTCCTTCGCCGCCGTCGACTTCTTCGAGGAGCGCGGACTCGGCTTCGTCGTCGCGATCAACGAGTTCGACGGCTCCTACCGCTACGACCCCGAGGAGGTGCGCGCGGCCATGGACCTGCACCCCGAGATCCCGATCGTGCGCTGCGACGCCCGGATCTCCAGTTCCGGCGTACAGACGCTGCTCACCCTCGTACGCCACCTCATCGCCCACACCCCGGCCCCGACGTCGGGGTTCGGCGCCGGAGTCCGCCCATGAGCTACGACCCGCCGCGCCCGGCCGGACGTCTGCTGCTCACCCCCGAGGACCGGGAGGCCCCCACCCGGGTACGGCGGCTGCGCCGGCTCGGCCTGGCGGAACGCGCCGACCCGGCCCTCGACGCCTTCGCCGCCCACCTCGCCGGCCTCGCCGAGGCGCCGTACGCGATGGTCAACTTCCTGGTGGAGGGAGGGCAGTTCTTCGCCGGACTGCGGGTGCCGGAGCTCCCGCCGCTGACGCGGGGCGACGGAACGCGCCCCGAGTTCTGCCGGGTCCAGCCCCGGGACCACGGCTTCTGCCCCCACGTGGTGGTCCGGCGCAAGGCGCTGGTCCTGGAGGACGTGCGCGACTACCCGCGCTTCGCGGGCAACCCCGTCGTCGACACGTTCGGCATCCGCTCCTACCTGGGCGCCCCGCTCATCGACAGCACCGGGACGGTGCTGGGCACCGTGTCCGCCGCGGACGTACGGCCCCGGACCTGGGGGACCGCGGGCCTGGCCACGATCAAGACGACGGCGGCCGACCTCGTACGGCGCATCGAACGCAGCGCGGAGGACGGACTCCCGCTGTGAGCGGCGGCAGGCTCCTCGCCGGGCGCACGCGGACCCTCGCCGGGCGCGTGAAGGAAAGCTGCGGCCGGGCTTAAGAAAGGCTCGATGGACCGGGGACGGTGTCGTACGGCAGATTGCTGTGCGATTCCCCTCCCCTCCCCGGACGCGGGCCGCTTCGGCATGCCCACGGCCGGGACCTCATCCCCGTCAGGAGCCGTAGCGTTGAAGGCGCTGGTCAAGGAGAAGGCGGAGCCCGGGCTGTGGCTCGCGGACGTCCCGGAGCCCACCATCGGATCCGGTGACGTGCTCATCAAGGTGCTGCGCACCGGCATCTGCGGCACCGACCTGCACATCCGGGCCTGGGACGGCTGGGCGCAGCAGGCCATCCGCACCCCGCTCGTCGTCGGCCACGAGTTCGTCGGCGAGGTCGTCGACACCGGGCGCGACGTCACCGACATCAAGGCCGGCGACCGGGTCAGCGGCGAGGGCCACCTGGTCTGCGGCAAGTGCCGCAACTGCCTGGCCGGCCGGCGCCACCTGTGCCGCGCCACCGTCGGCCTCGGCGTCGGCCGGGACGGGGCGTTCGCCGAGTACGTGGCCCTGCCCGCGTCCAACGTCTGGGTGCACCGCGTCCCCGTCGACCTCGACGTCGCCGCGATCTTCGACCCGTTCGGCAACGCCGTGCACACCGCGCTGTCCTTCCCGCTGGTCGGCGAGGACGTCCTCATCACCGGCGCCGGACCGATCGGCCTGATGGCCGCCGCCGTGGCCCGGCACGCCGGCGCCCGCAACGTCGTCATCACGGACGTGAGCGAGGAGCGGCTGGAACTGGCCCGCAAGGTCGGCGTCAGCCTCGCCCTGAACGTCTCGGACGCCACCATCGCCGACGGACAGCGCGAACTGGGCCTGCGCGAGGGCTTCGACATCGGCCTGGAGATGTCCGGCCGGCCCGAGGCCATGCGCGACATGATCGCCAACATGACGCACGGCGGCCGGATCGCCATGCTCGGCCTGCCCGCCGAGGAGTTCCCGGTCGACTGGGCCCGCGTCGTCACCTCCATGATCACCGTCAAGGGCATCTACGGCCGCGAGATGTTCGAGACCTGGTACGCCATGTCCGTGCTGCTCGAAGGCGGCCTCGACCTCGCCCCCGTGATCACCGGCCGCTACTCCCACCGCGACTTCGAGGCGGCGTTCGCCGACGCGGCGAGCGGCCGCGGCGGCAAGGTCATCCTCGACTGGACCGCGTGAAGACGTACGTATTCTCTTAGGAGCTTCTGAGATGTTCGACTCCGTGCGCGACGACCTGCGCGCCACCCTCGACGAGATCCGCGCCGCCGGCCTGCACAAGCCCGAGCGCGTCATCGGCACCCCGCAGTCCGCGACCGTCAACGTCACCGCGGGCGGCCGCCCCGGCGAGGTCCTCAACTTCTGCGCCAACAACTACCTCGGTCTCGCCGACCACCCCGAGGTCGTCGCCGCCGCCCACGAGGCACTGGACCGCTGGGGCTACGGCATGGCGTCCGTGCGCTTCATCTGCGGCACCCAGGAGGTGCACAAGGAACTGGAGGCCCGGCTCTCCGCGTTCCTCGGCCAGGAGGACACGATCCTCTACTCCTCCTGCTTCGACGCCAACGGCGGCGTCTTCGAGACCCTCCTCGGCCCCGAGGACGCGGTGATCTCCGACGCCCTCAACCACGCCTCGATCATCGACGGCATCCGGCTGTCCAAGGCCAAGCGGCTGCGCTACGCGAACCGCGACATGGCCGACCTGGAGGCGCAGCTCAAGGCCGCGGGCGAGGCCCGCCGCAAGCTGATCGTCACCGACGGCGTCTTCTCCATGGACGGCTACGTCGCCCCGCTCGACGAGATCTGCGACCTCGCCGACCGCTACGACGCCATGGTCATGGTCGACGACTCGCACGCCGTCGGCTTCGTCGGCCCCGGCGGGCGCGGCACCCCCGAGCTGCACGGCGTCATGGACCGCGTCGACATCATCACCGGCACCCTCGGCAAGGCCCTCGGCGGCGCCTCCGGCGGCTACGTCGCGGCCCGCGCCGAGATCGTCGCCCTGCTGCGCCAGCGCTCCCGCCCGTACCTCTTCTCCAACACCCTCGCCCCGGTGATCGCCGCCGCCTCCCTCAAGGTGCTCGACCTGCTGGAGTCGGCCGACGACCTGCGCGTCCGGCTCGCCGAGAACACCGCGCTGTTCCGCCGCCGGATGACCGAGGAGGGCTTCGACATCCTCCCCGGCGACCACCCCATCGCGCCCGTCATGATCGGCGACGCGACGCAGGCGGGCCGCATGGCGGAGCTGCTCCTGGAGCGCGGCGTGTACGTGATCGGCTTCTCCTACCCGGTAGTCCCGCAGGACAAGGCCCGCATCCGCGTCCAGCTGTCCGCCGCCCACTCCACGGACGACGTCAACCGCGCGGTGGACGCCTTCGTCGCGGCCCGGGAGCAGCTCGCGGCCTGAAAGCCCCGGTGACCTGAGAGAATCGATCCCATGATCGAGGCGCGGCGGCTGCACATCCTGCGAGCGGTGGCGGACCACCGCACCGTGACGGCGGCCGCCGCCGCGCTGTACCTCACCCCGTCCGCGGTCTCCCAGCAGCTCGCCGCACTGGAGCAGGAGACCGGCCACCGCCTGGTCGAGCGGGGCGCCAAGGGCGTACGGCTGACCCCGGCCGGCGAGATCCTGCTCAGCCACACCAACGCCGTCCTCGCCCAGCTGGAGCGGGCCGAGGCCGAGCTGGCCGCCTACGGCTCGGGCGAGGCCGGTACGGTCACGGTCGCCTCCTTCGCGACCGGCATCGCCCTCGTCGTCGCGCCCGCCCTGGCCCGCCTCGCCGAGTCGGCTCCCGGCATCCGGGTCCGCGTCCAGGACGCCGAGGGCGACGCCAGCCTGCCGATGGTCCTCGACCGGCAGGTCGACGTCGCGGTCGCCGTCGAGTACCGCGGGGCGCCGCCCGCCGACGACCCGCGCCTGACCCACGTCTCGCTGTACGCCGAACCCTTCGACGCGGTCGTCCCGGTCGCCCACCGTCTCGCCGACGCCGACGAGGTGCCGCTCGCGGAGCTGGCCAAGGACACCTGGATCGGCCCCTACCCGGGCAACCCGTGCCACGACGTGGTCGTGCTGGCCTGTGAGAGCGCCGGGTTCCAGCCCCGCCTCGAACACTCCTCGGACGACTTCCGCGCGGTGGTGTCCCTCGCCGCGGCCGACGCCGGGGTGGCGCTCGTCCCGCGCTCGGCGCTGCTCGGCACCGACCTGACCGGCGTGGTCGTCCGCCCGGTCGACGGGGTGGCGCCCACCCGCCGCGTCTTCGCGGCCGTACGGCGGGGAGCGGAGGAACACCCGCTGATCCGGCCGGTCCTCGACGCACTCGGCGACGCGGCCCGGGCGTGAGCCTTCCGTAACACGGCCGTCTCATGAGCGGGATAGCGTCCCGGATATGAGAGAAGACGACGTCGTCGCGGACCCGGTGGACACCCGGCTCGCCGCCCGGCTGGCCGAACTGCGGGCCGGACGCGGCTGGTCGCTGGGGGAGCTGGCGGAGCGCAGCGGGGTGAGCCGGTCCACGCTGTCCCGGGCCGAGCGGGGCGAGACCAGCCCCACCGCCGCCGTACTGAACCGCCTGTGCGCGGTCTACGGACGGACCATGTCCCGGCTGCTCAGCGAGGTCGAGGCGGAACCCGCGCTGCTGGTGCGGGCCGCCGAGCAACCCGTGTGGGAGGACCGCCCGGGCGGGTTCGTACGCCGCTCGGTGTCCCCGCCGCACGCGGGACTGCGCGGCGAACTCGTCGAGGGACGGCTCGCGGCGGGCGCCGACATCGCCTACGACCGGCCGCCGGTGCCCGGCCTGGAGCAGCACGTCTGGCTCCTGGAAGGGGCCCTGGAGATCACGGCGCAGGACGTGGAACACCACCTCGCCGCCGGGGACTGCCTGCGGATGCGCGTGTGGGGGCCGACGCGGTTCCGCTGCCCCGGGCCAGACGGAGCCCGCTACGCGCTGGCGGTGGTGCTGCCGTGAACGTGGACCGGGTCGACGAGCACGGGGTGGCGGCGCTGCTGGACGGCCTGGCCGCGCTGCTCGCCGACACCGTCGCGGGCGGCGCCTCCGTCGGCTTCCTCGCCCCGCTCGGCCACGCGGAGGCCGCGCACTGGTGGCGGGGACGGGCCGCCGCCGTGGCCGCCGGGCAGCTCGCCGTCTGGGTGGCGCGGGAGGGGGAGCGGGTGACCGGAACGGTGAGCCTCGCCCTGCCGGACAAGCCCAACAGCCGCCACCGCGCGGAGCTGGCCAAGCTGATGGTGTCCCGCGAGGCACGCGGCCGGGGTCTGGGCCGCCGGCTGCTGGCCACCGCCGAGGAGGCGGCCGCGGCGGCCGGGATCACCCTCCTCCACCTGGACACCGAGACCGGCAGCCCGGCCGAGCACCTGTACCGGTCCGCCGGGTGGACCCGAGCCGGCACGATCCCGGACTACGCGGCGGACCCGGGCGGGGAACTGCGGCCGACGACGCTCTACTTCAAGCAGGTCGGGGACCGGGCGGCCGCCCACGCCGCCACCGGGTGATTGTCGGTGGCGGCGGCTACCGTGCCTGTCATGCCGGACGCAGAAGACGTACGCCGTATCGCCCTGTCCTTGCCGGACACGACGGAGAAGACCGCCTGGAACATGCCCACCTTCCGGGTCGCGGGGAAGATGTTCGCGACGCTGCCCGAGGACGAGACCTCGCTCGCGGTGCGCTGCCCGAAGGAGGAGCGCGACGAACTGGTGCTGGCCGAGCCGGACAAGTTCTGGATCGCCGCGCACGAGGCCCAGTTCGCCTGGGTGCGGGCCCGGCTCGCCGCCCTGGAGGGCGAGGACGAGCTGCGCGACATCCTCGCCGACTCCTGGCGCCAGGCGGCACCGACCAGGCTGCTGGAGGCCCACCCCCGGCTGGGGCTGCCCGCCGGGGGCTGAAAACCCCTCAGGCGTTGTCAGTGCCCCGTGGCATGATCCGAAGACGTGCGTGACAGCCGGGACCGGAGGGGGGTCCCGGCTGCCGGACGCACGGTGCCACGGGAGGGCAGGTGGGCGCAGGGGGAGCGCAAGGGGAGGGGAGCGCGGGATGGCCGGTACGTCATTGCGGCCGACGGCGGCGCGAGCCGTCTGGTCGCGGGACTTCGCGCTGTTCTTCGCCGCCCGGGCCGTGGCCCGCCTCGGCGACACCATGCTGCCCGTCGCGCTCGCCGCCGGACTGCTCCAGCACGGGTACGGGGCGGGCGCGGTCGGCCTCGCCATGGCCGCGACGGCCGCCGCCTTCGCCGGTCTGGTCGTCTTCGGCGGAGTCCTCGCCGACCGCTTCAGCACCCGCAAGCTCATGATCGGCGCCGACCTGGTACGGCTCGGCACCCAGGCCCTGGCCGCCGCGCTCTTCTTCTCCGGGCACGTCGTGCTCTGGCAGATCTGCGCCATCGGCTTCGCCAACGGCGTCGCGGGCGCCGTCTTCCAGCCTGGCGTCGCCAGCACCGTGCCCCGGCTCGCCTCCGACGTCCAGGGAGCCAACGGCGCGATACGCGTCGCCGAGTCCGCCGCCCAGCTCGCCGGCCCCGCCGTGGCCGGCCTCCTGGTCGGCTTCGCCTCGCCGGGCGGGGTCTTCGCCGCGCACGCCACCACCTACGCGGTCAGCGCCCTGTGCCTGCTGCTGCTCCGGCTGCCCCCGCTCGCGCCGGGCAGCCGGGCGGTGTCCGGCCGCGGGAGCAAGGCCTTCCGCGCCGACCTGGTCCAGGGGTGGCGGGAGTTCCTCGCGCGCCGGTGGCTGTGGAGCGTCATAGCCGTCTGGTGCGTCTACATGATCGCCGTCTGGGGCCCGACCGTGCCGCTGGTCGCCACCGAGGTGGTGGGGGAGCACGGCCCCCGCGCCTACGGGCTGGTCAACTCCGCCCTGGGCGCGGGAACCGTCGTGGGCGGCCTCCTCGCCCTGCGGCTGCGGCCGGTGCGCATGCTCCGGGCCGGCGCGATCGCCCTGGTCGGCTTCGCCGCCTTCCCCGCGAGCGTCGGCGCCGGGCTCGGTGTCCCCGCCATGGCGGCCGGGGCCGCCGTCGCCGGGGCCGGCATGTCCTTCTGGGGCGTGATGTGGGCGACCAGCGTGCAGACCCAGGTCCCGCCGGACGTCCTCAACCGCATCCACGCCTACGACGTGGCGGGCTCGCTGGCGATGATGCCGGTCGGCCAGGCGCTCGCGGGTCCGGCCGCCGCCGCCCTCGGCGCCGACCGGGTACTGCTCGTCGCGGGTGTCACCAGCTTCGCCGTGTGCGCCGCCCTGCTCCTGATACCGGCGGTGCGCGGACTGGTGCGGGTGGACGCGGCCGCGGCGGGCTCCAGCGGGACCGCGGCCGCCGCGGCCGAGCCGTCCCGCCCGCAGAAGTGCTGACGCCACCGGAGCGGGCGCCGGCGGACCGCGCCCCCGGAAAAGCCGTGCGCGACCACCGGCCCGAGTGCGGTATGGTTTTCCTGCACGTTCGGCCGGGGGAAACCCCAGGTCAGGCGGGCAACGGGACGTGGCGCAGCTTGGTAGCGCACTTGACTGGGGGTCAAGGGGTCGCAGGTTCAAATCCTGTCGTCCCGACTGGAGACAGTCGTTGATCGAGGGGCGGTTCCGGAGCAATCCGGAACCGCCCCTCGATTGTTCTCCCTGCGGCGTGCCTGGACGCTCAGGCGAGATGCCCGATATATCACTGTCGGGTGTCCGCGCTCATCTTCTGCCACTTCGCGCTCGCGCTGTTCGCCGCGCCGCTGGTCAGACGGTGCGGAACGGGTGCCTTCCTCGTACTGGCCGTGCCGCCCGCCGCGGCGACCGTCTGGGCCGCCACCCGGTGGAGCACGACGGCCGCCGGCGGCGCCGACACCGCCGTGTGGCGCTGGCTGCCCACCTACCACGTGGACTGGGCGCTGCGGCTGGACGCCCTCGCCGAACTCATGGTGCTGCTCGCCGCGGGCGTGGGCACCCTCGTCCTGGTCTACTGCGCCTCCTACTTCGACGACCGCTCCCGACAGCTCGGCAGGTTCGCCGGAAACCTCCTCGCCTTCGCCGGGGCGATGCTCGGGCTGGTCCTCGCCGACGACCTCGTCCTGCTCTACATCTTCTGGGAACTGACGACCGTCTTCTCCTACCTGCTGATCGGCCAGACCAGCGACCACAAGCGGAACCGGCGCAGCGCCCTGCAAGCCCTGACGGTCACCGCGCTCGGCGGACTGACCATGCTGGTCGGCTTCCTGCTCCTGGGGCACGAGGCGGGCACCTACCGGATCTCGGCGATCCTGGCCGACCCGCCGGCCCCGTCGGCCGCGCTGTCCACGGCGGTCGTGCTGATCCTCGTCGGCGCCCTGTCCAAGTCCGCGATCTGGCCGTTCAGCCTCTGGCTGCCCAACGCCATGGCCGCCCCCACCCCCGTCAGCGCCTACCTGCACGCCGCCGCCATGGTCAAGGCCGGCGTCTACCTCGTCGCCCGGCTCGCCCCCGCCCTCGCCGACATCACCCCCTGGCGCCCGCTCCTGCTCGTCCTCGGCTCGGTCACGATGCTGCTCGGCGGCTGGCGGGCGCTGCGGCTGCACGACCTGAAACTCGTCCTCGCCTACGGCACCGTCAGCCAGCTCGGCTTCCTCACCGTCCTCACCGGCGCGGGCCGCCACGACACCGGCCTCGCCGCCACCGCCATGATCCTCGGGCACGCCCTGTTCAAGGCGCCGCTCTTCCTGGTCACCGGCATCGTCGACCACGCCACCGGCACCCGCGACCTGCGCAAGCTCTCCGGGCTCGGACGCCGGCTGCCCGCCGTGTGCGCCGTCGCCGTGCTCGCCGGGGCGTCCATGGCCGCCGTGCCGCCGCTGCTCGGCTTCGGTGCCAAGGAGGCCGCCTTCCAGGCGCTCCTGGACGGGAGCACCGGCGACCGCTGGGCGCTCGCCGCGGCCGTCGTGGGCTCCGCCCTGACCACCGCCTACACCCTGCGCTACCTGTGGGGCGCCTTCGCCCGCAAGCCCGGCCTGCCCGACACCGACGCGCAGCGCGTGCCGGTGGCCTTCCTCGCGCCGCCCGCCGTGCTCGCCCTCGCCTGCCTCGTCCTCGGCCCCGGGGTGACCTGGCTCCAGGGCCTGCTGGGCACCTACGCCGGGCAGTTCCCCGCGCCCGCCCACCCGTACCACCTGGCGCTGTGGCACGGGGCGGGCCTCGCCCTCGGCCTGTCCGGCGCGGCCTGGGCGGGCGGCGTCCTGCTCTTCCTCGCCGCGAGCCCCGTCGCACGGGCCGGCCAGCGGCTCGCCTGGCGCTCCGCCGACCTCGTCTTCGGACGGATGCTGCTCGCCCTGGAGCGCACCGCCCTCCAGTGCACCGGATTCGTGCAGCGCGGTTCGCTGTCGGTGTACCTCGTCACGACCATGAGCGTCGTCCTGGCCGGCCAGATCGCCGTGCTCGTCGCGGACGAACCCTGGACCGGCGTGCCCGCCCCGCGTCTGTGGGACCACCCCGCCCAGGCCGCCGTCGCCCTGCTGACCTGCGCGGCGGCCCTGCTGTGCCTGGGCGTGCGGCGCCGGATGAAGGCCGTCGTCTTCGCCGGTCTCACCGGATACGGCACCGCGCTGCTCTTCGTCGCCCAGGGCGCGCCCGACCTCGCGCTCACCCAGTTCTGCGTGGAGACCGTCTCGATGATCGTCTTCGTGCTGGTGCTGCGCCGGATGCCGGTGCGCTTCGAGGAGAACTTCAGCCGGTGGCGGCGCCTGCTGCGGATGCCGGTGGCCCTCGCGGGCGGCGCCGCCGTCGCCGTCGTCGTCTGGATCATGGCGGGGCACCGCCGGGCCGACAGCGCGGGAGCGGCGATGGTCGAGGAGACCGCGCACCACGGGCTGAAGGACGTCGTCGCGACGATCCTCGTCGACCTGCGGGCCTGGGACACCATGGGGGAGTCCGCGGTGCTCGCCGCCGCCGCGATCGGCGTCACCAGCCTCATCTACCTGCACCGCCGCGCCGACGGCGCCGAACAGCCCGTACTGCCGCTGCCCGGGGACCACCCGCACGCCGGACTGCGCACCGCCTGGCGGGCGAGCCGCTACGAGTCGGCGGGCCTGCCCAGCGGCGACGAGGGCGGACCCGAGCGGACCTGGCTCGCCGCCAGCGCCACCCTCGCCCCCGAGCGCCGCTCCCTCGTCCTGGAGGTGGTCGCCCGCCTCATCTTCCACCCCGTCCTCGTCCTCTCCGTCTACCTGCTGCTGTGCGCGGAGAACCTGCCGGGCGGCGGCTTCGTCGCGGGCCTGACCGCGGGCGTCGCCTTCATCGCCCGCTACCTCGCCGGCGGCCGCCACGAACTCGCCGACGCCGTGCCCTTCAAACCGGGCGTGTTCACCGGCCTCGGCCTGTTCCTGTCCACCGGGGTCGCGCTCGGCGGCCTCGGCGATGGCACCGTGCTGCACGGCTGGACCTGGCACGGCCACCTGTCCGTGTGGGGCGACGCCCACCTGTCCACCGCCGTCCTCTTCGACTGCGGGGTCTACCTGCTGGTGCTCGGTGTGGTCCTGGACATCGTGCGGGCCCTCGGCGCCCGCATCGACCGCCAGATCGAGCGGGCCGCCCCGCGCCCGGAGGCGGGCCGCGCATGACCGTGAGCCTGTCCCTGCTGGTGGCCGCCGCCGTCCTCAACGCCGTCGGCGCCACCCTGCTGCTGACCCGCTCCCTGACCCGGATCCTGCTCGGCGCCGTAGTCCTCGGCAACGGCGTCAACCTGCTGGTCCTGGCCGCCACCGGCAGCGCGGGCGAGGCGCCCCTGCTCTACCCGCACATCATCCGCAACCGCGTCACCGACCCGCTGCCCCAGGCCATCGCCCTGACCGCGATCGTCATCACCCTCGCCACCACCGCCTTCCTGCTCGCCATGGCCTACCGCAGCCACCAGGTCACCGGCTCCGACGAGATCAGCGACGACACCGAGGACCGGCTGGTCGCCCTGCGCGCCGAGTTCCTCGACCGGCGCGGCGAACTCCGCGACCGCTACCGCGAGGCCCGCGCCGGGGACGGCGGCGCCGACGCCGAGCAGCGGGCCCGCTACCGCGCCGCCCGTAGACGGCTGCGCCGGCGGGTCCGCGAGGAACGCGCCTACCAGGCCCGCGCCAACGACGTCTCCGGGAACCTCTGGAACGACATCCTCGGCGCCGACCCCGAGGACTACCGGGAGGGCCGCGAGCTGGGCTCCACCGATGCCGCGGGCCGCCCCGGGCCGGCCCCCGCACGGGTCGCCGGGCCCTCCAACGACCCCGAGGAGACCGGCCGCGAGCCCGACTCGCTCCCCGGCGAGGACTCCTGCCACCCGCGGCCCGACCAGCCCGACCAGCCCGACGACCCGGGTGGCGCCGGCACGGAAGGAACCAGATGAACGCGCTCGTTCCGCTCCCCGTCGTGCTGCCCCTGTGCGTCACCGGCCTGAAGCTGGCCATCGGGCCCCGGCTGCACCGGTTCCAGCGCTTCATCAGCATCGCCGTGCTCGGCGCGGTCCTGGTGCTCTCCGTGGTGCTCATGGTGTCCGCCGACCGCCACGGCCCGCTCAGCGTGCACCTCGGCGACTTCGCACCGCCGGTCGGCATCACCCTGGTCGCCGACCGCCTCGCGGGCCTGATGCTCACCGTCTCCAGCGCCGTCACCCTGCTCGTCCTCGTGTACTCGCTGGGACAGGGCATGGCCGACCGCGACGACCAGGCGCCGGTCGGCGTCTTCCACCCCGCCTACCTCATCCTCGTGGCGGGCGTCTCCTGCACCTTCCTCGCCGGAGACCTCGTCAACCTCTACGTCGGCTTCGAGATCATGCTCGTCGCCAGCTTCGTCCTGCTCACCATCGGCGGCACCGCTACCCGCATCCGGGCCGGATCGACGTACGTGATCATCTCGCTGTTCTCCTCCGTGCTCTTCCTGATCGCCATCGCCATGACCTACGCGGTCGCGGGCACCGTGAACCTCGCCCAGCTCGCCGGGCGGCTCCAGGAGGTGCCGCCCGGCGTACGCACGCTGCTGGAGG
Organism: Streptomyces rubrogriseus; assembly: GCF_027947575.1. Classification (NCBI taxonomy): domain Bacteria; kingdom Bacillati; phylum Actinomycetota; class Actinomycetes; order Kitasatosporales; family Streptomycetaceae; genus Streptomyces; species Streptomyces rubrogriseus. Next base: position 5,324,818 of record NZ_CP116256.1, on the reverse strand, counting down.
CGATGCTGCTGACCGTGTTCGCGATCAAGGCGGCGGTGTTCCCGCTCGCGGCCTGGCTGCCCGACTCCTATCCCACCGCACCCGCGCCGGTCACCGCGGTCTTCGCCGGGCTGCTGACCAAGGTCGGCGTGTACTCGATGCTGCGCACCCAGACCCTGCTCTTCCCCGGCCACCGCCTGGGCGACCTGCTGATGCTCGCCGCGCTCGCCTCCATGGTCGTCGGCATCCTCGGCGCCGTCGCCCAGACCGACCTGAAGCGGGTGCTGTCCTTCACGCTCATCAGCCACATCGGCTACATGGTCTTCGGCATCGCCCTCGCGGGAGGGGGCGGGATCAGCGGCGCGATCGTGTACGTGGCACACCACATCACCGTGCAGACCACCCTGTTCCTCGTCGCCGGACTCATCGAGCGGCGCGACGGCACGACGGAACTCACCCGCCTCGGCGGCCTGGCCAGGACGGCGCCACTGCTCGCCGTGCTGTTCTTCGTGCCCGCCATGAACCTCGCGGGCATCCCGCCGCTGTCCGGATTCATCGGCAAGCTCGGCCTGATGCGCGCGGGCGTCGCCGACGGCGGCGGCTGGGCCTGGGCCCTCGTCGCCGGATCCGCCGCGACCAGCCTGCTTACCCTCTACGTCATGGCGAAGGTCTGGAACCTGGCGTTCTGGCGCGACGCGCCGCCCGGGGCCGAGGAAGAGGGCGTCGTGCTGGAGTCGGCCGAGGACGACGACACGGGTGACGACGAGGAGGGCAGGGCACCCGGCTCCGGAGAGACGCCCGACTCCGGAGAAGCGTCCGGCTCCGGAAAGACGCCCGGCTCCGGAGAGGCGTCCGGCTCCGGCAGGCCGGCCGAGTCCGGGAGCGGGCTGCCGGTGCCCGCGGGCGCCGTCGTCTCCGCGGGCTTCCTCGGGCAGTCCATCACCACCACCAAGCACCTGCCCTGGCCCATGCTGGTGGCCACCGGCGCCGCCGTCGCCCTCGGCCTGTCCTACACCGTCCTCGGCGGCCCCCTCACCACCTTCACCCAGGCCGCCGCCACCGAACTCCTCGCCCGTACCCCCTACATCGAGGCGGTGCTGGGCCGGTGAGCAACCTCTTCCGCGACCGTTCCCCCTACAGCTGGTCCTTCCGGGTCGGCCGCGGCCGGCGCGTGCTCGACCTGCCGCTCGTGGGCTGGCTCACCGTCATCTGGATCCTGCTGTGGGGCACCCCGTCCTGGGCCAACCTCGTCAACGGCGTCCTCGTCGCGGTCTGCCTGTGCCTGGCCTTCCCGCTGCCCGCCGTGGACATCGGCCTCCGGCTGCACCCCCTGGGCGTGCTGCGCCTCGCGGCCTACCTGCTGTTCGACATGTTCTCCTCCAGCGTCGAGGTCACCCGGCAGATCTTCGCCAAGGGCCCCTACCACGCCGCGGTCGTCGCCGTCCCGCTGCGAGTGCGCAGCGACCTCATGCTCACGGCCACCGCCGTCGCCGTCTCCAACGTCCCCGGCGGCTCCGTCATCGAGGTGCGCCGGTCGACGGCAACCCTGTTCCTGCACGTCCTCGACGCGGGCAACCCCGGCGAGATCGAGGGCGCCCAGCGGCAGGTGTGGCGCATGGAGGAACTCGTCGCCCGCGCCTTCGGCACCGCCGAGGACATCGCCGACGCCGCCCGCCCCGTACCGGAAGGTGACCTCCCGACGTGACCACCCTGCACAGCGTCGAAGACGCCCTGCTCGTCGCCGCGCTCGCGATGATTCTCGTCGCCGGCGCACTGCTGTTGTACCGGATCTGGTACGGCCCCTCGATGCTGGACCGCGCCGTCGCCCTGGACGTGGCCGCGGCGCTCATCATCGCCGGCATCGGCGTCAAGGCCGCCCACGACCGCGACTCCTTCTACTTCCCCGTGATGCTGGTGCTCGCCTTCCTCGGCTTCACCGGCTCGGTGGGGATCGCCCGCTTCATCGCCGTGCGCGACCGGCCCACCGTGCGCCCGGACGGCAGGCAGGACCACCGGTGAACGCCTGGGCCGAGGCCGCCGACCTGGCCGGGACCGTCCTGCTGCTCCTCGGCTGCCTGCAGTGCCTCCTCGGTGTGATCGGGATGGTCCGCTTCCCCGACGTGCTCTCCCGCAGCCACGCCGCCACCAAACCGCAGACCCTCGGGATGCTCCTCGTCCTCACCGGGGTGGCGCTGCGACTGCGCCACGGCACCGACGTGGGCACCCTCGCGCTCATCGCCTTCTTCCAGTTCCTCACCAGCCCGGTCGCCTCCCACCTGGTGGCCCGCTCCGCCTACCGCACCGGGCAGACGGGGTCGCGGGGCCTGCTCAGGGACGACCTGGACCCGCAGCTGAGCGACGGCGACCGGCGCGAGGAGTAGCATCGGGGAGCGCTCAGCCCACGCAGCCCACGTGCGCCAGCGCCTGCTTCAGCAGCACCCCGTGCCCGCCCGGCATCTCGCTGCGCACCGCCTCGGACAGAGCCTCGCGCGGATCGAACCAGACCAGGTCCAGCGCGTCCTGGCGCGGCCGGCAGTCACCCGTCACCGGCACGACGTAGGCGAGCGAGACCGCGTGCTGCCGGGGGTCGTGGTACGGCGTGACACCGTGCGTCGGGAAGTACTCGGCCACCGTGAACGGCTGGAGCGAGGGCGGCACCCGGGGCAGTGCCACCGGGCCGAGGTCCTTCTCCAGATGGCGCAGCAGGGCGTCCCGGACCCGCTCGTGGTGCAGCACCCGCCCGGAGACCAGGGTCCGGCTGACCGTCCCGTCGGGCCCGATGCGCAGGAGCAGGCCGACGCTGGTGACTTCGCCGCTGTCGTCCACCCGTACGGGCACGGCCTCGACGTACAGGATCGGCATGCGGGCGCGCGCCATTTCGAGTTCGTCGCTCGTCAGCCAGCCCGGCGTGGTTTCGGTCATGTCAGACATCGCTTGATCATACTTTCAGCCGTTCGTGCTTCCCGGGCGGCGCTCCGGGACTGTGACCCGTCCCACGCCGCTCAGCCGTCGTCCGCCGGGCCACCGGGCAGCCGGTAGACCCGCCGGGCATTGTCCCGTCCGACCCAGCGGGCCAGGCGCAGCGCGTCCGGGAGGGACAGCTCGTCGGCGTCCAGCCGCTCCTGAAGCAGACCGGCCAGTCCCTGCCGGAAGGCCAGCGCCCCCAGGTGGTGGAACTCGGCCAGTCCGTAGGCGTCGGAGCTGTGGAGCAGCTTGCGGAACGGGGTGATCTCCAGTGCCTCCGCGAGGACCGCGCCCGCCCGCGCGGGGCCGACGTGGTGCAGGGTGAGCCCCACGTCGAGGTACACCCGCTCGAAGACCGCACAGAGATAGGCGGCCTGGCGCTGGTACGGCCAGCAGTGCAGCAGCAGGACCGGGATGGTGCCGGCGGTCAGGTGCAGCCAGTCGGTCAGCAGGGTGGGGTCCGCCCGGTGCAGGCGGATGTCGCCGTCGCCGAACCCGGTGTGCAGTTGCAGCGGCCGGCCGAGGTCCACGGCGGTCCACAGCAGGTGCCGCACGAGCACCGGGTCGTCGAGCCGGCCGCCGCCGCGCGCCAGCCAGCGCCGGGCGGCCTCGGTCACCTCGGCGGGCGAGGGGCGGGCCGGGTCCAGATCGAACCCGGTGCGGTAGGCCGCCACCGACTTGACGGCCACCACACCCGGCCGCCGTACCGCCTCCCACGCGGCCGTGCGGAACGCGCGTGCGTACGCGTCCGGTTCGACACCGTCGGCCACCACGGCCTCCGCGACGCCCTCCAGCCGGACCACGTCGTACGCCTTCGCGCCGGCGGCCTCGGCCAGCTCGGCCGGTGCGGTCACGCGGTGCGGGGCGTACCCCGTGTCCACGCAGAACGCGCCGGTGCGCGCGGCCCGCAGGAACCGCCGGTTGACCTCGGCGGCGCCCAGCTCGGACCGCCGGGCCAGGTACACCCCGGCGGGACAGTGGCGCGGCAGACCCAGCAGGGGCGCACAGTGGCGGCGCACGGCGAGGCCGACGGGGCTGTCGAAGGGGGAGACGCCGGGCCACGCCTCGCCCTCCGTGAGCAGGGCCTCGAAACCAGCACGGTCCAGGTCGTCGGTGACGGCACCGTGGCAGTGGTGGTCCACCAGCTCCAGCGCGGCAAGCCGCTCGGCCACCGGTCCGGCGGCCATCTCAGTACTTCCAGCGGTACGCCGCCGCCACACCGTCGTCGTCCAGCCCCTCGACCGACCCGGCCTCGCCCAGCCGCACGGCGATCACCCCTCGGCCAGCACCGGACCCAGCGCCTCGCGCAGTACGCCGTCGGTCCGGAAGGCGGCCACCGACTCCGTGAGCGTGACCGGCAGCCGCCGCACGCCCCGGGCGGCGGCCGCGGCGGGATCGAGCCGGGCCGGGTCGCCGGTGATCTCCTCGGGCAGCGGGGCGGACGAGGCCAGCCCGTCCAGTCCGGCGGCGATCACCGAGGCGAGGGCGAGGTACGGGTTGGCGGCGAGGTCGACCGGCTTCACCTCCAGGTTCGCCGCGCGGTCGCGGATCCCGGCGGTGCCGGTGACGATCCGCAGCGCGGCCTCGCGGGTCTCCCGCCCCCAGGCGGTGAACACCCCGGCCCACTGCGAGGGCCGCAGCCGCAGCCGGCTCGCCGGGCTCGGCGCGGTGAGCGCCGTGAGCGCCGGGAGGTGGCCGAGCACCCCGGCCACGAAGGACTCCGCCTCGGCGGTCATCCCGTACCGGGCGGTCCCGCCCGCGTGCAGGTTCGTCCCGTCGCGCCAGGCGGAGAGGTGGAGATGCCCGCCGTTGCCGACGCCCTGTCCGAGGACGGCAGGGGCGAAGGAGACGCGCAGCCCGTGGCGCCGCGAGACCGCCCGGATCGTCTGCCGCACCAGCACGCTGTGGTCGGCCGCCGCCACCGGGCCGAGCGCCCCCACCGAGACCTCGAACTGCCCCGCCGCGTACTCGGGATGGAACTGCTCCACGTCCACGCCCTGCGCCGCCAGCGCCGCCAGCAGGTCGGCGGCGCAGTCGCTCAGCTCGACCTGCCGGGCCGCGCCGTACGCCGGTCCGGACACCGCGGGCACGAACGCGTCGCCGTCCGCGTCGCCCCGGCCCACGGCCCACTCCACCTCGACGGCGGCCCTGAAGGTGATGCCGTGCCGCTCGGCCGCCCCGGCCACGATCCGGCGCAGCACGGTGCGCCCGCACGCCGGGTGCGGGGCACCCTCCTGCGTGATCCGGTCCACCGGCGCCCACGCCCAGCCGGGCTGCGCCGCGAGCACGGTCAGCCGGTCGAGGTCGGGGTAGAGGCGCAGGTCGCCGTCGGGGGAGCCGAGGACGTCCGTGGCGACGATCGAGTCGTCGGCCAGGAAGGTGTCGAACACCGGGGACATGCCGACGCCCCAGGCCGCGGCCGCGGCGAGCTTCGCGGTGGGCACGGTCTTCACCCGGGCGATCCCGGCGGTGTCGACGTACGCCAGCACCACGCCGTGCACGCCCTGCCCGGTCAGCTCGCCGGTCAGCGCGGTGGCCCGTTCGACCTCGCCGGGGCGCCCGCCGGGCACGGGGTCGCTCTCGCTCACGTGTCGGCTCCTTCGCGCCTGCGCCGTCCGTCGCACACCATTGTGCCGTCCGGTGATCACCCTGTCCGGGTTTCGCCGGATGTGCGCACGACGCGGTGAAGGCCGCGGTCAGTCCATGGTGGTGGGCTGCGGAGAGGGGGTCCCGCCGTCCAGGACGGTCTTGAGGCGCTCGGTGCCCTGGCGCACCGCCTGTTCGACCGAGTCGGTCTGCCCGCCCGCGAGGCCGCCGCCCATGACGGTGACGGCGGAGGTGTCGACGCGCACCGCGGCGACGTCCAGGGTGAGCGTGGCGGGGCCGCCGTCGGCGTCCCCCTGGACGCTCACCCGCAGCCCCGCACGGGCGTCGCCCACGTCGGGCACCGACGCCTCGGTCACCTGAACCGTGCGCCTGGCGCCCCCGGCGCCGGTGGCGGTGAACTCGTCACAGGTGTCCGGCAGGGTCCGGAGCCACTTCATCCGGGCGTCCAGACCCGCGCGGTCGTACCCGGCGACCTGCTCCAGCAGGCGGGAGTCGCCCTGCTCGAAGCCGGTGAGGGCCGACGGTCCCGACGGGTCGCCCAGCAGGCCGTCGCCGTAGAGGGCGTCCAGCAGTGCCTGGCAGTCCGTCGCGCTGGACTTCGCGGTGAGGAAGTCCGCCACGTCCACCTCGCCGACGAGCAGCCGGTCCCGCCACTTGTCCGCGTCCTGGACCTGGTTCCAGCCGCCCTCCAGGTCGGCCTCGGTGAGCAGGGCGGCCTTGGCGCCGGCCTCGGTGAGGGAGGCGGGGGAGGCGCTGGGGGAGCCGGTCGGGGTCTGCTTCGCGGCGTCGGGCCGGGCTACCCCGGCCTGTTCGGCGGCGGTGTCCGAGGCGCTCTGCGACCCGCCGCCGTCCGAACAGGCCGCCGTGGTGAGCAGCGCGCCCGCCGCCAGGGCGGAGGCCAGGAGACGGGCGGGGTGGGACGGACGACGGCTCATCGCGGGATGCCTCCTGGGACGGGAAACGGTGTCCTCAGCGCATCACCGGGGCCGGGGGCGCACCAGCGCACGGGCCTGTTCGGGTGACCGGCGCCGCCGGGCGCCGGGAGCGGGCCGGACCGCCGGGTCCGGCGCACTCAGCCGACGCGGTCGAGGGTGTCCTCGGCCACCTCCTTGTCCACCGCCGCCCGCACCAGGGCGGCCGCCAGGACGGCCGGTTCCGTCTTCCCGGCCAGGGCGAGGAGCCGGTCCTGGTCCCCGGGCAGATCGAGCCGCTCCGCGCCCCGGAGGGCCTTGCGGTCAAGCCGGGGACCCGCCTCCGGCCAGACCAGCTGAGCCTCGCGCAGGAAGATGTCCGCGCCGGTCGGACCCATTCCGGGGAACTCCTGGAGCAGCCGCCGCAGCTCGGAGACGTCGCCGTCCGCCTCGTCGCGGAGCCGGCGAAGGTCGCCGCCCCACCGCTCGGTCAGCAGTTCGGCGGCCTCGCCGAGCTGGGTGGCGGTGCGCTCGTCGTAGCGCCGGTAGCCGCCCCGCCCGAGCGCGTCCACCCGCTGCTGCCAGGTGGCCCCGGCCATGCTGCGCGGGTCGCGCAATCCCGCCTCGCTCAGGGCGCGCGCGGCGGCGACCGCGACGGAGGCGCTGATCCGGGCGCTGAGCAGGTGCGCGAGGACCAGCAGCCGGTACAGCGGCTGAGGGGTGTCCTTCAGCCGGATGCCCGCCTCTTCGGCGTACGTCTGCCCGTGCGCGTCGACGAGTTCGCGCACGGTCCGCCGTTGGTCGCGGCCCACGGCTACGGCTTCAGCGGGTCGTGACCGACCGTCATGAGCCGGTGCCGAAGGCGGGTGTCCTCGGCCGCGGGCTCGTTCTCCAGGTCGGTCTGCGAGGTCACGGTGTCCACGACCTTGCGCATGGCGCGCAGGTCGTCCCCGGTCAGGTCGGTGCGCCGCTTCTGCAGGATCGCGAGGACGTGCTGTCCCAGCGGTGGCCCGGCGTCGTCCGGCAGCGGCTCGGTCAGCTCGCCGGAGTCGCGCACCCGGAGCCAGTCCGCGAGTTCCGCGGAGGTCATGTTCACCACGCGGTGGAAGTCCTCCCACAGCGCGTCGAGTTCGAGGGCGTCGGCCATGAGGTGTCCCTCATTTCGTCGTGCGTACGTGCGTACGTGCGTACTGCGTGGTCAGCCGGAGCAGCGCGACGCGCTCCGCCTCGTCGGTGCCGCCCCACACGCCCGACGTCTGCCCCGATTCCAGGGCGAAGGCCAGGCACTCGGGGGTCACCGGGCATCTGGCGCAGACGCGTTTGGCGGCCGCCGTGTCCCGCAGGGCGGGTCCGGCGGTGCCCACCGGGAAGAACAGATCGGGGTCCTCATCCACGCAGGCGGCGCGGCGCAACCACTCCATGCGGGCGCGGGTGCCCAAGGGGCCCGGGGGACAAACGCCCGGCGGACCCCGGCACCGGGGGCGCGGCCGCTCAGCGGGCGAGCACGCCGTCCAGGAAGCGCGTGACGTCCGCGAAGACCTCCGCCCGGTTCGTCTCGTTGAAGACCTCGTGCCGGGCGCCCGGGTAGATCCGCACGGTCAGGTCGCCGCCGCTCAGCGGTTCCACGCCGACGCGGCTGCCGGGCAGCGGCACCAGCCGGTCGTCGTCCCCGTGCACCCACAGCAGCGGCAGCCGGCCGACGTCGCCGCCCGCGGCCACGGTCTCCAGCGTCCGCACGAACGCCCGAAGCGTCGGCCGCTTCATCGGCCCGTGCCAGACCAGCGGGTCGGCCGCGTACGCCGCTCCCACCGCCGGGTCGCGGGAGAGCGAGGCCGGGCTGATCGGGGTGTCGGGGATCTCCTCCAGGGCGAGCAGCCGGCGCGGCAGCTCCCAGTCGCCGATGACGGGTCCCGACAGCACCAGCGCCGTCAGCTCGCCCGGGTGACGCTGGGCGTAGCGGGAGGCGATCAGGCCGCCCATGGAGTGGCCGACCATGACGACCGGCAGGCCGGGGTGGGCGGCGCGGGTGAGGTCCGCCACGGCGTGCACGTCGGTGACCACGTCCTCGAAGTCCTCGACGACCACCCGCTCGCCGTCCGAGCGTCCGTGCCCGGCGTGGTCCGGCGCGTAGACGGCCGCGCCGTGGCCGGTCAGCACGCCGGCCACCTCCTCGTAGCGCCCGGTGTGCTCGCCGTATCCGTGGACCAGCAGCGCCACGTAGCGGGGACGCACGGCGGGCCACTCGCGGACGGCGATCCGTCCCCGCGTTCCGGTCAGCGTGTGCTCGCGGGCCTCGGCCATGGATCCTCCGGCTGCGTCGGTGACGTTCGTCCGGAGGATCTTCCCAGGACGCCGTCCGGCGGTCTATAGTCCAAAACTAGCAGTGCTAATTAAGGGTAGTGCTCATCAAGGTTCGCGGTGGTCGACGCGGCGGCGGCGCGCCGTCCGGTGACCGCGCGACGACGGTCAGGAGTCCCTCGTGCGTCCCGTCCACTTCGCGGCCGCCCGCCGCACCCCGATCGGCAAGCTGCGCGGCGCGCTGTCCACCGTACGGCCGGACGACCTCGCCGCCGCCGTGCTCCGCGGCCTGGTCGCCGACGTGCCCGCGCTGGACCCGGCCCGGGTCGACGACGTGTACTGGGGCGCCGCCAACCAGGCGGGCGAGGACAACCGCAACGTCGCCCGCATGGCCGCGCTGCTCGCGGGCCTGCCCGAGACCGTGCCGGGCGCCACCGTCAACCGGCTGTGCGCCTCCGGCCTCGAAGCCGTCACCACCGCCGCCCGCACCATCGCCGCGGGCGAGGCCGACATCGTCCTCGCGGGCGGTTCCGAGTCCATGAGCCGCGCCCCCTTCGTGCTGCCCCGCCCCGACGAGGCGCTGCCGCACCGCATCGAGACCGCCGACACCCGGCTCGGCTGGCGCCTGGTCAACCCGGCGATGAAGGACCTGCACGGTCTGCTCGCCATGGGGGAGACGGCCGAGGAGGTCGCCGAGCGGTACGGCGTCCCGCGCGAGCGTCAGGACGCGTTCGCCCTGCGCAGCCACCGCCTGGCCGCCGAGGCCCGGAAGAACGGCCACTTCGACGACGAGATCCTCCCCGTCGAGCGCCCCGACGGCGTGGTCGTCGACACCGACGAGTGCGTCCGCGAGGACACCTCCCTGGAGAAGCTGGGCCGCCTCAAGCCCGTCTTCCGCGCCGGCGGCACGGTCACCGCGGGCAACGCCTCCCCGATGAACGACGGCGCCGCGGGCCTCCTCCTGGTCAGCGAGGAGGCGCTGAACGACCTCGGCCTGGAGTCGCTGGGCCGCTACGTCGCGGGCGGCTCGGCCGGCGTCCACCCCGACGTCATGGGCATCGGCCCGGTCCCCGCCACCCGCAAGGTGCTGGCCCGGGCGGGCTGGAGCATCGGCGACCTCGCCGAGGCCGAGTTCAACGAGGCGTTCGCCGCCCAGGCCCTCGCCTGCGTCGACCAGCTCGGCATCGACCCCGACCTGGTCAACCCCACCGGTGGCGCCATCGCGCTGGGCCACCCGCTCGGCTGCTCCGGCGCCCGCATCCTCACCACACTGCTCCACCGCATGCGTCGCACGGGCGCCGGCCGCGGGCTGGCCACGATGTGCGTGGGCGTGGGGCAGGGCAGCGCGGTCCTCGTCGAACGCCACTAGGCCCACCCGGCCACAGAGCCGCCACCCCCTGCAGAGCCGCAGCAAGGAAACGGAGCAACACCCCATGGCAACCCTCTCCGTCGCCGCAATCCTCGCCGAGAACGCCCGGCGCCGTCCCGACAAGGAGGCGCTGGTCGAGGGCGACCTGCGGCTGACCTTCGCCGAGGTGTGGCGGCGGGCCCGCGCCCGGGCCGGTGCCCTCGTCGGCCTGGACGTCCGGCCGGGGGACCGGGTGGCGCTGATGGCACCGAACACCGCCGACTTCCCCGTCGCGTACTACGCCGTGGCCGCGACCGGCGCCGTGGTGGTGCCGGTGCACCTGCTGCTGTCCCCGGCCGAGGTCGAACACGTCCTGCGCGACAGCGGTGCCGCCCTGCTGCTGTGCCATCCGGCCCAGGCGGAGACCGGAGCGGCCGCGGCGCGGGAGGCGGGCGTACGGACGATCACGCTCGGCGAGGAGTTCGACCGGCTCGCCGCCGACGCCGAGCCCCTGCCCTCGTACGTCACCCGGGACGCCGACGACCCGGCCGTCGTCTTCTACACCAGCGGCACGACCGGAGTGCCCAAGGGCGCCGTGCTCAGCCACTTCAACCTGGTGATGAACGCGACCGTCAACGCCTTCGACGCCAACGACATCCGGCCCGACGACGTGGCACTCGGCGCGCTGCCCCTCTTCCACGCCTTCGGCCAGACCGTCTCCCTCAACTCCACCTGGCGGGCGGGCGCGACCCTCGTCCTGCTGCCGCGCTTCGACGCGGCGCGCGCGATCGAGCTGATGGTGAAGGAGGGCGTCAACACCTTCCACGGAGTGCCGACCATGTTCGTCGCCCTCGCCGCCGCGGCGGCCGGAGCCGCGGCCCTGCCGGAGCTGCGGGTGTGCATCTCCGGCGGCGCCTCGCTGCCGGTGGCCGTCCTCGAACGGTTCGAGGAGGCCTTCGGGGCGAGGATCTACGAGGGGTACGGGCTGTCGGAGACCTCTCCGGCGGCGGCCGTGAACCAGCCGGTGTTCGGCGCCAGGCCCGGCACCATCGGCCACCCGCTGTGGGGCGTCGACGTGGAGATCGCCCGCGCCGAGGTCGAGGACGCCGTGGAACTGCTGCCGCCCGGGGAACTGGGCGAGGTCGTCGTCCGCGGCCACAACGTCTTCTCCGGCTACCTCGGCCGCCCCGAGGCCACCGCTGAGGCGCTCGTCGACGGCTGGTTCCGCACCGGCGACCTGGGCACCAAGGACGAGGACGGGTTCCTGAGGATCGTCGACCGGAAGAAGGACGTCATCATCCGGGGCGGCTACAACGTCTATCCGCGGGAGGTCGAGGAGGTGCTGATGCGCCACCCCGGCATCGCCCAGGTCGCCGTCATCGGGCTCCCGGACGAACTCCACGGCGAGGAGGTCTGCGCCGTGGTCGTGCGCGCCCCCGGCACCACGCCCGACGCGGTGCCGGACGCCGCCGGGGTCACCGAGTGGTCCAAGCAGCACCTCGGGCGGCACAAGTACCCGCGCCGGGTGGAGTTCGCGGACGAGCTGCCGCTCGGGCCGAGCATGAAGGTGCTGAAGCGCGAGCTGAGGGCGGCGTACACCGACCACCGGGGACCACGCTAAGGATCAATGGGCGAGACGGTGCTTACGGTGCCGGTGGGGTGCGCATAGCATCGGAGCCCGCAATGGACACCATGACGCTCTGGCACCTCACCGGCTGGGAATTCGCCGCCCTCGCCTTCGCGGCGCTGCTCGTCGGCTTCTCCAAGACCGCGGTGAGCGGCGCCAACACGGTCAGTCTCGCGATCTTCGCGGCCGTCCTGCCCGCCCGCGCCTCCACCGGCATCCTGCTGCCGGTGCTGATCGCCGGGGACGTCCTGGCCGTCCTCACCTACCGGCGCCACGCGCACTGGCCCACCCTGTGGCGGCTGTTCCCGGCGGTCGGCGTGGGCGTGGTCGTCGGCACCCTGTTCCTGGTGTGGGCCGACGACGCGGTCGTGCGCACGTCGATCGGCGTGATCCTGCTGTTCATGGCCGGCGTGACGATGTGGCGCCGACGGCGGGCCGACGCGGCCGAGCAGCCGGACGAGGTCACCTCGCGCACCGGCCGCGTGAAGGCCCGTTCGTACGGCGTCCTGGGCGGGTTCACCACGATGGTCGCCAACGCGGGCGGCCCGGTGATGTCGATGTACCTGCTCTCCGCGGGCTTCCGCAAACTCGGCTTCCTGGGTACGTCGGCGTTCTTCTTCCTGATCGTCAACGTCTCCAAGCTGCCCTTCAGCGCGGGCCTCGGCCTGATCGACGGGCACTCGCTGCTGCTCGACGCCGCGCTGGTCGTGTTCGTGGTGCCCGGCGCGTTCCTCGGCAAGTGGGCCGTGGACCGGATCAACCAACGCCTGTTCGAACGTCTGGTGATCGCGGCGACGGTTGTGGGCGGTCTGCAGTTGCTCCTTGCCTGATCCGCTGGGGGAGCCCGTTGCTGAGGTCCTCCACCAGCAGGCGTTTGGCGATGGCGTCGACGGCCGCGCGCAGCTCCGTGTCCGTGGGGCGGCCGATGTCCCGCTCCACCCGGTCCTCCAGCCAGGCCGCCCACGCCCGGCCGATCACCAGGGCCTCACGGGCGCCCGCGTCGGTGTGCGAGAGCAGGGAGCCGTGCCGGGTCAGGAACCCCTCCTCCACCATCCGGTCGAAGACCGGCAGCAGCACCTCCGGCGGCAGCCGGCGGCGGGCGGCGATCAGGCCGAGGCTGGCGTGTCCGACCAGCCGCGTGAACAGGTCCACCTGCATCACCGCCCAGGCACCGGCGACATCCAGCCGGGTGTCGCTGTCCGCGACGATCCGACGCGCGGTGTCCAGCTCCGTACCGCCGATGATCTTTCCGACGGAGGCCTCCAGCGTCCGCCTGCTGCTGGCGTCGTGCGGTGAGGCGAAGCCCTCGCCCATGTCGGTGGAGCCCGCGCGGGCGCTGTCGCGCAGCTGGACCTGCTTGAGGAACAGCGCGACCAGGAAGCCCAGGGCCGCGACCGGCACGGTCCACAGGAACACGGTCTGGATGGTGTCCGCGTACGCGCCGACGATCGGCGCCGACGCCGGGGACGGCAGCCGGTGCACCCCCTCCGGACTGGTCGAGGCCCTGGCGATCACCGAGGGGTCGGCGGCCCCGGTGCGGGCCGCAGCCGCGACGCCGTCGCGCAGGTTGGGGCCGAGCGCGTTGGCGTAGATCGTGCCGAACACCGCGGTGCCGAAGGAACTGCCCAGCGTGCGGAAGAAGGTGACGCCGGAGGTCGCCGTGCCCAGGTCGGAGTACTCGACCGTGTTCTGCACGGCGATGGTCAGCACCTGCATGGACAGGCCGATCCCCGAACCGAGGACGAACATGTACAGCGACTCGAGTCCCGCGCCCGTGGACGCGCCCATCAGCGACATCAGGTACAGGCCGACGCCCATCACCAGCGTGCCCGCGATGGGGAACAGCCGGTAGCGCCCCGTCTTGCTGACCACGTTGCCGCTGAACACCGAGGCGATCAGCAGCCCCGCCACCATCGGCAGCGTCCGCACCCCGGAGACGGTGGCCGAGTCCCCGTCGACGTACTGCAGGTACGTGGGCAGATACGTCAGCGCCCCCAGCATGGCGAAGCCCACGATGAAGCTGAGGATCGAGCAGACGGTGAACACCGGGTTGGAGAACAGCCGCATCGGCAGCATCGGTTCGGCCGCCCGGGTCTCCACCCAGCAGAACAGGCCGAGCGCGACCAGCCCGCCCGCGAACAGGCCGATGATCACGGCCGAGCCCCACGCGTACTCGTTGCCGCCCCAACTCGTCGCCAGGATCAGAGCGCTCGCCCCGACCGCGACCAGCGCGATGCCCAGGTAGTCGATGACGGGACGGGCCGCCGACTTCACCACCGGGATGGTGCGGGCGGCGGCGATCACCACGACGACCGCGATGGGCACGTTGACGTAGAAGGCCCAGCGCCAGGACAGGTGGTCGGTGAACAGCCCGCCGAGCAGCGGGCCGATGACCGTCGCGACCCCGAACACCGCGCCGATCGCGCCCTGGTACTTGCCCCGCTCCCGCAGCGGGATGACGTCCGCGATCAGCGCCATCGCCGTCACCATCAGGCCGCCCGCGCCGACGCCCTGCACCGCCCGCCAGACGATCAGCAGCGGCATGTTGGTCGCCAGCCCGCACAGGAACGAGCCGGTGATGAACACGACCGCGGACACCTGGAAGACGACCTTGCGGCCGAACAGGTCGCCGAACTTGCCGACCAGCACCGTCGCCACGGTCTCCGCGAGCAGGTACGAGGTCACCACCCACGACATGTGCTCGGCACCGCCCAGGTCCGACACGATCGTGGGCAGCGCGGTGCCCACGATCGTCTGGTCCAGGGCCGCGAGCAGCATGCCGAGCATGATCGTGACGAAGACGACGTTGCGGCGCCGCCGGTCCAGCACGGGCGGCTGGGTGGCGACGGTCCGTGGCGATTCCTCGGCGACTGTCACACGGTCACGATCACACCGGTGCACGGGCCACGCATGCGGGGACGGTCCGCCCGGGTGCGCCCGGGGGCACGGTCGGAGGGCGGCGGCCCGGCCGGGTCAGCGCTCGCCGGGATTGCGCCGCAGCAGGTAGGTGTCCATGATCCAGCCCTTGCGCTCCCGGGCCTCCGCGCGCAGCCGCTCGATGCGGGGTGCGGCCTCGGCGATCGGGCCGGAGTCGAGTATCTCGTCCGGGGTGCCCAGGTAGGCGCCCCAGTAGATGTCGATGTCCTGGTCCGCGTACCGCCGGAAGGCCTGGTGGGCGTCCAGCATCACGACGACGTCGTCCGCGTCCTTGGGAAACCCCTCGGCCAGCCGCCGCCCCGTGGTGATCTGCACCGGGCGCGCCACCCGGTTCAGCCCCGTCCGGTGCCGGGCGACCAGCGAGGAGACACTGCTGATGCCGGGCACGACGTCGTACTCGAACGCGACCGAGCCGCGCTCCAGGATCTCCTCCAGGATGCCCAGCGTGCTGTCGTACAGCGCGGGGTCGCCCCAGACCAGGAACGCGCCGGTCTCGTCCTCGCCCAGCTCCTCGGCGATCAGCCGCTCGTAGATCCCGGCCCGGGCACTGCGCCAGTCCCCGACGGCGGGGGAGTACGCCGCGCCGCCCGCGCCGCGGTCCCGCTCGGGATCGCGCGCCTCGACGACCCGGTACGTCCCCTCCGGTACGTGCGCCTCCAGCATGTCCCTGCGCAGCCGCACCAGGTCGGACTTGGCCTCGCCCTTGTCGAGGACGAAGAACACGTCCGTGCCGCGCAGCGCCCTGACGGCCTGGAGCGTCAGCTGCTCGGGGTCGCCCGCGCCGATACCGATCACATGAATTGTCCGCACGGCACGAGTCTGCCGTACGCCACCGACCACGCCCCGGCCGGGCCGCCCCGACGGAACTCAGCCCCGGAGCCGGGGCGCCCGCGCCGCCGCGTCCACGGAACCGCCGCCCTCCACCTCGCCGGCCAGCTCCCGGGCCCACCCGGCGACCGCGCCCAGGTCCATCCCGTACGGCCGCTCCCGCCCGGCCCCCGACGCCGCCCACGCCGTGACGGCACCCGCCCCGCGCCGCAGCAGCCTCGCCCCACCGGTGGAGTTGCCGCGCGCCGAGTGGGTGAGCCCGACGGCGAGCTGGGCCATGCCCCGCCACAGCTCCCGCTCCTCCTCGGGCCCCGACTTCCAGGCGTCCTCGAAGACCTCGTGCGCGTGGAACGGCTTCCCGTCGTCCAGCAGCCGCTGCGCCTCGGCGACGGTCGCCTCCGGAGCCCGTACGACGCCCTCGGGCTGGCGCGGCACGCCGTCCGCGCCGTACGGCAGCGGGCGTCCGAGCCCGTCCCGCGGCCGGGCGTTGCGCGCCCGGCCCTCGTCGTCGCGGTCCCGCCCCTCCACCGGGCGGTCGGCGGCTGTGCTGTCCACGGGGTTGTCGGCAGGGCTGTTCATACGACCGATTGTCCCTCTCCCGCGCCCGCTTAGGCGCGGCCCCGTCCGTGGGGTAAAGTGCTGTCCGCGTGATCGCGCGGTTCACCGCACGAGACGACACCGGGACGTGGCGCAGCTTGGTAGCGCACTTGACTGGGGGTCAAGGGGTCGCAGGTTCAAATCCTGTCGTCCCGACGGTGTGAAGGGCCTTCACGGACGCGAGTCCGGGAAGGCCCTTCTTCGTGCCGTCCCCTCCCGAGGTCAGTCCCGCGGTCGCGCGCCCGCGGCGACGAGCAGGTCCGCCGTCTCCTGGTGCGGTCCGTTGGAGGCCCAGTCCAGCGGCGCCCGGCCGGTGCCGTGGTCCTCGCGCAGGTTCGGGTCGGCTCCGTACTCGAGGAGCGCGCGGACGGTCTCGGTGTGTCCCCAGCAGGCCGCCCCGCACAGCGGTGTGCCCTCCGAGCCGATTCCGCTCTCCGTGTCCGGCCGGGCACCGGCCGCGAGCAGTACGCGGACGATGTCGGTGTCCCCGTTCACGGACGCGAGGTACAGCGGGGTGCTCCCGGCCGGGTCCGCCGTCTCGGCGGGTGCTCCGGCCCGCAGCGCGGCCCGCACCCGCGCCGGCTCGCCGACGAGCGCGGCGTCGACGAGGCGCCGGGACAGTTTCTTGTGCTTTCGCCTGTTCACGCGAGCCGAGACTACTGAGTGCCCGACGTGAAGCGCACTTCGGATTCGAGACTCCCTCCCGCGTGCCCGCCCGGACACGGTCCCTCAGCCCGGTCAGTTCCTGACCAGCAGCTGGAAGTCGAACGCGTACCGGGACGCGCGGTAGACGTGCGTCCCGTACTCGACCGGCCGCCCGGTGTCGTCGTACGCGATGCGCCGCATGGTGAGCAGCGCGGCGCCCTCCCGCTCGCCGAGCCGCTCGGCCTCCGCGCGGGAGGCGATGCGGGCGCCGACGGTCTGGCGGGCGCTGTGCAGGGTGATGCCGCGGGCGCGCATCATCCGGTACAGACCCGTCGACTCCAGCCGGGCGTCGTCGAGTTCCAGCAGGCCCGCCGGAAGGTGGTTGCACAGCATCGCCACCGGCTGCCCGTGGGTGAGGCGCAGCCGCTCCAGGACGGCGACCTCGGTGCCCTCCGCGACGCCGAGGGCCGCCGCGACCTCGGCGGTGGCCGGGACGGCCTCGTTGCGCACCACCCGGGTCCCGGGGTCCTGTCCGGCCGCCTCCAGGTCGTCGTAGAGGCTGCTCAGCTCCAGCGGGCGCCTGACCTGGCTGTGCACCACCTGGGTGCCGACCCCGCGCCGCCGTACCAGCAGCCCCTTGTCGACCAGCGACTGGATGGCCTGCCGGACCGTCGGCCGGGACAGACCGAGGCGGACGGAGAGGTCGACCTCGTTGCCCAGCAGGTTCCCCGGTGCGAGGGCGCCGTGCTCGATCGCCGCCTCCAACTGCCGGGCCAGCTGGTAGTAGAGCGGCACCGGACTGCTCCGGTCCAGGGCGAAGTCCAGGGTGCCGGTCGCGGGGGCGGTCACGGCGCGTGCGGGGTCGCCGGTCTTCGCCATGGACGTACCTCCCTTGCGTAGGGGACTGACTGGGTGGCGGGGTGCCGGCGGGGTCAGAGGTGGCGGCGGCGGTCGGCGACCGCGCGCTCGTAGGCCGCCCGCGCGTCTGTGGCCGCCTCGCGGGCCGACACCTCGGCCACCGGCACGTCCCACCAGGCCTCCGCCGGGAGGGCGGCCGACGGGGGCGCCGTCTCGACGTACACACAGGTCGGGCGGGTCGCCGCGCGGGCCGTCGCCAGTGCCTCGCGCAGCTCCCGCACCGTCTTGGCGCGCAGCACGTCCATGCCGAGGCTGGCCGCGTTGGCGGCGAGGTCGACGGGGAGCGGGGCGCCGGTGAAGGAGCCGTCGGCGACGCGGTGACGGTAGTCGGTGCCGAAGCGCTCGGCGCCGACCGACTCGGACAGGCCGCCGATGGACGCGTAGCCGTGGTTCTGGACCAGGACCAGCTTCACCGGCAGGTTCTCCTGCACCGCCGTGACGATCTCGGTCGGGTTCATCAGGTACGTCCCGTCGCCCACCAGGGCCCACACGGGGGTGCCCGGCGCGGCCTGCTGGACGCCGAGGGCGGCCGGGATCTCGTAGCCCATGCAGGAGTAGCCGTACTCCAGGTGGTACTGGCGCGGGGAGCGGGCCCGCCACAGCTTGTGCAGGTCGCCGGGGAACGAGCCGGCCGCGTTGATCACCACGTCCTGGTCGCCGACGACGCCGTCCAGCGCGCCCAGCACCTGGGTCTGGGTCGGCACCGCGCCGTCGTCGTCGGCGCGGAACGCCGCCTCGACCGCCTCGGCCCAACGGGCCTTCCCGGTGCGGTACTCCGTCTCGTACGCCGCGTCCACCCGGTGTCCGGACAACGCCTCCGTCAGCGCGGTGAGCCCCGACCGCGCGTCGCACACCAGGGTGCCGGCGGCGAGCTTGTGGGCGTCGAAGGCGGTGATGTTGAGGTTCAGGAAGCGGACGTCCGGGTGCTGGAAGAGGGTGCCGGAGGCGGTGGTGAAGTCCGAGTAGCGGGTGCCGACGCCGATCACCAGGTCCGCGGTGCGGGCGAGGGCGTCGCTCACCGCGGTGCCGGTGTGGCCGATGCCACCGAGATCCGCCGGGTGGTCGTGGCGCAGCACGCCCTTGCCGGCCTGGGTGGAGGCGACCGGGATGCCGGTGGCGTCCACGAGCGCCCCGAGGGCCCCTTCCGCCTCGCTGTGGTGCACACCGCCGCCCGCGACGATCAGCGGGCGGGCGGCGGCCCGGACCGCCCGGACCGCCTCGATCAGCTCCGCCGGGTCGGGAGCCGGGCGACGTACCCGCCACACCCGGTCGGCGAAGAACTCCTCCGGCCAGTCGTACGCCTGCGCCTGCACGTCCTGGGGCAGTGCGAGGGTGACCGCGCCGGTCTCCGCCGGGTCGCTGAGCACGCGCATCGCCTGGAGCGCGGAGGCGAGGAGCGCCTCGGGCCGGGTGATCCGATCGAAGTACCGGGACACCGGCCGCAGGGCGTCGTTGACGGACACGTCGGCCTCGACCGGGTGCTCCAGCTGCTGGAGGAGCGGGTCGGCGGCGTGCGAGGCGAAGTAGTCGCCGGGGAGGAGCAGGACCGGCAGGCGGTTGACCGTGGCGAGGGCGGCGCCGGTGACCAGGTTGGTGGCACCGGGGCCGATGGAGGTCGTCACCGCCTGTGCGGACAGGCGGTTGAGCTGCCGGGCGTGGCCGACGGCCGCGTGCACCATGGCCTGTTCGCTACGGCCCTGGTGGTACGGCATCAGCTCGCGGTACTCCACGAGTGCCTGGCCGAGACCCGCCACGTTGCCGTGGCCGAAGATCCCCCAGGTGCCCGTGATCAGCCGGTGCCGTACGCCGTCGCGCTCGGTGTACTGCGCGGCCAGGAAGCGCACCAGGGCCTGGGCGGTGGTCAGTCGGCGGGTGGCGGCGACGCTCATGCGGACCTCTCCGGTGCGGTGTAGAGGGGCAGCCGGGGGTCGACCGGCTGGTCGGGCCAGGTGTCGCGGATCCAGGCGTGGTCGGGGTGGTCGCAGATCAGCCAGGCGCGTTCGGCCTCCGGCCCCGCCATGACGTTCAGGTAGTACATGTGGTGGCCGGGGACCGCCATCGACGGCCCGTGCCAGCCGTCGGGGATCAGCACGACGTCCCCGTCGCGCACCTCGGCGAGTACGTCGGTCCCCTGCCCCTGCCCGGACGGTGAGACGCGCTGGTAGCCGAGGCCGGGGGTGCCGTCGTGGGCCGCGAACTCGAAGTAGTAGATCTCCTCGAGCACCGACTCCTCGCCGGGGCGGTGCTCGTCGTGCTTGTGCGGCGGGAAGGACGACCAGTTGCCGCCCGGCGTGATGACCTCGACCGCGATCAGCTTGTCGCACTCGAAACCCTGTTCGTCACCGCCTCCGGCGGGGGCCGCCGCGCCGAAGTTGTTGACCTGCCGCGAGCAGTTCCCGGTGCCGCGCAGCTCCACCGGCACCGAGGACGCCGGGCCGTAGCGGGCGGGCAGGCGGCGGGTGCAGCGGGCGCCGGTCAGGGCGAACCGGCCGCCGCCGGTGGAGGTCAGGGTCGTGCGGGCGTCGCGGGGGACGTACGCGAAGTCCGTGACACCGCTGAACACGCTGTCCCGGCCGTCGAGTTCGAAGGTCTCCCGGCCGAAGTCGTCGGCGGTCGCGACCGTGCAGCCGCCGCTCAGCGGCAGCACGATCCACTCGCTCCCGCCGCTGTCGAAGGTGTGGCTGCCGCCGGGGGCCAGGTTCACCACGCGCAGGCCGGAGTAGCCCCAGCCCGCGCTCTCGGGCGTCACGTCCACGGCGTACGGGCCGTCGGCCGCCGCCTTGCCCGCGGGAAGGTGATACGTCATCGTCCGCTCCTCCGCCTCTCCTCGGTCACGGCAATCGGTCACAGCAGTCGGTCACGACAGTCGGCCACAGCAAACCCGGTCACAGCAGTCCCACGGCCGTGTCCACCGCCTCCTCCACGCTGCCCCCGGCCGGGTAGAGCAGCGAGCGGCCCACGACCATGCCCTGCACGGTGGGCAGCCGCAGCGCCTTGCGCCAGCGTTCGTAGGCCGCGGTCTGGTCCGCCGGGGAGCCCCCTATGTCGCCGCCGAGCAGGACCGCGGGCAGCGTGGAGGTCTCCAGGACCTCGGCCATGTCGTCCGGGTTCCGGGTGACGGGCAGTTTCAGCCAGGTGTAGGCGGAGGTGCCGCCAAGGCCGGAGGCGATGGCGATGGAGCGGGTCACGGCCTCGGCCGACAGGTCGTTGCGCACCCGCCCGTCGATCCGGCGGGAGATGAACGGCTCGACGAAGAGCGGCAGTTCACGTGCGGCCATGGCGTCCACCGCGCGGGCGCTCGCCTCCATCGTGGCCAGCGAGCCGGGGTCGTCGTAGTCGATGCGCAGCAGCAGCTTGCCCGCGTCGAAGCGCAGCCGGGCGATGTCCTCGGCGCGGTGGCCGGTGAAGCGGTCGTCCATCTCGAAGGCGGCGCCCGCGAGGCCGCCCCGGTTCATCGAGCCCATGACGACCTTGTTCTCCAGCACGCCGAGCAGCAGCAGGTCCTCCAGCACGTCGGCGGTGGCCAGTACCCCGTCGACGCCGGGCCGGGACAGCGCGGTGCACAGGCGCTCCAGCAGGTCGGCCCGGTTGGCCATGGCGAGCCGGCGGTCGCCGACGCCGAGCGCGCCGCGCGCCGGGTGGTCGGCGGCCACGATCATCAGGCGGCCCGAGTCGCCGATCAGCGGGCGGCGTACCCGGCGGGCCGCGGCCTCGGCGATCGCCTCGGGGTGCCGGGCGCGGACCGCGGTGAGGTCCGGGATGCTGGAGATGCTGCGGGACAAGGCTTTGCTCCGTTCAGGGAGTGGCTCGCGCGAGGAGGTCGTCGACCTCGGCCTCGGTGGGCATCGCGGAGGAACAGGCGAGACGGGAGGCGACGAGGGCGCCGGCCGCGTTGGCGTACCGCATGATCCGCTCCAGCTCCCAGCCGGAGAGCAGACCGTGGCACAGGGAGCCGCCGAACGCGTCGCCCGCGCCGAGGCCGTTGACCACCTCGACCGGGACCGGCGGCACCTCGGCCGACCGGCCGTCGCGGTGCACGGCGAGGACCCCCTTCGGGCCCTGCTTGACCACGGCCAGCTCCACCCCGGCCGCCAGCAACGCCTCGGCGCAGGCGCGGGGTTCACGCACGCCCGTGGCGATCTCGCACTCGTCCAGGTTGCCGACCGCGACGGTCGCGTGCCCGAGCGCCTCGGCGTAGTACGGGCGGGCCTGGTCCGGGTCGGCCCAGAACATGGGGCGCCAGTCCAGGTCGAAGACCGTGGTGCCGGACTTGGCGCGGTGGGCGAGGGCGGCCAGCGTCGCCGTGCGGCTCGGTTCCTCGCTCAGTCCGGTGCCGGTCATCCAGAAGATCGAGGCCGCGCGGATCGCGTCCAGGTCCAGCTCCTCCGGGCGGATCTCCAGGTCCGGTGCCTTGGGGCGGCGGTAGAAGTACAGCGGGAAGTCGTCCGGCGGGAAGATCTCGCAGAACGTCACCGGGGTCGGGTACGCGGCGACCGGGGTGACCCAGCGGTCGTCGACGCCGAACTCCTTCAGCGCGCCGTGCAGATAGCCGCCGAAGGGGTCGTCGCCCGTGCGGGTGATGACGGCCGTGGCGCGGCCGAGCCGGGCGGCCGCGACCGCGACGTTGGAGGCCGAACCGCCGAGAAACTTGCCGAAGGTCTCAACCTCCGCCAGGGGTACGCCCGTCTGCAGAGGATAGAGATCGACCCCGATGCGGCCCATCGTGATCAGATCGAAACGCGGGACTGACTCGGCCATGTGCGACGCTCCTTTGGCTGGGCGGGGGCCTGCCGCCTCCCAAGGTGTATGACTCCTGGACGACGCTGTCAATACTTTGTACTTACATTCGGACCTGTGAGTGAAATGATGTCTTGACAAAGTATTGACAGTGGGCGTCCCAAGGACTTGTATCCGGTCCCAGCGCAGCAACAGCCATTCTTCTCGGGTCTGGCACTCGGGTCTGGCACACGGCTCTCCCGTCGCACAGTCGCACAGTGAGGTGCAGGAAAAGATGGACCGCTCTTCGCACGCCCGCTCCCGCAGATTCGCCCCTGCCGTGGCCCTCGCCGCCGCCGCGGCCCTGACCCTCGCCGGCTGCTCCAGCAGCTCGGGCGGGAAGAAGGCCGACGAGGAGAGCGACGCGGGCGCCTCCGCGGGCAAGGCGAACACCCCCCGCATGACGGTCGCCCTGGTCACCCACCAGGCCCCCGGCGACACCTTCTGGGACATCGTCCGCAAGGGCGCCCAGGCGGCCGCCGACAAGGACAACGTCAAGCTCGTCTACTCCGCCGACCCGAACGCGGGCAACCAGGCCAACCTGGTGCAGAACGCGATCGACCAGAAGGTCGACGGCATCGCCGTCACCCTCGCCAAGCCGGACGCCCTGCGAAGCGTCCTCGACAAGGCGGAGAAGGCCGGCATACCCGTGGTCGGGCTCAACTCCGGTCTGGCGGACTGGAAGAAGCTCGGCCTGATGGAGTTCTTCGGCCAGGACGAGAGCGTGGCCGGTGAGGCGCTCGGCAAGCGGCTCAACGAGGACGGGGCCAAGAAGGCCGTCTGCGTCATCCACGAGCAGGGCAACGTCGGCCTGACCCAGCGCTGCGACGGCGTGAAGAAGACCTTCGAGGGGTCCATCGAGAACCTCTACGTCAACGGCACCGACATGCCCTCGGTGAAGTCGACCGTCACCGCCAAGCTCAAGCAGGACGGCGACATCGACCACCTGATCACGCTCGGCGCCCCCTTCGCCATGACCGCCGTGCAGTCGGTGGACGAGTCCGGCAGCAAGGCCAAGGTCGCCACCTTCGACCTCAACAAGGAACTGACCGGCGCCATCGAGAAGGGCGACATCGAGTTCGCCGTCGACCAGCAGCCCTACCTCCAGGGCTACCTCGCGGTCGACGGACTGTGGCTCTACAAGAACAACGGCAACTACAGCGGCGGCGGGGAGCAGCCGGTGCTGACCGGTCCGGCCTTCGTCGACAAGACCAACGTCAAGGCCGTCGCCGAGTTCGCCTCGAAGGGCACCCGGTGATGAGCATGGCCCAACAGGCTGAGCCGGCGGTGACCACACCGCCGGCCCCCGGCCCCAAACAGACCGACGGGCGCACCCGTGAGCGCTCCGTGGCGCTGCGGGTGCTCGCCCGGCCCGAGGTCGGGGTCTTCCTCGGCGCCGTCGCCGTGTTCGTCTTCTTCCTGATCGCCGCACCCACCCTCCGCGACGGCGGCTCCATGGCGACGGTGCTGTACCAGTCGTCCACCATCGGCATCATGGCGCTGCCCGTCGCCCTGCTGATGATCGGCGGCGAGTTCGACCTGTCCGCCGGTGTCGCCGTGGTCACCTCGGCGCTCACCGCGGGCATGCTCAGCTACCAGCTGACCATGAACGTCTGGATGGGCGTGGTCGTCGCCCTCGTGGCCTCGCTCGCCGTCGGCGCCTTCAACGGCTGGGTGCTGATGAAGACCGGCCTGCCGAGCTTCCTGGTCACGCTGGCCACCTTCCTGGTCCTCCAGGGCGTCAACCTCGCCGTCACCAAGCTCGTCACCGGCAACGTCGCCACCGACGACATCAGCGACATGGACGGCTTCGACCAGGCCAAGGCCCTGTTCGCCTCGTCCTTCGACGTCGGCGGCGTCGAGGTGAAGATCACGGTGGTGTGGTGGCTGGTCTTCGCGGCCCTGGCCACCTGGGTCCTGCTGCGCACCAAGTACGGCAACTGGATCTTCGCCGTCGGCGGCAGCCAGGAGTCCGCCCGCGCGGTCGGCGTGCCGGTCACCTTCACCAAGATCACGCTGTTCATGCTGGTCGGCTTCGGCGCCTGGTTCGTCGGCATGCACCAGCTGTTCTCATTCAACACCGTGCAGTCGGGTGAGGGCGTCGGCCAGGAGCTGATCTACATCGCCGCGGCGGTGATCGGCGGCTGTCTGCTCACCGGCGGCTACGGCTCCGCGATCGGCCCCGTCTTCGGCGCCTTCATGTTCGGCATGGTGAACCAGGGCATCGTCTTCGCGGGCTGGAACCCCGACTGGTTCAAGGCCTTCCTCGGCGTGATGCTCCTCGGCGCCGTCCTCATCAACCTGTACGTCCGCCGCGCCGCGACCCGGAGGTGATCGGAAATGACCAGCAAGACCCCCGCAGCCCCCGGCACCCACGGCGCCGTCCTGGCCGACCCCGCACCCGAGCAGGACCGACCCCTGGTCGAACTGCGCCGGGCCGGCAAGTCCTACGGCAACATCCGCGCCCTGCACGGCGTCGACCTCGCCGTACACCCCGGCCGGGTGACCTGCGTGCTCGGTGACAACGGTGCCGGCAAGTCCACCCTCATCAAGATCATCTCCGGGCTGCACCAGCACACCGAGGGCGAGTTCCTCGTCGACGGCGAGGCCGTGCGCTTCGGCACCCCGCGCGACGCGCTGGCCCGCGGCATCGCCACGGTCTACCAGGACCTGGCCACGATCCCGCTGATGCCGGTGTGGCGGAACTTCTTCCTCGGCTCCGAGATGACCAAGGGCCCCTGGCCCGTGCGCCGCCTCGACATCGCCCGCATGAAGCGGACCGCCGACGAGGAACTGCGCAACATGGGCATCGTCCTGGACGACCTCGAACAGCCCATCGGCACCCTCTCCGGCGGCCAGCGCCAGTGCGTGGCCATCGCCCGCGCCGTCTACTTCGGCGCCCGCGTCCTCATCCTCGACGAGCCCACCGCCGCGCTCGGCGTCAAGCAGTCCGGCGTGGTCCTCAAGTACATCGCCGCCGCCCGCGAACGCGGACTCGGCGTCATCTTCATCACCCACAACCCCCACCACGCCTACATGGTCGGCGACCACTTCAGCGTGCTGCGCCTGGGCACCCTCGAACTGAGCGCGGCCCGCGCCGACATCACCCTCGAGGCGCTCACCAACCACATGGCGGGCGGCGCCGAACTCGCCGCCCTCAAGCACGAGCTGGCGCAGGTCGGCGGAGTCGACGTGGAGGCGCTGCCCGACGACGCGGGCGCTGCGGAGAAGCCCGCCGCACCCGATACTGCCGACAGGACCGAGGCCGCGAATCCCGACGTCGCGGCATCCGACAGCACCGCATCCGGCACCGCCGAAGGGAAGGCCTGAGCATGCCCTCTGCCCTCGACCGCATCCGCGTCGGCTCGGCCCCCGACTCCTGGGGCGTCTGGTTCCCCGACGACCCCCGGCAGGTGCCGTGGGAACGGTTCCTGGACGAGGTCACCGAGGCCGGCTACGACTGGATCGAGCTGGGACCCTACGGCTACCTCCCCACCGACCCGGCCCGGCTCACCGACGAGGTGACCCGGCGCGGCCTCAAGGTCTCCGCGGGCACCATCTTCTGCGGGCTGCACCGCGGCCCCTCCGAGTGGGACGCCACCTGGGAACAGGTCGGCCGCGTCGCCGCCCTCACCAAGGCCATGGACGCGAAGCACCTCGTCGTCATCCCGTCCTTCTGGCGCGACGACAAGACCGCCGAGATCCTGGAGCCGCCGGAGCTGACCGGCGAGCAGTGGGTCCACCTCACCCGGGGCATGGAACGCCTGGGCCGCGAGGTGCGGGACACCTACGGTCTGGACATCGTCGTCCACCCGCACGCCGACACCCACATCGACACCGAGGAGCACGTCGAACGCTTCCTCGACGCCACCGACTCCGACCTGGTGAACCTCTGCCTGGACACCGGTCACTACGCCTACTGCGGCGGCGACAGCGTCAAGCTGATCGAGACCTACGGCGAGCGCATCGGCTACCTCCACCTCAAGCAGGTCGACCCGGTGATCCTCGCCGGGGTGCGCGAGGGCGGGGTGCCGTTCGGCCCGGCCGTGCAGCGCGGCGTGATGTGCGAGCCGCCCGGCGGCGTGCCGGAGCTGGGCCCGGTGCTCACGGCCGCCCAGGAACTCGGCGTCGACCTGTTCGCCATCGTCGAGCAGGACATGTACCCCTGCGAGCCGGACAAGCCGCTGCCCATCGCGGTACGCACCCGGAAGTTCCTGCGCTCCTGCGGAGCCTGAACCGGGCCGGCCGGCGGGGGACAGCATCCCGCCGGTGCCCCGCTCGGCGGGCCGTTGTCAGTGGCGCGCGCTAGCGTGCGAGCACTGACACCTCGTCCCGTTCCGGGAGGCACCCATGTCCTCGCGTCTCAACCCGTACCTCAGCTTCGACGGCGACGCCCGACCGGCGATGGAGTTCTACGAGCAGGTGTTCGGCGGCACCCTGGCGCTGAACACCTTCGGCTCGGCCGGCATGCCGGACCCCGCCTACACCGACAAGATCATGCACGGCATGCTGGAGACACCGAGCGGCTTCACCCTGATGGGAGCCGACACCCCGCCCGGGATGGAGTACACGCCGGGGAACACCTTCGCGGTGAGTCTCAGCGGCGACGACGCCGCCGAGCTGCGCGGCTACTGGGAGAAGCTGTCCGCCGGCGGTTCCGTCGCCGTGCCCCTGGAGAAGCAGATGTGGGGCGACGTCTTCGGCATGTGCACGGACCGGTTCGGCGTCACCTGGATGGTGAACATCAGCGAGCCGGCGGGCTGACCGGGCAGCCCGCCGGACCGTGAACCCGCCGCACCCCCTCAGCCGCGCCGCACCTCGGCGATCGTCACCGGCCGGTGCTCGTGCAGCGACAGCGTGCACGCCTCGGCGATCCAGCCCGCCTCCAGCGCGTCCTCGACCGTGCAGGGCGAGGTGCGGGCGCCGGCGACGACCTCGGTGAACGCGGTCAGCTCCGCGCGGTAGGCGGCCGTGAAGCGGTCCATGAAGAAGTCGTGCGGAGTACCGGCCGGGAACGTCACGCCCGGCTCGACCGAGCGCAGCGGCAGCCGGTCCTCCAGTCCGACGGCGATCGAGTCGTCGAAGCCGTGGATCTCCATGCGGACGTCGTACCCGCGGGCGTTGTGGCGGCTGTTGGAGACCACCGCGATGGTGCCGTCGTCCAGGGTGAGCACCGCGCCGGTGGTGTCCGCGTCGCCCGCCTCCCTGATGTAGTCGGCACCGCGGTTGCCGCCGACGGCGTAGACCTCGCTCACCTCCCGGCCCGTCACCCAGCGGATCGAGTCGAAGTCGTGCACCGAGCAGTCCCGGAAGATGCCCCCGGAGGCGGCGACGTACGCGGCGGGCGGTGGGGCCGGGTCCAGCGTGGTCGACCGTACGGTGTGCAGCGGTCCCAGCTCACCGCTGCGCACGGCGGCCCGCGCTGCGGCGAACCCGGTGTCGAAGCGGCGCTGGTAACCGATCTGGACCGGCACGTCGCGGCCCGCGAGCGCCTTGAGCACCTCGACGCCCTCCGCCATGGTGCGGGCGACGGGCTTCTCGCAGAAGACGGGCACACCGGCCTCGACGGCGGCCAGGATCAGGTCCGGGTGGGCGTCGGTCGCCGCCGCGACCACCACACCGTCCACACCGGCGGCGAGCACGGCCTCCGGCGAGTCCGCGACCTCGGCACCGAACCGCTCCGCGGCGGCCTTCGCGGCGTCCGCGAACGGGTCGGCGACGACGAGCGAGCCGACGGAGTCGAGTCCGGCGAGGGTCTCGGCGTGGAAGGCGCCGATGCGGCCGAGGCCGAGGATTCCGATACGCATGTGGTTCGCTGCTCCTTGCTCGTGGTGTGGGGTGTCCGTGCCGGGGCCCGCGCCCCGCACGCCCCCGTTCACCGGCTCTCTCGTCGTGCGTGGCCCGCCCGCAGCTGCGCGCGGAGCGCCTGCGGTGTCCACTCCTCGCGCAGCGCCCGCCGTACGGCGTCCGCCTGGGAGGGCGGGGCCAGGCCGTCGACCGGCGGGTCGCGGTCGAGGTTGGTGGGGAAGGGGTACCCCTCCGCGCTCGCGGCGACCACCTGCTCCAGCCACCGCTCGTCCGCGCCCTCGGCCTTCCGCCGCAGCAGCACCGGGTAGACGGCGTTCACCACCGCCTCCCGGTCCACGGTCTCCATGGCCCGGCCGAACGCGGAGGAGATCTGCAGCAGGTTGGCCATACGGCGGATGCCCGCGGAGCGGTTGGTGCCCGCCGCGTGGAACAACGCGGGGCTGAAGAACACCGCGTCTCCCTTGGCCAGCGGCAACTGCACGTGACGCGCCTCGAAGTAGGCCCGGAACTCCGGCAGCCGCCAGGCCAGATAGCCGGGCTCGTACTTCTGGGAGTGCGGCAGGTACATCGTGGGCCCCGACTCCACGGGCATGTCGCAGTGCGCGACGGCGCCCTGGAGGGTGAGCACCGGGGACAGGCGGTGCACGTGCGCCGGGTACGCGGCGGCGGCCCGCTCCGAGAGGAAGCCCAGGTGGTAGTCGCGGTGCACGGTCTGGGCGGCGCCGCCCGGGTTGACCACGTTGATCTGGGAGGTGACCTGGTAGCCGGGGCCGAGCCAGGCGCGGGCGACCAGGGCCAGGGCGTCATTGGCGTAGTAGTCGGCGAACGCCTCCGCATCGCGCAGGGCCGCCTTCTCCAGGGCGTTCCACACCCGGTCGTTGGCCCCCGGCGCGGCGAAGTGATCACCGGCGGAGGCCCCCGAGGCGCGCTGCTCGGCGATCAGCGCGTCGAACACCGCGGTGGCCCGGTCGACCACCGCCGGGTCC
Source organism: Streptomyces rubrogriseus (assembly GCF_027947575.1). Taxonomy (NCBI): domain Bacteria; kingdom Bacillati; phylum Actinomycetota; class Actinomycetes; order Kitasatosporales; family Streptomycetaceae; genus Streptomyces; species Streptomyces rubrogriseus. The sequence continues at coordinate 5,295,589 of NZ_CP116256.1, read as the reverse complement.
GGAAAGGCGCCCCTGAGGACGACGAGGCCGGGGCCGTCGGCGAGGGCGTGGACGAGTTCGGCCGCCGTGCCCTCGTCGTCGCGCAGCTGCCCGGCGTCGTACACGGGGACGTGCTGCTCCACGGCGGCGGCCCGCGGGTGGGCGGTCGGGTCGGTCGGCTGCTCGACCAGCTCGCGGAAGGCTTCGAGGTCGCAGTCGCCTGCGGACAGCTGGGAGCGGTGGGCGGGGACGGGCGCTGCGGGCATCGTCGTCCTTTCGCTGACAGGGGCGACGCGGTGCTGTCATTCTTGTCCTGACAAACGCGTCGAACAACCATCAGCGAGCCATCAAAAACCCATCAGAGCGCGCCGCGCCGACCAAGCCGAGGAGCCGGTCATGGGGCACCCCTTCCCGATCCGGGAGATCGCCCGGCAGGCGGGCCTGAGCGAGGCCACCGTCGACCGGGTGCTCAACGGCCGCGGCGGCGTGCGCGAGAGCACCGCGTACGAGGTCCGACGGGCCATCGCCGACCTGGACCGCCAGCGCACCCAGGTACGGCTGGTCGGCCGCACGTTCATGTGCGACATCGTGATGCAGGCGCCGGAGCGCTTCACCACCGCCGTGCGGGCCGCGCTGGAGGCCGAACTGCCCGCGCTGCACCCGGCCGTGGTGCGCTGCCGCTTCCACTTCCGAGAGACGGGCCCGGCCGGGGAGCTGACCGCGACCCTGGACCGGATCGCCCGGCGCGGCTCCCAGGGGGTGGTCCTGAAGGCCCCGGACGTCCCCGAGGTGACCGCCGCCGTCGGCCGGCTGACCGCCGCGGGCGTCCCCGTCGTCACCCTGGCGACGGACCTGCCCGCAAGCCCCCGGGCGGCCTACGTCGGCATCGACGACCGGGCCGCGGGCGCGACCGCCGCCTACCTGATGGGCCAGTGGCTCGGCGACCGCCCCGGCAACGTCCTCACCAGCCTCAGCAGCGGCTTCTTCCGCAACGAGGAGGAGCGCGAGATGGGCTTCCGCGGCGTCATGCGGGCCCGCCACCCCGGCCGGGCACTCGTCGAGATCGCCGAGGGGCAGGGCCTGGACGCCACCCAGTACGACCTGGTGCGGGCCGCGCTCGAACGCGACCCGGACATCCGGGCGGTCTACTCGATGGGCGGCGGCAACATCGCCACCCTGCGCGCCTTCGAGGACCTCGGCCGCCCATGCGACGTGTTCGTCGCCCACGACCTCGACCAGGACAACACCCGGCTGCTGCGCGAGCGGCGCCTGTCCGTCGTCCTCCACCACGACCTGCGCCAGGACCTGCGCGAGGCCTGCCGCCACGTGATGCGTGCCCACGGCGCCCTGCCGCCCGCCGGTCCGGCGCGGCCCTCGCCGATCCAGGTCGTCACCCCGCACAACATGCCGCCCGACGTGCCCTTCGACACCGCGACCGTGTGACGCGCGCCGCCGCCCCGGGCGTGTGACGCGGCCGTCCCCGCCGCCGCTCGTACCGTCGGGCGCATGTGGAAATCGACTCCGGCCGGCGGTCCCGAGCGGGTGGTGGCGCTGGCCGACGGCGTCTTCGCGATCGCCATCACGCTGCTCGTCCTGGACTTCTCCGTGCCCAGCGGGCTGGACTCCTCGGCCTACCACGCGGCTCTGCGGGATCTCGCGCCCAACCTGGGTGCGTACGTGCTCAGTCTGCTGGTGCTCGGGCTCTTCTGGCGCGACCACCGCCGCATCTTCGGCCTCGTCGAGCGGGTCGACGGCCAGGTGATCACGCTGTCCCTGGCCGGCCTGGGCGTCGCGGCACTCGTTCCCTTCCCGACCAAGCTCATCTCCGAGTACGGGGACGAGCCGGTCTCCGTCGCCGTCTACGCGGCGGCGATCGCCGCCCTCGGCGCCTCCCACGTGGCCCTGCTCGCCGTGCTGGCCACCCGGCCCTGGCTGTGCGGCGGGACGGCCCCCGAGGAAGGCTTCCTGCTCTTCGGCCTGGACATGGCGGCGACGACGGTGGTCTTCGCACTGAGCGTCCCGCTCGCCCTGGCCGTCGGTCCCGCGGCGATGTGGAGCTGGCTCGTACTGGTCCCGGTCCAGGGCCTGTTGGGCCGGTGGGCGATGCGGGCCCGCCGCGGCGCCGTCAACCGGGCAGCCCGGGACTGACCCAGGTGCCGTGCTCCGCCGACCGCGACATGGCCTCCAGTACGGCCGCGCTGTGCACGGCGTCCGACAGGGTGGCGCCGTACGGGGTGCCCTCCGCGATCGAGCGCAGGAAGCGGTGGGCCTCCACCACCTTCAGGTCGTCGTACCCCATGGCGTTCGCGGCCCCCGGCTGGAACGCGGCGAACTCGCCGTGCCCGGGGCCGACGTACACGGTGCTCACGGGCTGGTCCTGGTACTCCGTGCCGCGGCTGACGCGGAGTTCGTTCATGCGGCGGAAGTCCCAGAACACCGCGCCCCTGGTGCCGTGCACCTCGAAGCCGTAGTTGTTCTGCTCGCCGACGGAGACCCGGCAGGCCTCCAGGACGCCGCGTGCCCCCGAGGCGAAACGCAGCAGGCAGCTGACGTAGTCCTCGTTCTCGACCGGGCCCGGCTCGCCGCCCGTCGCCCGGGCATGACCGGCGGTGGCGGCGGCGGGACGGGCCCGCTCCGGCAGGAAGACCGCCGTGTCGGCGGTCAGCGAGGCGATGTCGCCGAGCAGGAACCGGGCCAGGTCCGCCCCGTGCGAGGCCAGGTCCCCGAGGACCCCGCTGCCGCCGCGCTCCCGCTCGTAACGCCAGGTCAGCGCGCCCTCCGGGTGGGCCGCGTAGTCGCTGAAGAAGCGGAGACGGGCATGCGTGACGCTGCCGATCTCCCCGGTGGCGATCAGGTCGCGGGCGGTCTCCACGGCCGGGGCGTTGCGGTAGTTGAAGCCGACCGTGCCCTGCACCCCGGCCCCGGCCACCGCGTCGGCCACCGCCCGCGCGTCGTCGGCGGACAGGCCGACCGGCTTCTCCACCCAGATGTGCTTGCCCGCCCCGGCCATCGCGACGGCGATCTCGCGGTGCAGGAAGTTGGGGGCCGTGATGCTGACCGCGTGCACCCGCGGGTCCGCCGCCACCTCGCGCCAGTCGCGGGTCGCCGAGGCGAACCCGAACTGCGCGGCGGCCTCCTCGGCCCGCCCCGGCACCTCCTCGGCGACCGCCACCAGCTCCGGGCGCAGCGCCAGGTGCGGATAGTGGTGGCGGACCCGGGCGTACGCCTGGGTGTGCACCCGGCCCATCCAGCCGAAACCGACGACGGCGACACCGAGTGCCTCGACCATGAGCGCCCCTCTTCGGATCTCTCCGTGATCTGTCTGTGTGATCTGTCCTGCGTGATCTGTCCGAGGCCACCCTGGGCGGGCGTCGGCATCATGTCAACCTTTTGACAGGACAAAGACCGGAAGCCCGGCTCACGGACGACCGAGGTCGATCGCGTACGCCTTGCGCAGCGTCTCGTGCACCGTCCACGTCGTACGGTCGCCCTCGCGCAGTACGGCCAGGTCGCCCGGTCCGACCGTGAGGGTCGGGCCGCCCGCCACCTCGATGGTGGCCGAACCGCTGAGCACGACGAACATCTCGTCCGCCTCCGTGTCGGTGACCACGCCGGGCGTGATCTGCCAGACACCGCGCACCCGGCGGCCGTCCGGCGACTCCCAGACCACCCTGCCGGTCACCTCGGGCGTGCCGGACACGATCTGGCCGGGGTCGAGCGGCTCGGGTTCGAGCTCGGCGTCGGGGACGTGCACAACGAAGCTGTGGGTCATGGCGCGACGTTAGCCGGGCCCCGCGGGGCGCCGGGGGAGACAGGGTGTGGGGCATCCGGCCCGGCCGGCGGACACTTCGTCGCGGTCGGAGGAGGGGCGAAGAACGCAAACAAAATTGTTGACAATGTTGTTTGGCTAGATTTACGTTCGACAGGCACTCACTCAGGGAGGGCAACCATGCCGAACCAAGCCCGTCCGGGCACCGGGGAGCAGGCCAAACAGCTTGCGCTCGGTCAGCTGCGGCAGGCGATCCTGCGCGGCGACATGGCACCCGCGCAGCGGCTGGTGGAGAACGAACTCGCCGAGCAGTTCGGCGTGACCCGGGCCAGTATCCGGGCCGCGCTGATCGACCTGGAGTCCCAGGGGCTCGTCGAGCGCATCCGCAACCGCGGTTCACGGGTGCGGGTGGTGACGGTGGAGGAGGCCGTGGCCATCACCGAGTGCCGCCTGGTGCTCGAAGGGCTGTGCGCGGCCAAGGCCGCCGCCGCCGTCGACGACGGGCAGGTCGCCCGGCTGAAGGAGCTGGGCTCGGCGATGCGCAAGGCCGTGGCCGGCGGCGAACCGCTGACCTACTCGGACCTCAACCACGAACTGCACGCCCGGATCCGGGAGTTCTCCGGCCAGCTGACGGCCGTGGAACTGCTGGAACGGCTCAACGCTCAACTGGTCAGGCACCGCTTCCAGTTGGCGCTGCGCCCGGGACGCCCGCAGCAATCCCTGAACGAGCACCTGGCCATGATCGAGGCGATCGAGGCCAGGGACCCGCAGGCCGCCGAGGCGGCCGTCCGGGCCCACCTCACCAGCGTGATCGAGGCGCTGCGCGACTGACACACGCGCCACAGACACGCGCCTGTGACACGGCACCGAGGCGGGCGCCACCTGTCCACCAAGGAGAAGTCACCCATGACGCACGGCAACGCGCCCGCCGCCGTCCCCCGCTCGACCCTCGTCGTCACCGCGCACGCGGGGGACTTCGTGTGGCGGGCGGGCGGCGCCATCGCCCTGGCCGCCTCGCGCGGCGAGAAGGTCACCATCGCGTGCCTGACCTTCGGCGAGCGCGGCGAGTCCGCCAAGGCCTGGCGGGAGGGGAAGAAGCTGGCGGAGATCAAGGCGCTGCGCCGGGAGGAGGCCGAGAAGGCCGCCGCCGCCCTCGGCGCCGAGGTCCGCTTCTTCGACGCCGGCGACTACCCGCTGACCGTCACGCCGGAGCTGACCGACCGGCTCGTCGAGGTCTACCGGGCCACCCAGCCCGACGTCGTACTCACCCACCCGGTCGAGGACCCGTACAACGGCGACCACCCGGCCGCCAACCGCATGGCGCTGGAGGCGCGCGTCCTCGCACAGGCCATCGGCTACCCGGGCGAGGGCGAGATCATCGGCGCCCCACCGGTCTTCTACTTCGAGCCGCACCAGCCCGAGATGAGCGGCTTCCGGCCCGAGGTGCTGCTCGACATCACCGAGGTGTGGGAGACCAAGCGCAAGGCGATGGAGTGCCTCGCCGCCCAGCAGCACCTGTGGGACTACTACACCGACCTGGCCGTCCGCCGGGGTGTCCAGCTCAAGCGCAACGCCGGTCCCAACCTGGGCCTGGCGCACCGGACCATGGCCGAGGCCTTCATGCGCCCCTACCCCCAGATCGCGAAGGAGCTGGCATGAGCGGCGTCGTCGTCACCAACCCGCCCAAGGCCGATGCCGAGGACGTCGAGGCGCTCGCCGCCTACGGCGTGGCCACCGTCAGCGAGGCCATGGGCCGCACCGGACTGCTCGGGCCCCGCATCCGCCCCGTCCAGCAGGGCGTACGGGTCGCGGGCACCGCGGTCACCGTGCTCAGCTGGCCCGGGGACAACCTGATGATCCACGCCGCCGTGGAGCAGTGCGGCGAGGGCGACATCCTCGTCGTCACCACCACCTCCCCGTCCACCGACGGGCTGTTCGGTGAACTCTTCGCCACCGCCCTCCAGCGGCGCGGGGTGCGCGGCATCGTCACCAACACCGGCATCCGCGACACCCAGGAACTGCGCGAGATGGGCTTCGCCGCCTGGACCCGCGCCGTGTCCGCGCAGGGCACGGTCAAGGCCACCGGGGGTTCGGTCAACGTCCCGATCGCCGTCGACGGCCAGGTGATCCGCCCCGGCGACGTGATCGTCGCCGACGACGACGGCGTGGTGGTCGTCCCGCGCGAGCGCGCCCGGCAGGTCGCCGAGGCGTCCGAGGCCCGCGAGCAGAAGGAGGCGGCCACCCGCACCGCCTTCGTGGAGGGCCAACTCGGCCTGGACCGCTACGGATTGCGCGAGAAGCTGAAGGAACTCGGGGTCACCTACCAGTCGTACGACGCGTACACCGCGGGGGAGCGGCCGTGACCGGCACCGATGCCGGCACCGGCACCGGCACCGGCACCGGCTCGGGCACCGGGCCAGAGGAGGTGCGCTGCACGTTGATGCGCGGCGGCACCTCCAAGGGCGCCTACTTCCTCGCCGCCGACCTGCCCGCCGACCCCGCCGCCCGCGACGACCTGCTGCTGCGGACCATGGGCAGCCCCGACCCGGGGCAGATCGACGGCCTGGGCGGCGGGCACCCGCTGACCAGCAAGGTCGCCGTGGTCTCCGGCTCGGCCGACCCCGACGCCGACGTCGACTACCTGTTCCTCCAGGTTGCCGTCGACACCCCCGAGGTCACCGACCGGCAGAACTGCGGCAACATCCTCGCCGGGGTGGGCCCGTTCGCCGTCGAGCGCGGGCTCGTGCCGGCCGGGGAGACCGAGACGTCCGTACGCATCCGCATGCTCAACACCGGCGAACGGGCCGTCGCGACCTTCCCGACCCCGGGCGGGCGCGTCGCGTACGACGGGGACACGGCGATATCCGGCGTGCCCGGCACCGCCGCAGCGGTCGTCATCGAGTTCCCGCAGGGCTCCGGGCCGCTGCTGCCCACCGGCAACGTCCGCGACACCGTCGCCGGCACCGAGGTGACCTGCGTCGACAACGGCATGCCGGTCGTCCTGATCCCGGCCGCCGCGCTGAGGGTCACCGGGTACGAGACACCGGCGGAGCTGGAGGCGGACGCGGCACTCGCCGGACGCCTCCGCGAGATCCGGCTGGCCGCCGGGCACCTGATGGGCCTCGGTGACGTCGAGGGCGCCACCGTGCCCAAGCTGACCCTGCTCGCCCCGCCCCGGGACGGCGGCGCTGTCACCACCCGCACCTTCATCCCCGTGCGCTGCCACACCTCCATCGGCGTCCTGGGCGCCGCGAGCGTCGCGGCCGGGCTGCGCGTCCCCGGCGGCGTGGGGGAGGGCGTCGCCCGCCTGGGCCCGTCCGGCGACCGGGTCCGGGTGGAACACCCCACCGGGTTCCTGGAGGTGGACGTCCGGCTCGACCCGGGCCCGCTCGTGGTGCGGCGTACCGCCGTCGTACGCACCGCGCGCAAGATCTTCGACGGCACCGTCTTCCCCCGGTCCGCCGCGACGGCACCGATCCCCGCACAACGCCCTGGAGGCCACCATGACTCCGCCGCTCGGTGACATCGCGCACGTCGGCCACGCCCAGCTCTTCACGCCCGACCTCGACGCGAGCGTCGCCTTCTTCACCGACTTCCTGGGCCTGACCGTCAACGGGCAGCACGGCGACACCGTCTACCTGCGCACCTACGACGACTACGAACACCACAGCCTCGTCCTCACCGCCCGCGAGCAGCCCGGCCTCGGCCGCCTCGCCCTGCGCGCCTCCGGCGAGGACGCGCTCCGGCGCAGGGTCGCGGCCCTGGAGGCGGCGGGGCGGCCCGGCACCTGGGTCGAGGACGAGCCCGGCCTCGGCAAGCTGTACGTCACCACCGACCCCGACGGGCACGAACACGCCCTGTACTGGGAGAGCGAGCACTACCGGGCACCCGAGGAACTCCGGCCCGCCCTCAAGAACCAGCCGCAGGCCAAACCCAACCGGGGCGTCGGCGTACGCCGCCTGGACCACGTCAACTTCCTCGCCGCCGACGTACTCGCCGGCGCCGAGTTCCAGGAACACCTCCTGGGCGCCCGGCCCACCGAGCAGATCAGGCTCGACTCCGGGAAGATCGCGGCCCGTTGGCTGACCTTCACGAACAAGTCGTACGACGTCGTCTACACCGAGGACTGGACCGGTTCCTCCGGGCGGCTGCACCACATCGCCTTCGCCGCCGACACTCGCGAGGACATCCTGCGCGCCGCCGACCTCGCCATCGACACCGGCGTGTTCATCGAGACCGGCCCGCACAAACACGCCATCCAGCAGACGTTCTTCCTGTACGTCTACGAGCCAGGCGGCAACCGCATCGAGCTGTGCAACCCGCTCACCCGCCTGGTGCTGGCGCCGGACTGGCCGCTGATCACCTGGACCGAGGAGGAGCGGAAGAAGGGCCAGGCCTGGGGTCTGAAGACGATCGAGTCGTTCCACACCCACGGCACTCCGCCGGTCGCGTGACGCCTTTCTGACACCTTTCCGACAGCTTTCTCACAGCCTTCTCCCAGGGGGTGGGTCGCGCACGTCCGCGTGCGCGGCCCACCCCCAAATCGTTGCTGAGATTGTTAACAAAAACGTTGACACTCCCGGAGCCGGGTCCTTAGCGTCGCCCCATCACACGTCCCCTCCAGGCACCGCCTCCTGGACGAGAGGAAACAACGATGTCCTCCTCACCCGCGCTGTCCGCCCGCGGCAGCAGACTGGCCCTGCTGGTCGTCGGCCTCTGCTGGCTGGCCGTCCTCTTCGACGGCCTGGACATGTTCATCTACGGCTCCGTGCTGCCCCACATGCTTCAGGAGAAGGCCCTCGGCATCACCTCGGGCCAGGCCGGCGACCTCGGCAGCTACGCCACCTTCGGCATGCTGGTCGGCGCGCTGGCCGCGGGCACGGTCGCCGACCGCATCGGCCGCAAGAAGCTGATGGTCTCCTGCGTCGCGCTCTTCTCCCTGGCCTCCGGCCTGTGCGCGATCGCCGGGAGCGTCGGCGTCTTCGGGCTCGGCCGGACCCTGGCCGGTGTCGGCCTCGGCGGACTGCTGCCGACCGCGATCAGCATGGTCTCCGACTACGCGCCCCGGGGCCGCGCCGCGATCACCATCGGCCTGCTGATGACCGCCCACCACGCCGGCGGCATCCTGTCCGCCTACGTCGCCCTGTGGATCGTCGAACCGCTCGGCTGGCGCTCCGCCTTCTGGGTCTGCGTGGTCCCGCTGCTCTTCGTCCCGGTGCTCCTGAAGTTCCTGCCCGAGTCGCTCAGTTTCCTGGTCGCCCACGGACGCACCGAGGAGGCCCGCACCCTGGCCGGCCGCTACGACGCCGAACTCCCCGCCGCGCCGGCCGACAGGCCCGCCACCGTCCGCTGGGAGAACCTCGCGAACCTCTTCCGCGGCGGCGAGTGGATCCAGACCCTGCTGTACTGGCTGGCCTCCTTCGGCGGACTGCTCCTCGTCTACGGCGTCGCCACCTGGCTGCCCACCCTGATGCGCGGCGAGGGCTACGAACTGGGCTCCGCGCTCACCTTCGTCGTGCTGTTCAACCTCGGCGGCATCGTCGGCATGCTGGTCGCGGGCCGCGCCTCGGACCGGTTCGGCGCCCCGCGCATCTCGGCGATCTGGTTCGCGCTGACCGCCTGCGGCGTCTTCCTGCTCAGCGTCCACATGCCGCTGGCGCTGACCTTCGCGGTCGTCTTCCTGACCGGCGTCTTCCTCAACAGCGCCCAGACCATGATCTACGCGACCGTCTCCATCGGCTCCGCCCCGGCCAACCGCGCCACCGCCGTCGGCTGGACCTCGGGCATGGGCCGCTTCGGCGCGGTCTTCGGCCCCTGGCTCGGCGGCCAGCTCCTCGCCGCCGACCAGGGCGACTGGGGCTTCACCGCCTTCGCGACAGCCGGCTTCTCCTCCATGGTCTTCATCGGCATCGCGGCCCTGCGCACGGCCACCGCCGCGCCCCGAAGGGGCGCGGGGAACCGCGCGACCAGCCACCACGCACCCGCAGCCGGACAGTAACCCCCGGCGAAACGGCGCTCCTCCGCTCAGCCGGCCGCAGGCCGCCGCCGAGACAGCCATGCGGCCACCACCGCGCCGGACACGTTGTGCCACACGGAGAAGACCGCCGCGGGCAGTGCCGCCAGGGGACTGAAGTGCGCGGTGGCCAGCGACGCGGCGAGGCCGGAGTTCTGCATGCCGACCTCGAAGGCCATGGCACGGCTGCCGGGCTCGCCCAGCCGCCCGAGGCGCCCCGCGCCGTAACCGAGGGCCAGACCGAGCCCGTTGTGCAGCACGACGGCGACGAACACCAGCCCCGCGGCCGACTTGATGGCGTCCGCGCTGCCCGCCACGACGACCGCCACGATCACGGAGATCGTCAGTGCGGACAGCCAGGGCAGCGCGGGCAGCGCCCGCTGCACGTACCGCCCCGCGAGCAGCCGTACGACGACGCCCGCGAGGACCGGCAGCAGCACCGTCTTGAGGATGTCGGTGACCATGGACCCGGCGTCCACCGGCAGGTACTCGCCGGCCAGCAGCAGCGTCAGCGGCGGGGTGACCAGCGGGGCGACCAGGGTGGAGACGGTCGCGACGGAGACGGACAGCGCGACGTCGCCGCGGGCCAGGTAGGTCACCACGTTGGAGGCCGTACCGCTGGGCGCGCAGCCCACCAGGATGACGCCCGCGGCGAGCTGCGGCGGCAGGTCGAGCAGGTGGGCGATCGCCCAGCCGAGCCCCGGCATGATGACGTAGTGCGCCACGAGCCCGAGCGCCACCGCCCAGGGGCGCTTCACGACTCCGCGGAAGTCCTCCGGGGTCATCGTGATGCCCATGCAGAACATCACGACGCCCAGCAGGTACGGCACCGCCTCGCTCCACCCGGTGAAACCGCCGGGGAGCAGCAGGCCGAGGGCGCCGGCCAGGAGGACCAGGACCGGGAAGACGGTCACGGCGCGCCGCGCGGAGCGGTCGCCGGTGACGTCGTCACCGAGGTGTTCGTCGCGTTCGTTGTTCGCAGTACTTTCGGTTCGCACCGTGCGAGGTAACGCCTGGTGGGCGGCGTGACGCAAAGGCGTCTCGCGATGTGATCATCCCATCCGGTCCGCCGCCCCACACCTCCGCGTCCCCTTCGAGGACCCTCACGTGCTCGTCGCAGTTGTGCGATTGCAACGGCGCCCCGGAGCCCACCGGGTACACGCTGGCCCCGACGGGGTGTACTGCCCCGGCGAACGCAGCGCCGCCCGCGCCGTGGAACGCGCCGCCGACGGGGTACCGGTGGCACCGAAGGTGTGGCGCGACCTCACCGAGCGGGTGGCCGAGTACGGGATCACACCGCCCGGCACGGTGTAGCGCGCCCCCTGCACGTCGCCGGCCGCCCCGGAGGGGAGGGGCCGGCCGGCGACTCCGCCCCGCCGCGCGCATGGGGTAGGCTTGACCAGCGCGATCACGGCGAACCCGGATCGCGCACCGGGACGTGGCGCAGCTTGGTAGCGCACTTGACTGGGGGTCAAGGGGTCGCAGGTTCAAATCCTGTCGTCCCGACGGTTGCGAAGGGTCTTCGCGGGCGGAAGCTCGCGGGGACCCTTTTCTCTTGGCCTCCCCGGCCTCTTCTTGGTGGGTGGACACCTACTTGACGCCTCTTCGGCGCCGGTCGACACTTCCCCAGTAATCCTAGTGATTAGGTAGGGAAATACCCGGGGAGAACCATGACCGTCACACCGCTCGCCCCTGCCCCCGCCTTCCGCGGCCGGATCGGCCGCGACCCGCGCAGCGGCCACTACGCCGTTCCGCGCCGCTACCGCCTCCACCTCTCACCCGGCCACGACGACTGTCTGGGCATCGCCGTCGTGCACCGCCTCCTCGGCCTGGACGAGATCTGTCCGGTGACCCTCCTGGCCCCGCGCCCCGACTGCCCCGACGGCGGGTACTCCGCCCTGCGGCCGCTGTACGAGGCGAGCGCGCACCACTACCGGGGGCCGGCCGTCGCGCCGGTGCTCAGCGACGGCTGGTCGGGCCGGATCGTGAGCACGCACGCGCGCGACATCATGCGCGACCTCGCCCGGTCCTTCACCCCGGCCGCGGGCCCGGTGCTGTACCCGTCCGGCGCGGAAGCGGCCGTCGCCGCCGTCGAGGAACTGTGCACCCGAGCCGCCGACCCCGCGGCGCTGCCCGGTGTGCTGGACCTCCTGGAGCGGCGCCTGACCGCGCACTCCCACGTCGTCGGCGACCGGCTGACCGCCGCCGACGTCGAGGTGTGGGCGGCGCTCGTCCGACGCGACAGCCCGCCGCACGAGGACGATCACCCCGCCCTGTGGTCCCACGTCCGGCGCCTGACCGCCCACCCGGCCTTCGGCCGCCACCTCGCGGGCCGTCCCGCCTGACGGGACGAGCGATCCGGAAATCGCCGTGCCCGCCGCCCCCCAGCGGCGGACACGGCGTGTGCCGCGGCGCGCGTCGCCCTCCCCGAAGGCGGCGCGCGCCGCGACCGGCCCCCGGCGCCGGTCTGTGGCCACGGCGCACGGGTGCTTGTGAGCCGCGCGGTCACCAGTACATGACCGCCGTCTCGCCCGCACCCCACGAGGAGTACAGGCGCACCCGGACGACATAGCGGCGGCCCTTGACGAAACGGGCCCTGATCGTGGCGTTGTGCGGGGTTCCTCCGTCGTCCTGTCCGGCGAAGTAGCGGGGCACACCGTCCCGCTCCTCGAAGACGACGACGACGGCGTCGCTGTCACCGAAGGTGCCCACGGTGTACTCGCGGGTCTCCGGCGGATCCACGCGGAAGTCGGCCTGCTCGCCGGGCCCGAGACCCAGCGGCACCGAGCGGAACGGCACCAGCGGACCGGGCCGGCCGGTGGGCGGGTACCAGCGCAGGGCGAACTCCTTGTCGGCGGCGGAGAGCGTACCGGGCGGGCGCAGGCCGGAACGGTAGTGCTCGGGCTCCAGTATCAGGCCCGAGGAGAACGGGTACTCCATGATCGACTGCGGGTCCCAGACCGGGCCGTTGGCCTCGTCGCCGTCGAGCTTGCGCAGGATGTTGTGGAAGGTCCGCTCCCGGCTCCAGTGGTTGGGCGGGCCCGCCAGCTCGGCGTAGACGGCCTCGTCGTCCCAGAGGATGCCCGCGAACGGGCTCTGGTGCTCGTGCAGCATGCCGAGCGCGTGCCCGATCTGGTGCAGGGCCGTCGCCCGCTCGCCCGGCGCGGTCAGGTCCCAGCCGAAGTTCATCGTCCGGTCGTTCAGACCGACCCCGAGCGCGTCCTTGCCCACCGCCGACCAGGACCCGTCGCCGGGCTGGAAGCCGATGCGCAGCTCCGCCTCCGACCGGTCGCGGACCTCTTCGAGGCCGAGTCCGATGCCCAGGTCGCGCCACTCCCGGAAGCAGTCGCGCACCACGTCCCGCTGCTCCTCGGTCCCCGCCCAAGAACCCCGCCGCGGCCGTCCGGTGCCCGGCATCGGGACCACCGAGGCGTCGGTGTCGCCGCCGAGGAAGCAGTAGTGCAGCACGGTGGCGTTGACCCACATCCGCTGCCCGCCGACGAGCGCGGCGACGCGCTCGACGGCCAACCCCGGCGGAAGCACCGGGGCAGGCTGCCGCTCGAGCGAGCAGTAGCGTGCGGTCATGGGCATCAGGGTGCCGTCCGGGGAGGTCCCGGCGCCTGAGTCGGGGGGTACTCAAGTCACCCTGTATCAGGGATGAGTATGCCGACTCATGTTGCCGTGACGACTTCTCTGCGGGACGCGAAGAGGCTGGAGACCCCCTGGCCGTTCACCGGGCGGGCGGACGAACTGGAGCTGGTGCGCGGGTCCGTGGCCGCCGGACGGGGCGGCCTCGTGGTGACGGGCCCGGCGGGCGCGGGCAAGACCAGGCTGGTCACGGAGGCCGTGCGCGGCACCGACTGCGCCCGCGCCGCCGGGACGCCCGAGACCCGGGACGTCCCCTTCGCGCCCTTCGCCCACCTGCTGCCCGAGGGAGTCACCCTGCACCGCGCGGTACACCTCCTGTCCGGCGTACGGCTGCTGCTGGTCGACGACGCGCACCTGCTCGACGCCGCCTCGGCCGCCCTCGTGCACCAGCTCGCCGTGCACGGCCGTACCCGCCTCCTGGTCGTCGCCACCGACGGCACCTCCGTACCGGACGCCGTGTCCCGGCTGTGGTCCGGTGAGCTGCTGCCGCGCCTCGCCCTGGAACCGCTGCCCCGCGAGGAGACCGCCGAACTGCTCGCGGCCGGCGCGGACACCGTCCTGGAGCCGCTCACCGTCGACCGGTTGCACCGCCTGTGCCGGGGAGACCTGCGGCTGCTGCGCCAACTGCTGACCGCCGTCCGCGAGAACGGCTCGCTCGTGCCGGTGCCGGACACGGACCAGTGGGCGTGGCGCGGACCGGTGCCGATCACCCCGGCGGTCCGCGAGCGCACCGCCCAGGTACTCGACCGCCCCCGCACCGAGGAGCGGGAGACCCTCGAACGGCTCGCCTTCGCCGAGCCCCTGCCCCTGGACCTGGATCCGAACCCGGACGCGCTCGACGTACGGATCCTGGAGAACCTGGAGGCCGAAGGCCTGGTCACCGTCGACGACCACGGCGCCGGGCGCCTCGCGCACCCCCTGCACGGCCCGGTGCTGCGCGCCGCCGCGGGCCGGCTGCGGGCCCGGCGCCTGGCCGTCCGCACCCCGGACCGGACCGGTCCCGCCCTGGAGGCGGAGCGGGCCGCCCTCGCCCTGCGCATCGAGCAGGCCGACGTACGGCCGGTCGAGGCGCCCGTGGGGAGTGGCTGGCCGCCGAAGGGTGCCGCTGCTGGCCGGATACGCCGCGCTGCGGGCCCGGTTCGCCCGGTTGGGCGGGGGACTGCGCGACGCCGCGGCCTGGGCCCGCGAGGGCCTGCGGACCCACCCCGACGACCCGGACTGCCGTACCGAACTCGCCCTGGCCACCGCGCAGTCGGGCGACGGGACGCGGGGCGGCCAGGAGGCCGCCGTCGCCTGGGCCGCCGCCGCGCGCGGCGACCTCGACGAGGCGGTCCGGACGGCCGGCCGGGTCGACCCGTACGACGCCGTCCGGCTCGGCGCGCCCCAGCGCGCGGTCGGCCGGCTGACCGGCGTCTTCGCCGCGCACGCCGACGCCCTCGCGCGCGAGGACGGGCCCGCGCTCGACCGGGTCGCCGACGAGTTGGAGCGGCGCGGATTCCTGTTGTTCGCGGCCGAGGCGAGCGCCCAGGCGGTCCCCGTCCACCGCGACCCGCGGGCCGCCCGCACCGCGCGGACCCGGGCCGCCGCCCTCGTCCGACGCTGCCAGGGCGCCCGCACCCCCGCGCTGTCCGGACTGGTGCTCGGCGAACTCACCGCCCGGCAGCGGCAGATCGTCACGCTCGCCGCCGCGGGCCTGAGCAACCGGCAGATCGCGGAGCGGCTGACCCTCTCCGTCCGCACCGTCGGCAACCACCTCTACGGCGCCTACACCCGCCTCGGTGCGGGCGACCGCGGCGCCCTGCCGTGGCTCATGGAACTGCCCGAGCCCCAACCCGCCTGACCCGGCGGCCGGGTACCGGGGCGGGCTCAGGCCGCCCCGAACGCCGTGAAGGCCCACCCCGTCGCCTGGTGCACCGCGTCGCCCGGCAGCGCGGCCCGCGCGTCGCGCAGCGCCTCCGCCAGGGACAGGCCGGCCTCCAGCCCCTTGTGCAGCGCGAGCATCAGGGGCACCACCGCGGCGTCGTTGACCGGCGCGGTGCACGCCACCACCCCGGCCGTGCCCAGCGGCAGCAGCGCGGTGACCAGGCCGAGCAACTCGTCGGCGCCGACCGAAGCGAAGCGCGCGGTGTCGCAGCAGGGCAGGATGATCCGGTACGGGCTGCGGTCGAGCCGCTCGAAGTCGTGCACGATGAGCGGCCCGTCGGCCATCCGCAGCGACGAGAACAACGGACTGTCCGCGCGGAAGGTCCCGTGCGCCGCGATGTGCGCCAACGCGGCCCCGTCCAGTTCCCGCAACACGCGGGGCACCCGTGCGTCGTCGCCCTCCAGTACGACGGTTCGGCCCCGCACGGCGGCGTCGACCCCGGGGGCGCCGGGTCGCGCCTGCCGGGCGGCGTCGGCCTCCCCACCGACGACCTCCCGGCCGACGCCCTCCCCGCCGACGCCGACGCCTACGCCGTCGACAGCCAGTGAAGCCCGTCTCGCACCGCCGTCCGCCGCGACCGGCTCCCCCTGTCCGCCACGCTCCCACCCACCTCGCGGCGGCACCGCGAGCGCCCCGGCGGGCCGCCCGCGTTCGCCGCGGTGGGGCCCGCCCTGCGACGGCACTCGGCCCGTACCGGGCGACGGTGCGTGTTCGCCGCGGTCCGGCGCGGCCTGCGACGGCAGCGAAGGCGTACCGGCCGCCCGTGCGTGCTCCCCGCGACCCGGTCCGCCCGATGCCGGTACACGGTGCGGCCCGGCGGGTTCGCCGTGCTCACCGCGGTCCGGTGCGGCCTGTGTCGGTACTTGGTGCGGCCCGGCCGGTTCGCCGTGGTCACCCGGGCGGCGCTCGCCCGGGGGCGGCGCTGAAGGCGTTTCGGCAGGCTCCGCGGGACCACCGTGCTCCCGTCCGCCCCCCGGTGGCAGTCGGCGCGCCCCGGTCCGGAGCCCGGGCGGCGGGCTCCCCGCCCCGTCCCTCCCCGGTGGCCCCGCCCCGCGTACCGCTCGGCGAGTTCCGGCACCTCGGCGCCGCCGCTCGCCAGGCCGGGGCCGCGGACCAGGACCTGGCGACCACCGGGCGGGGAGCGGTGTCCCTCGCGCGCAGCCAACTGCTCGCCGACGGCGACACGCTGAGGACGCGGTCCCGCAGCACCGGCAGCAGCGCCCACGGCACCCGGTGCAGCCGGCCCGGCGGGACCACGACGACCGGACCCGAGCCGAGGTGGGCCGCGGCGGGCCCCAGCAGCAACCGCTGGAGGCGCGCGCCCGCCGCCTCCACCAGCGGCAGCCGCGCCTCCCCACCCGGATGCGCCAGCCGCCGCAACCCGGCCTGCACGTGCTCCGCCTCCACCTCCGCCTCGGCCAGCAACCCGGCCTCGAAGCGCCGTACCCTGCCCTGCCCGCACAGCAGCACGTGCACGCGCCCGTCGAGCACCGCCAGCTCCACCAGCCGCACCTCGTCGCCCAGCCGCCGCAGCAGCCGCCCCACGTCGAACCGGTCGCCGTCGCCGGGCGCCTCGCCCCGCATGTGCAGGGTGCGGGAGCGGATCTCCCGCTCCAGGCGCCGCTGCTCGCGCTCCAGCGCCGGAGCGGGCCGGCCGCCGTCCGTGCGGGCCTCCTCCGCGCGGGCCGCGAGTTCCCGGAACGCCGTCATGGCGGTCAGCAGCACCGGATCGGCCGGCGGACGGGTCGGCGGCGCCGACAGCACCGTCGCCCGCCAGCGCTCGCTCCAGCCCAGCAGCCGCCGCGGCCCGCCCGAGACCAGCGACGCCCGCTGCGCCAGCGCCGCCAGCTCCGCACCCTGCGCGGTGGCCCGGGCCCGCAGCTCCGAGGCGCCCAGCGTCATCCGGTGATCGTCGAGGACGTCCAGACCGCGCCGGCAGGCCTCCAGGACGCCCCGCGCCGACCCCGCCGCCCGCGCCCGCAGCGCCTGCGCCGCCCAGCCCGTCATCCGGGCCAGCGGCGGCCCGCCGTGCCGGCTGCGCGCGGCCACCGCCAGATGCCGTTCCGCGTCCGCGGTCCAGCCGAGGTCCAGCGCGATCCGGCCCGCCAGCAACGAAGCCTCCGGCGCGGCCGGGGCCCCGAAGGCCGCCAGCCGCTCCGCCACCGCCGCCGCGTCCGCGACCAGCCGGCCCGATCCGCGGCCCGTGGCGACCCGAGCCTCGATCAGCACCAGCCGGGCGTGCGTCTCGTACCAGGTGCGCCGCTGCCCGGCGAACAGCCGCACCGCGACGGCCGCGCGCGCCAGCGCGGTCTGCGGCTCGTCCGCCAGCCGGGCCGCCCGCGCGGCCACCAGCAGCAACTCCGCCTTGCGGGTGGACTGCCCGCCGATCCCGTCCAGCGCCGCCACGGCCCCGTCCGCCTCCGCCAGCGCCTCGGTGGCGAGTCCCGCCGCCATCAGCACCTCGCAGCGCCGGATGGTGAGCATGAACGTCGGCGTGCCCAGTTTCCCGTACCGCTCCTCCGCCTCGTCCAGGAGCCGCAGCGCCGCCGGTACGTCTCCCGACCGGAAGGCCGCCAGACCCCGGCTCTCCACCGCGTCGGCCTTGTCGTGCTCCTGGCCCGTGGTGTCCCACAGCGCCTCCGCCGCGGTGAAGTCGGCGTCCGCCCGCTCCACCGAGCCCAGCGCCAGGTGCACGGTCGCCCGCAGCGTCAGCGCCCGCGCCGTCCAGATCACGTCCTCCGCCTGACGGAGCACCGGAATCGCCCGCCGTACGTCCTCCAGCGCCTCCCCGTGCCGGCCGAGGACCCACCACACGTACGCCCGCCGGAACAGCACCCGCGCGCGCGTGTGACCGCTCCCGCGCGCCACGCCCCGCTCGAACGCCTCCAGCCCCGCCCGCGTACGCCCGGCGTGCACCAGCGCGACCCCGAGCGTGGCCAGGACGTCCGCCTCCCGCTCGGCCGAGTCCGCGCGCGCGGCGAGGTCGCGGGCGCGCCGCAGATGGGCCAGGGCGCGCCGGGTGTCGCCGAAGTCCCGCTGCCAGATGCCGATCACCTGATGGGCGACCGAGGCGTGCAGCGGCGAGGGATCGGCGCCGAGCAACTCCTCCGCCCGCGTCAGCGCTTCGCCCGGGGCGGCGAACACCATCGGCAGCAGGTCGAGAACCGAGTCGTTTCGCGCTGTCACCCCACGGATGGTAGTGCTCCGGAACCACGCCACACAGGTTCGAGTCTGTATCAATCGGCCACCCCGGGACTCTGATTGACGACCGCTGCCACCACCGTGGTCACATCCGGGGGCACACCCGCGGTCACGCCCGGGGCCCCGGCCGTCGTCACCGCCACCGCCACAGTGGAGGACAAGAATGGCACCACAGCGATTCCGCGAGCAGTTCGACCAGATCCAGCGCTCGATGCCGGACGTCCCGCTGGCGATGGGCCCGGACGACTCGGCCGAGTTCTTCTACGAGAAGGGCGTCGTCCTCGCCCGCGACGGCGAGGAGGCCCGGCTCGTCGAGGACACCGTGCGCGACCACTTCACCACGATGGCCGGGCTCACCCCGGACCACGTGCGCCGGGCGAGCCCCGAGTCCAACCGCACCGGCATCACCCGCATCCAGGTCGCCGACCCCGGCGAAGGTGCCCGCGACGGCGACCCCACCGTCGCCCACGCGCTGCGCTCCCTGCGGACGATGGAGGGCCGCGCGGGCCGCCGGCTGATCAGCCGCAACCACGTCGTCTCCATCGCCGTCAACGCCTGCCCCGGCGACGAGCCCGTGCCCGTCCCGCTGAGCGAGCCGCCCAACCCGGCCGCCGACGGGACGCCGTACGACGCCGAGACCGCCGTCGGCGTCCTCGTCGTCGACACCGGTCTCATGCACGACTACCGGTCCTACCCGCTGCTGGCCCACACCGGGGGCGACGCCCAGATCAGGGAGTGCGACGACGACGGAGTCCTGTGCCAGTACGTCGGGCACGGCACCTTCATCGCCGGGCTGGTCGCCGCCGTCGCGCCCAACACCGACGTGACCGTCAGCAACACCCTCAACGACGCGGGCGCGATCCTCGAGTCGGAGCTGGGCGAGAAGCTCTTCGAGGCCGTCGACCGCGGTGGCTGGCCCGAGGTCCTCAGCCTCTCCGCCGGCACCTCCAACGGCCGCACCGACGGCCTGCTCGGCGTCCACGCCTTCATGGAGGAACTCCGCGACCAGCGCACCCTGCTGGTCGCCGCCGCGGGCAACAACGCGAGCGCCACGCCCTTCTGGCCCGCCGCCTACGCCACCCTGCCCGGCTGGGAGGACTCGGTGCTGTCGATCGGGGCGCTGCGCTCCGACGGCGAGTTCGGCGCCTGCTTCAGCAACCACGGCGGCTGGGTGCGGGCCTACGCCCCCGGCGAGCGCCTCACCAGCGCCCTCACCGGCTTCGGGACACCCGTGCCGTACGTCTACCAGCACTCCACCTACGACGACTGCCGGTTCGGCTTCACCTACCCCTGCACCTGTCAGTACCCGCCGCACAACGGGGTGCTGAGCGAGCCGGGCGAGGCGCCCGCCAAGCCGGACCAGGTGATGTTCGAGGGGCACGCGCAGTGGAGCGGCACCTCCTTCGCCACCCCCGTGGTCGCGGGGCTGGTCGCCTCCCGCATGACGGCGCACAAGGAGACCGACCCGCGCGCGGCCGGCCGGCAACTGCTCGCGGCCAACACCGAGTACGCGGAGGTGCGCGGGGCGCACGTGCCCGCGCTGCTGCCGCCCACCTGGCGCCCGGTCCCCGTCGACCCGTCGGAAGGCGGGTCGTGAACGGCCTGCTGGCGGTCGGAACCATCCGCTCCACGGCGTACGATGGCAGGTCGTACACGAGGGGTGGGACCGTGGACCGTGCAGATGTCGGGGCGCTCGTCCAGTCGGCGGCCGACGGGGACGCGGCGGCCTGGAAGTCACTGGTGGACGGACTCGGCCCGCTGGTCTGGTCCGTGGCCAGGTCGCACGGGCTGTCCGACGCCGACGCGCACGAGGTGTACCAGACCGCCTGGTTCCGCTTCGCCCAGCACCTGGGGCGGATCCGGGAACCGGAGAAGACCGGCTCCTGGCTGGCGAGCACGGCACGGCACGAGTGCCTGAAGCTGCTCAAGGCCTCCAAGCGGTGGACGCCGACCGACGATCCACAGCTGCTCGACCGGCCGAGCGAGGAGCGTACGCCGGAGGAGTCGGTGCTCGACTCCGAGGAGGCCGCCGCGCAGACCGAGCGCGTACGGCTGCTGTGGCAGGAGTTCGAGGAACTGGGCGAGCGGTGCCGCCAGTTGCTGCGGGTGCTGATCTCCTCGCCACCGCCCAGTTATCAGGAGGTGTCCGCCGCGCTGGGTATCGCGGTGGGCAGCATCGGGCCGATGCGCCAGCGCTGTCTGCGCCGGCTGCGGGCCCGGCTGGAGGCACGGGGGACGAAATGAGCGATCTCAACGACGAGCACGACGAGCACGACGAGCACGACGAGCGCGACGCAGAGCTGCACGACGGTCTGCTGGAGGAGGAGCTGCGGCAGGCCGCCGCGATCCTGGACCCGGTCCCGGCCGAGCTGCGGCGGACCGCCGTCGACGCCTTCGTCCTGCACGACCTGGACGCCCGCGTCGCCGAGCTGACCTTCGACTCGCTGGTGGACGGCATCCCCGTCAGGGGGGAGACGGACCCCCCGCGGATGCTGACCTTCCAGTCGGACGGCGTGACCGTCGACGTCGAGGTGACCGCCGAGGGCCTGATCGGCCAGCTGCTGCCGCCGGGCCCGGCCGGGATCGAGGTGCTGAGCGGCCCGCGGGAGCACGCCCGGCTGACGGCCGACGACATGGGCCGGTTCGCCGGCGAGGCCCCGCCCGCCGGTCCGTTCGCGCTGCGGCTGCGGACCGGCCGGGAGGTGGTCGTGACGGAGTGGCTGCGGGCCTGACGCGTGCCGCCCGCCGGGCGCGGGGTGGGCGGGGCTACCAGGTGCAGGGCAGCGTGCGCGGGCCCCTGATCATGGTCTTGCGGCGCCAGGCCACCTGCTCGGCCGGGACCGCGAGCCGCAGCCCCGGCAGCCGCTCCAGGAGCGTGTCGACCAGCAGCTCGGTCTGCATCCGGGCGAGCACGGCGCCGGTGCAGAAGTGGTGCCCGTTGCCGTACGCCAGGTGCGGGTTGGGGTCGCGGTCCAGGTCGATGCGGTCCGGGTCGGGGAAGACGTCCGGGTCGCGGTTGGCGGCCAGGTACGAGACGTACACCGGCTCACCGGCGGCGATGCGCGTCCCGTGCACCTCGACGTCCTCCAGGGCGATGCGGGCCAGGCCCACCGACGTGCGGTGCGAGATCCAGCGCAGCAGCTCGTCCAGCGCCGTGCCGCGCGCCCCGGGCCGCTCGCGCATCCGCGCCATCAGCTCGGGGCGGGTGAGCAGCAGGTACAGCATCTGGCCGACGTTGTGCGTGACGGCCTCGCCGCCGATCTGCAGCGGCCCCGCCAGCCCGACGGCCTCCGTCTCGCCGACCTCGCCGCGGCCGACGGCGGCGCCGAGCATCGAGTACACGTCGCCGCCCTCGCCGCCGGCCCGGGCGCGCACGGTCTGGGTGATCCACCCGTACAGGCCCTGCTTCGCCCGCTCGGCGGCCTCGGCACCGCCGGAGGTCGAGATGATCTGCCGGGTCCAGGAGTGCACGCGCTCCCGGTCGGCGGCCGGCACGCCCATCACCTCGCTGACGACGGCGATCGGGAAGGGCTCCAGGACCCGTTCGACCAGGTCGGCCGGCGGCCCCTCGGCGAGGATCCCGTCCACCAGACCGTCCAGGATCTCCTGCGCCCGGGGCCGCAGCCGCTTCGTGGCGCCGACGGTGAACGCGCCCGCGACCGCGCGCCGCAGCCGGTTGTGGTCGGGCTGGTCGGCGAAGGCGAGCGAGCCGGGCCGCGGCTTGAAGTGCGGGGCGAGGCGTGTGACCTGACGTCTCGTCACCTCGGCCCGGCCGAACCGCGGATCGTTGGTGATCGCCTTCACGTCGTCGTACCGCGTCGTCAGCCAGGCCCAGCCCTCGCCGTGCGGGAGCCGGACGCGGGTCAGCGGCCCCTCGCGCATCAGCTCGGCGAGGACCGGGTCGAATTCCGGGCCGTCCAGGTCGAGGGCGGGCCAGTCCCGCACCGGGGGTGGCGACTGGCCGGTGAGCGTGGTGGTCTCCTGCGTCATCCCCCCACCCTCGTCGCGCACCCGACCGGCTGTCGCGCGGGAGTGCTCCAGCCGGTGGGACCGGTCGTCCTCAGCCGGACACGGCGTCTACGAGCGCCGCCAGCGACCCGGCGAGCCGGGACAGCCCCGGCCCGGCCGGACCGCCCGGCTCCGTCATGTAGGTGTCCCGGCGGATCTCCACCATCAGCGCACCGACCTCGCTCCGTGTGCCGTAGAAGTCCAGCGGCACGTACGTCCCGCTGAACGGGCTGTCCAGGCCGGTCTCCCCGCACGGGGCGAACGCCTCCCGGGCCGCGGCGAGCAGCCCGGGCGGCGTGTGGAAGGCGTCGGTGCCCAGGCAGACGGGCGGGCGCGGGCCCTCGCCGTGCAGTTCGTAGGGGAGCGGCCGGGCCGGGTAGGAGTGCACGTCGACGATCACGGCCCGTCCGGTGGCCGCGAGCCGGTCGGCCACCGCCTCGGTCACGGCCCGCGCGTACGGCCGGAAGTACCGCTCGATCAGCGGCTCGGGGTCGGTGCCGTCCGGGCGCAGCACTTCACGGTGCGAGGTCCGCGTGTACACGGCGCCCATCCCGACGGCCGTCATCTCCTCCCGCTCGTCCGGGAACCGCTCCGGGTCGACCACCAGCCGCGAGGCCCGGTTCACGAACCGCCAGGGGGTGAGGCCGGCCAGCTCGGCGGCCCGCCCGGCGATCTCCGCGGTGTGCGAGTCGGTCATGTGGTCCAGCTCCCGCTCCAGCTCGGCGTCGGACAGGACGATGCCGCTCCGCACGTCGGCCGGGATCGCGCGGGAGGAGTGCGGGACGTGCAGGATCACGGGGGAGTGCGGGGCACCCGGCAGCAGTTCGAAGGCGGGCGGGGCGTCGGTCACGGGGCGGCTCCGAGGGCGTTGTCAGTGGGGTGCGGCAGGATCACGGGGACGGTACCGGGCAGCGAGGACAGGGGGCTTCATGCCGATCACCAACCAGCGGGTGGCCGCACACCGGTTTCTGGCGGGACTGTACGGGGACGAGTACTTCCCGGACCGGGTGGTGGACCGGGGCCGCGACATCCTGCTCCGGCTGTGCGCCCGCGTGGAGGCGGACCCGCCGGGCGACCTGGCGGCGCTCTATGCGCTGACCCACGCGGCCACCGAGGAGTTCAACGAGCTGGAGGCGGCCTTCGAGGAGGCGGGCAGCGAGATCGAGACCACGGCCCGGGAGGAGATCGGCGAGGCCTTCTGGTTCGTCGCCCATGCCTACGGTTTCGCGGACGCGGACCCGGAGGAGCTGATCGCGCCGCGGGAGTGGTGAAGCGGCGGCACCCCGCCTCCGAGGGGACGGAGACGGGGTGCCGGGGTCCGTGCGGGCCCGGAAAGGATCAGGCGAAGGACGCCAGCGCCTCGTTCCAGGTGGCCGACGGGCGCATGACCTCGGCGGCCTTGGCCGGGTCGGGCTGGTAGTAGCCGCCGATCTCGGCGGGCTTGCCCTGTACGGCGTTCAGCTCTTCGACGATCTTCTGCTCGCTCGCGGTGAGCGTCTCGGCGAGCGGGGCGAAGGCCTTGGCCAGGTCCGCGTCGTCGGTCTGCTTCGCCAGCTCCTGCGCCCAGTACATGGACAGGTAGAAGTGGCTGCCGCGGTTGTCGATGCCGCCGACGCGGCGGGTCGGGGACTTGTCCTCGTTGAGGAAGGTCGCCGTGGCGCGGTCGAGGGTGTCGGCGAGGACCTTGGCCTTGCCGTTGCCGGTGGCCTCGGCGTACTGCTCCAGGGACGGCACCAGGGCGAAGAACTCGCCGAGCGAGTCCCAGCGCAGGTAGTCCTCCTTGACCAGCTGCTGCACGTGCTTGGGGGCCGAGCCGCCGGCACCGGTCTCGAAGAGGCCGCCGCCCGCCATCAGCGGGACGACCGACAGCATCTTGGCGCTGGTGCCCAGCTCCAGGATCGGGAACAGGTCGGTCAGGTAGTCGCGCAGCACGTTGCCGGTGACCGAGATGGTGTTCTCGCCGCGGCGGATGCGCTCCACCGACAGCTTGGTCGCCTCGACCGGGTTGAGGATCCGGATGTCCAGGCCCTCGGTGTCGTGCTCCGGCAGGTACGCCTTCACCTTGGCGATCAGGTTGGCGTCGTGGGCGCGGCCCTCGTCCAGCCAGAAGACGGCCGGGTCGCCGGTGGCGCGGGCGCGGGTGACGGCCAGCTTCACCCAGTCGCGGATCGGCGCGTCCTTGGTCTGGCAGGCGCGGAAGATGTCACCGGCGGAGACCGTCTGCTCCAGCACCGCGTTGCCCGCGGCGTCGACCAGGCGGACGGTGCCCGTGGTGGGGATCTCGAAGGTCTTGTCGTGGCTGCCGTACTCCTCGGCCTTCTGCGCCATGAGGCCGACGTTCGGGACCGAACCCATGGTGGAGGGGTCGTAGGCGCCGTTGGCGCGGCAGTCCTCGATGACGGCCTGGTACACACCGGCGTACGAGGAGTCCGGGATCACCGCGAGGGCGTCGTGCTCGCCGCCGTCCGCCCCCCACATGTGACCGGAGGTGCGGATCATGGCCGGCATGGACGCGTCGATGATGACGTCCGAGGGCACGTGCAGGTTGGTGATGCCCTTGTCGGAGTCGACCATGGCCAGCTCCGGGCCCTCGGCCAGCTCGGCGTCGAAGGACGCCTTGATCTCGGCGCCCTCGGGCAGCGACTCCAGGCCCTTGTAGATGCCGCCCAGGCCGTCGTTCGGGGTGAGGCCGGCCTTGGCGAGCACGTCGCCGTACTGGGCGAAGGTCTTCGGGAAGAAGGCGCGGACCACGTGGCCGAAGATGATCGGGTCGGAGACCTTCATCATCGTGGCCTTCAGGTGCACCGAGTAGAGGATGCCCTCGGCCTTGGCGCGGGCGACCTGCGCGGTGAGGAACTCGCGCAGCGCGGCGACGCGCAGCACGGAGGCGTCGACGACCTCGTCCTTCTTCACCGGCACCGACTCGCGCAGCACGGTGGTGGTGCCGTCGTCGCCGACCAGCTCGATCCGCAGGGTGCCGTCCTCGGCGATCACCGCGGACTTCTCGGTGGAACGGAAGTCGTTCTCGCCCATGGTCGCCACGTTGGTCTTGGACTCGCCGCTCCAGGCGCCCATGCGGTGCGGGTGGGTCTTGGCGTAGTTCTTCACCGAGGCCGGGGCACGACGGTCGGAGTTGCCCTCGCGCAGCACCGGGTTGACCGCGGAGCCCTTGACCTTGTCGTAGCGGGCGCGGACGTCGCGCTCCTCGTCGGTCTTCGGGTCGTCCGGGTAGGCCGGCAGCGCGTAGCCCTGGCCCTGCAGCTCGGCGATCGCGGCCTTGAGCTGCGGGATGGACGCCGAGATGTTCGGCAGCTTGATGATGTTGGCGGCGGGCGTCTTGGCCAGCTCGCCGAGCTCCGCGAGGGCGTCCGGGATGCGCTGGTCCTCGGTCAGGTACTCCGGGAACAGGGCGATGATGCGGCCGGCCAGCGAGATGTCGCGGGTCTCGACCGCGACACCCGCCTGCGAGGCGTACGCCCGGACCACCGGCAGGAACGAATACGTCGCCAGGGCCGGGGCCTCGTCAGTGTGTGTATAGATGATGGTCGAGTCAGTCACCGGGTGCTCCGCTCCACGTCTGCAACATTGCTCGACATCAAGATATCTCGTGATCGACCCGGGCTCGACAGGGGTCGCACGGAGATTCCGGCCACGTGACGCTCAGGGGAGCGGGACGATCTCCTCGCCCGCCCGCTGCTGCGGGAGGACCACGGCCCCCTGCTGGAGCGCGACCGTCCGGGCGGGCGACGGGATCCGGATGCCCTCCGCGCGGTAGCGCCGGTGCAGCCGCTTGATGAACTCGTGCTTGATCCGGTACTGGTCGCTGAACTCGCCCACGCCCAGGATCACCGTGAAACCGATCCGCGAGTCGCCGAAGGTGTGGAAGCGGATGGCCGGCTCGTGGTCCGGCACCGCGCCGCTGACCTCCGCCATCACCTCGGCGATCACCTCGGTCGTCACCCGCTCCACGTGGTCCAGGTCACTGTCGTAGGAGACGCCGACCTGGACCAGCACGGTCAGCCGCTGCTCGGGCCGCATGAAGTTGGTCATGTTCGACTTCGCGAGCTGCCCGTTCGGGATCACCACCAGGTTGTTGGACAGCTCGCGCACGGTGGTCTGGCGCCAGTTGATGTCCTCGACGTAGCCCTCCTCGCCGCTGCTGAGCTGGATGTAGTCACCCGGCTGCACGGTCTTGGAGGCGAGGATGTGGATGCCCGCGAAGAGGTTGGCCAGCGTGTCCTGGAGGGCCAGCGCCACCGCCAGACCGCCCACGCCCAGGGCGGTCAGCATCGGCGCGATGGAGACGCCCAGCGTCTGCAGCATCACCAGGAAGCCGATGGCCAGTACCAGGATCCGGGTGATGTTGACGAAGATCGTGGCCGACCCGGCGACTCCGGAACGCGAGGTCGTCACCGTCCGCACCAGACCGGCGACCACCCGGGCCGCCGTCACCGTCGCCACGAAGATCAGCAGCACCGTCAGCACCTGGTTGACGCCGTGCTGCACCGCGCGGGTCAGCGGCAGCGCCGCCGCCGCACCGGCCACCCCGGCCGCGACCGCCGCCCACGGCGCCACCGTGCGCAGCGCGGCCACGATCACGTCGTCGCCGCCCCAGCGGGTGCGCCCGGCATGGCCCGCCAGCCAGCGCAGCAGCATCCGCAGCAGGAACGCCCCCAGCAGACCCGCCCCCAGCGCGATGCCGGCGGGGAGCAGATGGTCCATGGTCAGGTCCTCGGTCACCGGCCGCCTCCAACGGAATGACTACGGAATGCCTACGGGATGTCGGGTATGTGCGATCAGGCCGAACCGCAAGGCAGTTCGACCGGCGCGAGGGCTCATCCTGCCGTATCCCGGGCGGTGTTCCGTACCGTGCCGAGGCGCGGAACGGGGCGTTTCAGACGATGCCCTCGGCGAGTTCCGCCTGCTCACGGTCGTCGCCGTAGGCCGCGGTCGTCGGCGTGCCGTACGAACGGCGGGCGACGAACCACCACACCGTGGCCAATACCAGTACGACGACCAGGGCCACTACGGCGTAGTTCATCGTGTCGGCCGTCACCGGGGACGACTGGGGGAGGCAGAACAGCACGGTGACCAACGCCACCCACACCACCGCGACCCACCCGACCGGCCTGCTCCACCGGCCCAGGTTCCACGGCCCCGGCGTGAACCGGTCGCCGGCCCGCAGCCGCAGCAGCACCGGGATGGCGTACGCCGGGGTGATGCCGATGACGTTGATGGCGGTCACCGCGCCGTACGCCGTCGCCGAGTACAGGGACGGCAGCGCCAGCAGACAGGCCACCACCACCGACAGCCACACCGCGGCGACCGGGGTCTGGGTGCGGGCGGAGACCTTGCGCCATAGCGACGAGCCGGGCAGGGCGCCGTCCCGGCTGAACGCGAACACCATCCGGCTGGCGGCGGCCACCTCGGCGTTGCCGCAGAACAACTGCGCCACGATCACCACGAGGAGCAGCACGCTCGCGCCGTCCGTGCCGAGGCCGTCCAGGAGGATCTGCGCGGGCGGCACCCCGGTCGCGGTGTCCCGCGTCGCGTCGTAGTCCTGGATGGCGAAGGTCAGTCCCGCCAGCAGCACGAAGCCCGCCAGCCACGACACCCAGATGGCCCGCACGATGCCGCGCGCCGCCGACACCGAGGCGTTCGAGGTCTCCTCGGAGAGATGGGCCGAGGCGTCGTAGCCGGAGAAGGTGTACTGCGCGAGCAGCAGGCCGATCGCGGCCACGTACAGCGGGTTCTCCCAGCCGGTGTCGTTGACGAACTCGGTGAACACGAAGGACGGCGACTGGTGGTGGTCGGGGACGATCACCAGGGCACCGACGATCAGCGCGACACCGGCCAGATGCCACCACACGCTGATCGAGTTGAGCACGCTGACCAGCCGCACGCCGAACAGGTTGAGGGTGGCGTGCAGCAGCAGGATCACGACGAAGATCAGCATCGTCTTCTCCGGCGTCGGCTCGAAGCCCCACTGGAGGTTCAGGAACGCGCCCGTGAACAGCGCCGCCCCGTAGTCGATGCCGGCGATCGCGCCGAGCAGCCCCAGCAGGTTCAGCCAGCCGGTGTACCAGCCCCAGCGCCGGCCGCCGAGCCGGTCGGCCATGTAGTACAGCGCGCCCGACGTCGGATACGCACTGGTCACCTCGGCCAGCGCCATCCCGACGCACAGCACGAACAGGCCGACGCCCGCCCACCCCCACAGCATCACGGCGGGGCCGCCGGTGCCCATGCCGAAGCCGTACAGGGTCATGCAGCCGGAGAGGATCGAGATCACCGAGAAGCTGATCGCGAAGTTGCCGAAGCCGCCCATGCGGCGGGCCAGCACCGGCCGGTAGCCGAGTTCGCGCAGACGCTGTTCCTCGTCGGTGGCCGACGGTTTCGAGGGGCGGGGCATGGCAAACCTCCGGGGACGCAAGAGTGGGGGGTCAGGGGCGTCGTCGGCCGTGGCCGCGGCCACGGGCGGCCGAACGGCTGCGCGTGCGGGCCTGGAGGAACACCTCCACCGCCCGCCCGGCCGAACCGTCGCCCGGGGCCCGGCAGGCCCAGGGCAGCGGTGTCCAGTAGGGGCCGAGCGCGTCGAACACCTGGTTCGCCTCCCGGAACCGGAGGGCGCCCCACAGGGCGTGGGCCAGGTGGTTCAGGTCCGGCAGGGACCGCTCGTCCAGCGGGGAGAGCGTGAACCAGGAGTCGAACGCCTGCCGGGCCTCACGGGTGGCGTCCTCCGCCACCCAGTGCAGATCCAGTGCCGCCTCCCGCGCACCCGAACGGCGGTAGCGCTCCACCCGCACGTACAGCGGCAGCACGTGCAGCGCCGATCCGGGCGGCGCCGAACCGGCCGCCCAGTGCGCGAACCCGGCCGCCCGGGCCAGGCGTTCGGAACCGCCGTGCGGATACAGGAACTGCAGCATGCGGTGGTGGGCCTCCCGGTTGTACGGGTCGCGCTTGCCGGCCTCGGCGAGCAGCCCCCACGGTCCCGGCGGCAGCATCGGCTCCGGCGGCGCCATCCGGTGCTCCTCCCAGCGCGGGCCCTCGTCCAGCCGGGCCAGCGCCAGCAGACACACCCACGGCACCGGGTCGTGCGGGGCGGCCCGCGTCGCCGCGTCGCAGGCGTGCCAGGCCTGGAGCCACAGTTCGCGCGTGCGGGGGTGGGCCTCGCGGTGCGCTCGCAGCGCACGCTCCACGACCACCCGGGCGTGCATCACCGCGGCGGCCACGCTGTGCGGCTCCTCCGCGAGCCAGGCCCGCACCACGTCCGTACCGGCCGCCGAGGCGGCCAGCACCTGGGTGCGCCGTGTCCACTGCGACCAGGTGCCGGTCTGCTCCAGCAGGATGCGCATCGACATCCAGCGCCCGGCCCGCACCTCCTGGAGGGCGGAGCGCAGCGCCGTGTCGTGGCCGGCGGGGTCGTAGGCGGGCTGTGCTCCGTCTCTGGCCATCACACGCCCGCTGCGACGAGCGGAACGGACCGTACGGCAGCATGGCGTGACAAACAGCCCTCCCCGGGGGCGGTGGTGCGGTGGTCGAGCGGTCGGCGCACACTATAGAGGCGGAGGTTCCGCCTCTGTTCGCTTTTGCCACAGCGGCGCAAAACCGTTGCCACCAGGGCTAACTGACTGACCGTCAGTCACCCTTGACGCGGTGTGTCCGTGCGGGCAGGCTGGCGCGCAGTGATCGCCGAGACCGTCGGCGCGGGAGCCGGGAGGTGCCGATGCCGGACGCGGTACTCGCCGTCGACCAGGGCACCTCCGGCACCAAGGCGCTGGTGGTCTGCCCCGAACGGGGCGTGATCGGCACCGGATTCGCCGAGGTCCGGCCCCGCTACCTGCCCGGCGGCCTGGTCGAGGCGGACCCGGAGGAGCTGTACGGCTCGGTGGTCGACGCCGGGCACCGGGCGCTCGCCGACGCCGGCGAGCCGGTCACCGCGCTGGGCCTGGCCAACCAGGGCGAGACGGTGCTCGCCTGGGACCCGGACACCGGCCGCCCGCTCACCGACGCACTGGTCTGGCAGGACCGCAGGGCGGCACCCCTCTGTGCCGAACTCGGCGACCACGCGGACGAACTGCGCCACCTCACCGGCCTGCCCCTGGACCCGTACTTCGCCGCCCCGAAAATGGCCTGGATACGACGGCACCTCACCCGCGAGGGACAGGTCACCACCTCCGACAGC
This sequence comes from Streptomyces rubrogriseus, assembly GCF_027947575.1. Taxonomy (NCBI): domain Bacteria; kingdom Bacillati; phylum Actinomycetota; class Actinomycetes; order Kitasatosporales; family Streptomycetaceae; genus Streptomyces; species Streptomyces rubrogriseus. Next base: position 5,264,865 of record NZ_CP116256.1, on the reverse strand, counting down.
TGGCTGGTCCACCGCCTCACCGGCGCCCACGTCACGGACGCCGCGACCGCCTCCCGCACCCAGCTCCTCGACCTCGACCGCGCCGAGTGGTCGCCGCGCGCCCTGGAGCTGTACGGCCTGACCGGCGAACGGCTCCCGGCCGTCGTGGACAACGCCGCCCACGTCGGCACGACGCGGGCCTTCGGGCCCGAACTCCCGCTCACCGGACTCGCCGTCGACCAGCAGGCCGCGCTGCTCGCCCAGCGCGTCACCGAACCCGGCACCGCCAAGTGCACCTACGGCACCGGCGCCTTCCTCCTCGCCCACACCGGCCGCACACCGCGCCGGGGCGCCTCGGGCCTGGCCGCCTGCGTCGCCTGGCGGCTCGGCGGCCGCGCCGACCACTGCCTGGACGGCCAGGTGTACACCGCCGCCTCCGCCGTACGCTGGCTCACCGGCCTCGGCGTCATCACCGGCGCGGCCGACCTGGACCCGGTGGGCGCCACGGTGCCCGACACCGGCGGCGTCACCTTCGTCCCGGCGCTGGCCGGGCTCGCCGCCCCCTGGTGGCGCGGCGACCTGCGCGGCTCGCTCACCGGTCTCGGCCTGGACACCGCCCCTGGGCACCTGGTGCGCGCCCTGTGCGAGGGCCTCGCCGCCCAGGTCGCCGAACTCGCCGACGCCGCCGCGGCCGACCTCGGCACCCCGCTGACGGTGCTGCGCGTCGACGGCGGCCTCACCCGCTCCGCCCTCCTCATGCAGACCCAGGCCGACCTGCTGCAACGTCCCGTCGAGGTGGCCGCGCTGCCCGATGCCACCGCGCTCGGCGTCGGCACCCTCGCCCGGCTCGGCGCAAACCCCTCCCTCGCCCTCGCCGAGGCGCTTCCCGGCGCCGGACCCACCACCGTGTACGAGCCGGGTATCACCGCCGACGAGGCCACCGAGCGCCGCACCCGCTTCCGCGGGGCGGTCACCGCGCTGCTCGCCGGGGGCCCCGCGTGACGGTCACCTGGTCGGGGGCGCTGCCCGTCGAGCCGTACGACGTGGCGATCGTCGGGGCCGGGGTCGTCGGGTGCGCGATCGCCCGGCGGCTCGCCCACCACCCGGGGCTGCGCGTCGCCCTCGTCGAGGCGCAGGACGACGTGGGGCAGGGCACCTCCAAGGCGAACACCGCCATCCTGCACACCGGGTTCGACGCCGTGCCCGGCTCGCTGGAGGCCCGGCTCGTGCGGGAGGGCTCGCGCGAACTCGCCGCGTACGCCGCCCAGTCGGGCATCCCCGTCGAACGCGTCGGCGCCCTGCTCGTCGCCTGGGACGAGGAGCAGCTCGCGGCGCTGCCCCGCCTCGCCGAGAAGGCCCGCCGCAACGAGTACCACGACACCCGCGTCCTCGGCGCCGCCGACCTCTACGCCCGCGAGCCCCGCCTCGGCCCCGGCGCGCTCGGCGCCCTGCACGTACCCGGCGAGAGCATCATCTGCCCGTGGACGACGACCCTCGCCTACGCCACCCAGGCGGTCGGTGCCGGAGTCGACCTGCACCTCGACTCGCCCGTCACGCACGCCGGTCACGCGGACGGCGTCCACCGGCTCGACACCCCGCGCGGCCCCCTGCACGCCCGGCGGCTCGTCAACGCGGCCGGACTGCACGCCGACACCCTCGACCGGAGCCTCGGCCACGACGACTTCACCGTCACCCCGCGCCGGGGCCAGCTCGTCGTCCACGACACGTTCGCCCGCGCCCTGGTCAGCCACATCCTGCTGCCCGTCCCCACCGCCCTCGGCAAGGGCGTCCTGGTCGCCCCCACCGTCTACGGCAACGTGCTGCTCGGCCCCACCGCGGAGGACCTGGACGACAAGGGCGACACCGGCTCGACGGCCGAGGGACTGCGGCGCCTGCGCGAACAGGGCCGCCGTATCCTCCCCGCCCTGCTGGAGGAGGAGGTCACCGCCGTCTACGCGGGCCTGCGCGCCGCCACCGGGCACGACGACTACCGGATCGCCGCCCACCCCCGCCAGGGCTACGTCACCGTCGGCGGCATCCGCTCCACCGGCCTCACCGCCTCCCTCGCCATCGCCGCGCACGTCACCGGCCTCCTCGCGGACACCGGCCTCGACCTCGGCGCCCGGCGCCCGCTCGAACCGGTCCGCATGCCGAACCTCGGCGAGGCCTTCCCCCGCCCCCACCAGCTGCCCGACCTGGTCGCCGCCGACCCGGAGTACGGCACCCTGGTCTGCCACTGCGAACGCGTCTCCCGCGGTGAGATCCGCGACGCCCTCGCCGGGCCGGTCCCGCCCCGCTCCCTGGACGGACTGCGCCGCCGCACCCGGGCCCGCGCGGGCCGTTGCCAGGGCTTCTACTGCGGGGCGGCGGTACGGGCGTTGTTCGAGGAGGCACAGAGGTGACGAGCCGACAGGCCGACGTCCTGGTGGTGGGAGCCGGGCCCGCCGGACTCACGGCCGCCGCCCGGCTCGCGCGGACCGGCGCACGCGTCGTGGTCCTGGAGCGCGAGCAGGCGCCCGGGGGAGTTCCCAGGCACTGCGCGCACCGGGGCTTCGGCGACCGGCCGCACGCCCTGACCGGCCCCGCCCACGCCCGCCTCCTCGCCGACGCGGCCGCCCGCGCCGGAGCCGACCTGCGCACCGGCGTCACCGCCCTCGACTGGGCGGGCCCGCGCGCCCTGACCACCGTGGGGCCCCGGGGTGCCGAAACCCTCGCGGCCCGCGCGGTGGTCCTGGCCACCGGCGCCCGCGAACGCCCCCGCGCCGCCCGCCTCGTCCCCGGCACCCGCCCCGCCGGCGTGTACACCACCGGCGAACTCCAGCAGGCGGTCCACCTGTACGGGCAGCACATCGGCACCCGCGCGGTGATCGTCGGCGCCGAGGGCGTCTCGCACGCCGCCGCCGACACCGTACGGGCCGCCGGAGCGGAGGTCCTCGCGCTGGTCACGGAGCTGTCCCGGGCCCCCGCCGCCCCCGGGTGGGCCCTGGCGGCCCGGCTGCGGCACCGCACCCCCGTGCTCACCGGCACCGCGGTCACCGAACTCCTCGGCCGCGGCCGCCTGTCGGGCGTGCGCGTCCGTCACCGCGACGGCCGCTCCACCGTGCTGGCCTGCGACACCGTCGTGTTCACCGGCGACTTCGTCCCCGACCACGAACTCGCCCGGCGCGGCGCGCTGACCCTGGACCCCGGCACCCGCGGCCCCGCCGTGGACGGTGCCCTGCGCACCTCACGGCCCGGCGTCTTCGCGGTCGGCAGCGTGCTGCACGCCGTCGAGAGCGCGGCCACGGCGGCCCGCGAGGGCGCGCACGCCGCGACCGCCGTACGCCGGTGGCTCCAGGACGGCACGGGCACGGAGGACCCGTACTGGCCCGGCGGCGTCCCCCTCCTCGCCGGCCCGCCGCTGCTCCGCATCGCCCCCAACCGCGTCACCCCGGACGACCGCCTCCCCTACCTCCTGCGCACGGCGGTCCCGCTGCCCTGCCCCGTTCTGTACGTCGACCAGGACGGCCGCCCCCTGCACCGCGAGCGGTTCCCCCTCATCACCGCCGTCCCGCACCGCCCGCTGAAGCTCACGGCCCGCTGGACGCACCGGGTCGACCCGCGGGGCGGACCGGTCCACGTCACCGTCGCCCGACCTCACCCGGGATGACCTCCCGGGCCCGCCGCTCAGATCACCCGCATCCGCACCAGCGCCGCCAGCGTCAGCGCCCCCGGCAGCAGTGGCAGCCACACCGTCAGCAGCCGGAACGCCAGCACCACCGCCGTGGCCACGGCCGCCGGCCCGCCCGCCGCCACCAGCGCCACGACCAGCGCCGCCTCGACCGAACCGATGCCGCCCGGCGTGGGCACCAGCGCCACCGCGACCGTCGCCGCGAGGTACGCCACGGCCATGTGCCCGGCGGGCAGCGTCAGTCCCAGCGACCGGCCCACCAGCACCAGTGCCGAGGCCTGCAACGCGGGGAAGGCCAGCGCACCGCCCCACAGCGCCAGCGCGCGAGCCGGCCGGGCGTGCACCGACCGGGCCTCGCCCAGTGCCGTCCGCAGGAAGGCGAGCAGCGCCCCGCGCAGCCGCGGGAGCAGCGCCAGTACCACCGCCGCCACGACCGGGACCGCGGCCGCGACCGCCAGCAGCGGCCCGACGGCCCCCTCGGGCAGCAGGGTGCCGAGCCGCAGCGCGCCGGGGAACGCGATCAGCAGGGCGCCCAGTACGGCGAGGCGGCCGACGCTCTCCGCCAGCAGGTAGAGCGCGAGCGCGGCCGAGGAACGGGCCAGCGGCAGCCCGCACACCGTCATGAACCGCAGGTTCACCGCACTCGCGCCCAGGCCCGTCGGCAGCAGGTGGTTGGCCGCGCCGGCCGCGAACTGGGTGGCCAGCAGCCGCCGCGCGGGCAGCCGCTCCACCACCGCGCCCTGCCGGGTGCAGGCGGCGGCGACCCAGGTCAGACAGGTCGCGCCGGCCGCGGCCAGCAGCCAGGGCCACCGGGCCGTGGCGAGCTGGCCGAAGCCGTCGGCCAGCACGGACCGGTGCCGCACCGCGACCACGCCCACCAGGAGCAGCGGGAGCACACACAGGACCCTCCGGACCGGGACACGGTGCAGAAGTGGCTTCTCGGAGGCGCGAACCGCAGTCGTCACAGCACAAGACATTCCCCCGGGAGCGCCAACTACGGGTGACCGGCGCGCGGATTCGGGCTTACAGACCGCGGACCGTGCCGCCTTGACGTAGCGTGCCGCCTTGACCTCAAGGTTGGTCGAGGTTCTACGGTCATCGGCATGAGTATGGAGACCACGGCCTGGACGCAGCTGTACAGCGTCATGAACGCCAAGGACGAGCGCCGTCCCTTCGCCCGCGCCACGATGCGCCGCATCGGCGCGTTCGCCCGCCCGCACCGCCACCGCATCGTCCGCTTCGTGCTGCTCGGGGTGGCGACCGCACTGCTCGCCGTCGCCACCCCCGTCCTGGCCGGAAAGGTCGTCGACGCGATCGTGTCGGACGGGGACGAGGGCACGGTCGTGCGCCTCGCCCTGCTCATCGCGCTCATCGCCGTCGCGGAGGCGGTGCTCGGCATCCTCTCCCGCAGGCTCTCGGCGACGCTCGGGGAGGGACTCATCCTCGATCTGCGGACGGCCGTGTTCGATCATGTGCAGCGCATGCCGGTCGCGTTCTTCACGCGTACTCGTACGGGAGCGCTCGTCTCCCGTCTCAACAACGACGTCATCGGAGCCCAGCGCGCCTTCAGCAACACCCTCTCCGGCGTGGTCAGCAACGTGGTCACCCTGCTGCTCACCCTCGCGGTGATGCTGACCCTGTCCTGGCAGATCACCCTGCTCGCCCTGGTGCTGCTCCCGGTCTTCGTGCTCCCCGCCCGGCGCATGGGCCGGCGCATGGCCCGCATGCAGCGCGAGGCCGCCGCCCTCAACGCCGCCATGGGCACCCGCATGACCGAGCGCTTCTCGGCCCCCGGCGCCACCCTGATCAAGCTGTTCGGCCGCCCCGAGGAGGAGTCCGCCGAGTTCGCCGACCGGGCCCGCCGCGTCGCCGACATCGGCGTGCGCACCGCCACCGCCCAGGCCGCCTTCATCACCGCGCTCACCCTGGTCTCCGCGCTCGCCCTGGCCCTCGTCTACGGCCTCGGCGGCTGGTTCGCCCTGCGCGGCACCCTGGACGCGGGCGCCGTCGTGGCGCTGGCCCTGCTGCTGACCCGCCTGTACGCCCCGCTCACCGCGCTCGCCGGAGCCCGGGTGGAGGTCATGAGCGCCCTCGTCAGCTTCGAGCGGGTCTTCGAGGTCCTGGACCTGGCCCCGCTCATCGACGAGAAGCCCGACGCCCGCCCGGTCCCCGACGGCCCCGTGGCCGTCGAGTTCGACGACGTCCGCTTCGGCTACCCGTCCGCCGACAAGGTCTCCCTCGCCTCCCTCGAAGAGGTTGCCACCCTGGACACCCGCGGCGGCGAAGAGGTCCTGCACGGCCTCTCCTTCCGTGCGGAACCGGGCCAGACCATCGCGCTGGTCGGATCGTCCGGCGCCGGCAAGTCCACCATCGCCCAGCTGCTGCCGCGCCTGTACGACACCGACGGCGGCACCGTCCGCGTCGGCGGCGTCGACGTGCGCGAGCTGAGCGCGCGGTCGCTGCGCGACACCGTCGGCATGGTCACCCAGGACGGCCACCTCTTCCACGACACCGTCCGGGCCAACCTGCTCCTCGCCAGACCGGGCGCCACCGAGGGCGAGCTGTGGGAGGCGCTGCGCCGGGCCCGCCTCGCCGACCTCGTACGGTCCCTGCCGGACGGGCTCGACACCGTGGTCGGCGAGCGCGGCTACCGGCTCTCCGGCGGCGAACGCCAGCGCATGACCATCGCCCGGCTGCTGCTGGCCCGCCAGCGCGTCGTCATCCTCGACGAGGCCACCGCTCACCTCGACAACACCTCCGAGGCGGCCGTCCAGGAAGCCCTCACCGAAGCCCTCCAGGGGCGGACGGCCGTGGTGATCGCGCACCGGCTGTCCACGGTCCGGGCGGCCGACCGCATCCTGGTCGTCGAAGCCGGCCGCATCGTGGAGAGCGGCACCCACGAGGAACTCCTCGCGGTCGACGGCCGCTACGCCCAACTGCACCGCACCCAGTTCGAGCGCCCGGCCCTCGACAAGGCCGCGTAGGGGAAGGCCGGGCGGGGACGGCCCCCGGCCTTCCCGACGGGCCGGGTGCCGCTACGGGCCGGGGGTACCGGGACGGGCCGGGGGTGCCGGGACGGGCCGGGTGCTACGAGGGGCCGGGCGCCCCGGTCCGCACCGGCAGGTCCTGCTCGGCCCAGACCACCTTCCCGTCGGGCGTGCGGCACGACCCCCAGCGCCGGCACATCATGTTGATCAGCTGGAGACCGCGCCCGCTCTCGTCGCTCACGTCCGCGTGCTGGATCTGCGGCAGGTCGGGTCCGGAGTCGGAGACCTCCACGGACAGCCGCTCGTGCCGCAGCAGCCGCAGCTCCCCGGGGGCGTTCCCGTACCGCAGGGCGTTGCCGACCAGCTCGCTGACCACCAGCTCCGTGGTGTCGACCAGCTCCTGAAGGCCCCACCGCTCCAACTGCTCGCGCACCGCCGTACGGGCCTGCCCGGCGGCCTTCCCGTCCGGCGGCAGCGCCCGCACGTACACGTCGCACTCCGGACCGAGCGGCCGGGCCAGGGCGGCCAGCACGATCGCGTCGTCCGACCGGTCGCCGCCGACCCGCTCGGCCACCGCCCGGCACTCGGTGCCGTCCTCGGGCACGCCGCCGCCCACCGCCTCGCGCAGCCGCTCCAGCTGGGTGCCCAGGTCGGCCGTGCGCGACCTGATCAGCCCGTCCGTGTACAGCGTCAGCCGGCTCAGCTCGGGCACCGGCCGCTCGACCGGGTCGTACGGGATCACCCCCGTCCCCAGCGGCGCCCCCGCGGGCACGTCCAGGAACGACACCGCGCCGTCCGGCCCGGTCAGCAGCGGCGGCGGGTGCCCGGCGCTGGCGATGCGGAAGGTGCTGCCGTACGGGTCGTAGACCGCGCACAGACAGGTGGCGACCTGGTCCTCCTCCAGGTCGCGGGCGGCCAGGTCGAGCCGGGCCAGCAACCGCTCGGGCGCGATGTCCAGCGCCATCAGGGTCCGGGCCACCGTGCGCAGCCGCCCCATGGTCGCCGCGGCGGCCAGCCCCCGCCCCATCACGTCGCCCACCATGAGCGCGGTGCGGCCGCTGGGCAGCGCGACCACGTCGAACCAGTCGCCGCCCACCGCGGCCGGATCGGCGGCCGGGTCGTAGCACGAGGTCACGTCCAGGCCCGGAGTGCTCGGGCTGGACCGGGGGAGCAGCGCCCGCTGCAGGGTGACCACGTGATCGCGCTCGCGCCCGTAGAGGCGGGCGTTGTCGATGCAGACGGCGGCCTTGGAGGCCAGCTCCATGGCCAGTGCCACGTCGGTCCGGTTGAACGGCGCCCGATGCCCGGCCCGGACGAAGTCGGCGAGCCCCAGCAGCACTCCGCGGGCGATCAGCGGCACTGCCAGATAGGAGTGGACCCCGGCCCGGCGCATGATGTCCGACGACTCGCGCGAGGGGGCGATCACGGCGAAGTCGGCGCGCGTCATCCGGGACACCAGCACCGGCCGGCGGGTGGTGAGGCACCGCTGCCCCAGCCGGTCGGCGGTGTGCACCGACAGCTCGCCGACGGGATCGGGCGCCAGGTTCAGGCCCTCGACCTCCGACACCGCCATGGCCCTGAGCCGCGGTGCCCCGCCCCCCGACACCCGGTCGCCCTCCTGGAACCGCAGCACCGAGTCCAGCAGGTCCACGGCGGCACCGTCGGCCAGCTCGGGCACGGTGAAGTCGGCCAGCTCCTCCGCCGTGCGCCGCACGTCCAGCGTGGTGCCGATGCTCAGGTCCGCGGCGTTCAGCCAGGCCAGGCGGCGGCGGGCGCCGAGCGCCTCCGACATCGACCGCAGCGCGCCCCGTGCTGCCCGGTGCCCGCTCACCAGGGGATTCGGGGGGCGGCGCAGCCCGCCCAGCCACGCTCGTTCCCGCACGCGTCGCCTCCTCCCACGGCCTCCTGTCCTGATTCTGCCCTGCCGCGGGACGACCGGCGACGGCGGACCCCCCTTCGGCGACCTCGCCGGCAGGGGGTCCGCCCGGTGACGGCTCAGGCGCGCAGCCACACCGCCGTGTCCGCGGGCAGGCGGCCCGCCTCGTCCAGCGGCCCGCTGACGAGCAGGACGGCGCTGTGCGCGGGCAGCTCGACCGGCGCCGCGGACAGGTTGACGACGCACACCGGGCCGCCCGCGCGCCGGAACGCGAGGACACCGTCCGGCGCGGGCAGCCAGTCCAGGCCGCCGTCGCCGAACCCCGCCGTGGACCGTCGCAGGCCGAGGGCCCGGCGGTAGAGCGAGAGCATCGACTCCGGGTCCGCGCCCTGGCGGTCCGCCGCGTACGCAGGCCAGCCCGCCGGCTGCGGCAGCCAGGGCTCGGTCTCCGAGCCGAACCCGCAGTACGGCGCGTCCGCGGCCCACGGAAGCGGCACGCGGCAGCCGTCCCGGCCCGGATCGACGCCTCCGGAGCGGAAGTGCATCGGGTCCTGGATCCGCTCGCGCGGGATGTCCGCCTCGGGCAGGCCGAGTTCCTCTCCCTGGTAGAGGTAGACGGAGCCGGGCAGTGCCAGCGTCAGCAGCGCGGCGGCCCGCGCCCGCCGGGTGCCCAGGACCAGGTCGGTCGGGGTGCCGAAGGCCTTCTTCGCGAAGTCGAAGCCGGTGTCCGCACGGCCGTACCGGGTCACCGTGCGGGTCACGTCGTGGTTGCAGAGCACCCAGGTGGCCGGGGCGCCGACCGGGGCGTGCTCGGCCAGGGTGTCGTCGATGGTGCGGCGCAGCCGGTCCGCCTCCCACGGGCAGGACAGGAAGTTGAAGTTGAAGGCCGTGTGCAGTTCGTCGGGCCGCAGATAGCGCGCGAAGCGCTCGGCGTCGGGCAGCCACACCTCACCGACGAAGACACCCCCGTACTCGTCCGCCACCTTGCGCCAGGAGCGGTAGATGTCGTGCAGCTCGTCCTGGTCGATGTACGGGTGCGGGTCGACGCCCTCCACGAAGTCCGCGAGCGCCGGGTCCTTCGCGAGCAGCGCGGCGGAGTCGATGCGTACGCCCGCCACCCCGCGCTCGAACCAGAAGCGCAGCACGTCCTCGTGCTCCCGGCGCACCTCGGGGTGGGCCCAGTTGAGGTCGGGCTGCTCCGGGGTGAACAGGTGCAGGTACCACTCGCCGTCCGGGACCCGGGTCCAGGTGCGGCCGGAGAACTGGGAGGGCCAGTCGTTGGGCGGCAGCTCGCCGTCGGCACCGCGGCCGGGGCGGAAGTGGAACCGCTCCCGCTCCGCGCTGCCCGGCCCGGCCTCCAGCGCGGCCCGGAACCAGGCGTGCCGGTCGGAGACGTGGTTGGGCACGATGTCGACGATGGTGCGGATGCCCAGCTCCCGCGCCTCGGCGATCAGCTTCTCGGCCTCGCCCAGGGTGCCGAAGGCGGGGTCGATGGTGCGGTAGTCGGCGACGTCGTAGCCGCCGTCCACCAGCGGGGAGACGTACCAGGGGGTGAACCAGACGGCGTCCACGCCGAGTTCGGCGAGGTAGGGCAGTCTCGCCCTCACGCCCGCGAGGTCACCGGTGCCGTCGCCGTCGCCGTCGGCGAAACTGCGGGGGTACACCTGGTAGATGACGGCGTCGCGCCACCAGTCTTCGGTGCGGTGCGAGTTGGGGGCTGCCACGTGACGGTCCTTTCGGGCAGGGTGGATCTTCGCCGCCGGCCCGGACAGAGCGGGGCGTCGGACAGGCCGGCGGCGAAGGTTGACGGGACGAGCCGGGAGGGAGGGGAGGAAGGGCAGGCGGCAGGCGCCCCGGCCCTGGAGCCCTCAGCCCTTGAGCCCGCCGGCGGTGAGTCCGCTCATGATGTTGCGCTGGAAGATCAGGAAGATGACGAGCGTCGGCAGCGAGGCCATGGTGAGCGCCGCGATCAGCACGTTCATGGGGACCCCGTTGGACAGGGAGTAGATCCCGACGTTCAGGGTCTGCTTGGACGGGTCGGGCAGGGTCAGCATGGGCCAGAGGAAGTCCTTCCAGACGCCCACGATCGCGAAGATGGACACCACACCCAGGATCGGCCGCGAGATCGGCAGCACGATCGACCGGAGCGTGCGCATCGGTGAGGCACCGTCCATCGAAGCGGCGTCGAGCAGCTCCCGCGGGATCGAGTCGAAGAACCGCTTCAGCAGGAAGATGTTGAAGGCGTTGGTCACCGACGGCAGCCAGATCGCCCACGGCGTGTTCAGCAGGTTGCGCTCGAAGATCGGCACGTCGAGCACCGTCAGGTACTGCGGCACCACCAGCACGGTCGCCGGAATCATCAGAGTCGCCAGCATCAGACCGAGGATGGCCTTGCCGAAGACCGGCCGGAGCTTGGACAGCGAGTAGGCCGCCGCCACGTCGAACACCAGCTGGAAGGCGAGCGCGCCGAACGCGTAGAACAGGGTGTTCCCCAGCAGACTCGCCAGGTCCATGACGTTCCAGGCCTGCGAGTAGTTGTCGGGCTGGAAGGACTCGGGAACCAGGGTCGGCGGGGTCTGCACGACCTCCTGGGTGTCCTTGAAACCGCTGGAGACCATCCAGTACATCGGGCCGAGGAAGACCACGGTGAACAGGGCGACGACGAGGCCGAAGACCACCCAGTACAGCGCCTTGCCGCGCGGGCGGGCGAGCTGGGCCGGTGAGATGAGTGTGCGTGTGGACATCGGTGGTTTCCCCCGGCTCTACTCGTCCTCGGCGCGGCTGAGCTTCACGTACGCCGCCGAGAACCCGGCCAGCAGTACGAGGAGCAGCAGGCCGAGGGCCGCCGCGGCACCGTAGTTGTTGAAGTTGAAGGCGTACTGGTAGATGAGGTAGACGACCGTGGTCGTCGAACCCTCGGGGCCGGCACCACCGGTGAGCAGGAAGGGCTCCACGAAGACCTGCATGGTGGCGATGATCTGCATCAGCAGCATCAGCGAGAGAATGAGCCGGGTCTGCGGGATGGTGACGTGCCAGATCTTGCGCAGCAGCCCGGCTCCGTCCAGCTCCGCCGCCTCGTACAGCTCGCCCGGGATGCCCTGGAGCGCGGCCAGGTAGATGAGGGCCGCGCCGCCCATGTTCATCCACGTCGACGCGATGACCACCGAGAGCATGGAGAGGTCGGGGTCCTGCAGCCACTGCTGCTCGGGCAGTCCGAAGAACCCGAACACCTCGTTGAGCATGCCGTAGCCGGGGTCGTACAGGTACTTGAACAGCAGCACCGAGGCGACCGGGGGCAGCATCACCGGCAGGTAGACGAGCAGCCGCAGGTACCCCTTGCCGTGCCGCAGTTCGTTGATGACGATCGCGACGACGAACGGCACCGCGAAGCCGAGTACCAGGGCCAGCACGGTGAACAGCGCGGTGTTGCGCCACGCCTGCCAGAAGGCCGGGTCGTTGAAGACCGTCTCCAGGTTCTCCAGGCCGACCCAGGAGACCTCGCCCTGGTCCGTCTTCTGGAAGGCGAGGAAGAACTCCCGGACCATCGGGTACCAGGAGAAGAACGCGAAGCAGAGAACCGCTCCGATCAGGAAGCCGTGCGCGGTGAGGTTGCGCTTGAGGCTCCTGCCGAACGCCCCGCCGCGCCGGGGCGGGCCGTCCACCGGCGGCTGGGCGTGGCGGGCGCTGGCCGCCTTGCTCGGGGTCAGGCTGGGGGCCGACATCGTCGCTCCTTGAGGCTGGTCTCATGGGCCCCGGGAGGCGGTGCGGCCCGCCCCCCGAGGGAGCCGGTCACTGCGTGGCCAGAACCTGGTTGACCTGCTGCTCCGCGGTGGAGAGCAGCTTGTCGACGTCGGCGTCCTCATTGGTGAGGAGGCCGGACATCACGTTGTCCAGGACCTTGTAGACCTCCTGGGCCTTCGGCGGCTCGGCCAGGCCCGGGACCGGGTTGTCCATGAACGACTTGAAGTTCTCGACCGGCATGGTGGCGTGTTCCAGGCGCGCCGCGTCGTCCTTCTTCTTCGACTCGTTCAGCCAGAAGTTGGGCTGCGGGAGGCCCACCGGCAGCTTGTCGGTCTTCTTGCGGGCCCAGTTGAACTGCCCCTCGCCGACGGTGAGGTTCTGGAAGTTCAGCCAGGCGACGCCGGCCTTGATCTTGTCGGGGGAGATCCCCTTCTTGATCATGTAGTTGTTGCCGCCGGCCAGGGTGTTCTTCGCGCCCGGGATCGGGCCCATGCCGAAGTTCTCGTAGTCGGCGCCGAGCTGCTGCACCATGTACGTGATGTCGTCGGGTGCGGCGAGGAACATGCCCAGCTTGTCGGTGGCGATCTGCTTCTGGAGGTCGCCCCACTTGAGCAGCTGGGTCTTGCCCATGCTCTCGTCCTCCCAGCGCATGGCGTGGAGGTTCTCGGCGACCTCCTTGCCCACCTCGTTGTTGAAGGTCGCCTTCCTGCCGCTCTCGTCCACGACGTCGGCGCCGCGGCTGTACATCTGGGCGGTGAAGTGCCAGCCGCCGGTGTTGCCCGCGCTGTACTCGCCGAAGCCGGCGATGCCGTCGCCCAGGCCGGCGATCTTCTTGGCGGCGCTGCGGACCTCGTCCCAGGTGCGCGGCGGGGCGTCCGGGTCGAGTCCGGCCTGCTCGAAGAGCTTGCGGTTGATCAGCAGACCCATCGTGTAGTTGCTCGTGGGCAGGCCGTAGAGCTTGTTCTCGTGCTTGAGCGAGCCGAGGACGTTCGGGTCGATGTCCCCCAGCGCCGGGACGGTCCTGTCGTTGACGTAGGCCGTGATGTCCTCGGCGCCGTCGTTGTCCAGCACCTGGGGCAGGTCGGTGAAGTACGTGTAGAAGACGTCGGGCTGTGACTTGGCCTTGAGCATCGCGGTGAAGCGCGGCGGCTCCAGACACTGGCCCGGGGTGGAGCGCCCCTCGATGGTGACGTTGGGGTAGGTCTTGTTGAACTCCCTGACGTCCTCCTGCCACTCCTTCAGCTCGGCCGCCTTCGCCTTCGGCGGCATGCAGTCGATGGTGATCGTCACCTTGGTCTTCGGGTCCAGCGGAGCGGCCGGGTCGGAGGACCCGCTGCCGCCTTCGGAACCGCCGCCGTCGTCACTGCTGCTCGTGCCGCAGGCGGCGAGAGCGGTCAGGGTGAGGGCGGAGACGAGCGTGATGGCGCCGGCACGGCGAGTACGGCGGAACCGAGCACTTCTCATGGGTGGTCCCCTTCGGGCATGAACGTGGAAGGCGCCCCACCGCCGATGCGTTGTGGGGCGCCGCTCACTCAACCACCGTGAACAAGTGGACGCAATATCTCGCGCTGATTTCGTAAATGTTTGACAGGGCGTTGAAGATGCCGGGTGCCCGCTACCGGGTGGAAACCTGGGCGGTGGAGCCGCGGACGACCAGTTCCGGTTCGAAGAGCAGTTCCCTGTGCGGGACTTCGGTGCCCTGGATCTGTGCGCAGAGGAGGTCGACGGCGGCGCGTCCCATGGCTTCGATGGGTTGGCGGACGGTGGTGAGGGGTGGTTCGGTGCAGGTCATGAAGGCGCTGTCGTCGTAGCCGACGACGGAAACGTCGTGGGGTACGTGGTGTCCGCGGCGGCGGGCGGCGCGGACGGCGCCGAGGGCGAGGGGGTCGCTGGCGCAGATGATGCCGGTGACGCCGCGGTCCAGGAGGCGGGTGGCGGCGGCCTGGCCGCCCTCCAGGGAGAACATGGCCCGCTCCACGTGGGCGTCGGGCAGGGTGCCGTCGGAGGCCTGAGCGGCCTCGCGGGCGGCCGTCAGCTTACGCCGGGACGGGATGTGGTCGGAGGGGCCGAGGACGAGACCGATCCGCTCGTGCCCGAGTGACGTCAGGTGCCGCCAGGACTGTCCTACGGCGACGGCGTCGTCGCAGGCGATGCAGGGAAAGCCGAGGTCGGGGATGGAGGCGTTGACGAGCACTACGGGGATGTTGCGCTCGGCGAGCAGCCGGTAGTGGTCGTGCGGGGCGTCCGCCTGCGCGAACAGACCGCCGCCGGCGAAGACGACCCCGGAGACCTGTTGTTGGAGCAGCAGCTCGACGTAGTCGGCCTCGGAGACGCCGCCCTTGGTCTGGGTGCACAGCACCGGTGTCAGGCCCTGCTGGGCGAGTGCGCCGCCGATGACCTCGGCGAACGCGGGGAAGATCGGGTTCTGCAGCTCGGGCAGGACCAGGCCGACCAGACGGGCGCGCTCGCCGCGCAGCTGGGTGGGCCGCTCGTAGCCCAGGACGTCCAGCGCGCTCAGTACGGACTGCCGGGTCGTCTCGGAGACCCCCGGTTTGCCGTTGAGCACCCGGCTGACCGTGGCCTCGCTGACCCCAACCTTCTTCGCCACCTGAGCAAGTCGTCGCGTCACAAACGCAAGACTAGCGCAAGTCTCGCAAGAGACTTGCGCCAGTCAGTGGCCTGTCCGACAACAATCGTTGCCGATCCCCGTTGCGGGCCGGTCCTACGGATTGCGGATGATCTTGAACGTGGACGTGGTGTTGCGGATGTCCACGGCGTTGTCGCCGAGCTTCAGCCCGTTGAAGGTGACCTCACCGACCGCCGGCCCCTGCCCCGCCTCGGGCATCTCGTTGGCCCACAGGCCGAAGCCGGACTTGGCGTCGAACTCGTCACCGCTCTTGTGCGCTCCCGTGACGGAGACGTCGGTGAAGACCGTGTCCTTGATCGGGAACTGCGGCTGTCCTCCCACGTAGTTCGTCTGGAACATGATGCCGCTGTAGGTCGGATCGACGATGTCGACGTTGTTGACCCTGATCCCCTGGAACACCTTGGACGCCGAGAACACCCAGATGCCGGGGAAGGTCTGCCCGTTCCAGAAGTGCCCGCCGGCCCGGACGATCGACACGTTCTCGAAGGTCGTCGGATCGGTGCCGAACCCGTTCATCGGGTAGCCGAAGTCCAGTGAGCTGATGGTGATGCCCGAGTAGACCAGCGTGTCCGCGATGTGGATGTTGCGGAAGGTGTTGTTGTAGCCGCCGTAGACGGCCAGACCCGCCGCACGCCAGGTCAGCGTCGTCGTGAGGTTCTCGTACAGGTTGTTCTTCATGTCCGCGCCGCCCGCGTCGATCGCCGAGAAGAGCGCGAAGCTGTCGTCACCGGTCGCCCGGGCGTCGTTGTTGGACACCAGGTTGTCGGTCGAGCCGTTGGTCATGTTGATGCCGTCGGCGAACATGTTGCGGATCCGGGAGTTCCTGATCGTCATCCGGTCGGTGTTGGCTCCCCAGTACAGGCACACCATGTGCTCGTTCCAGATGTTGTCGATCACGATGTCCGAGGTGTTGGAGAAGTCGAACACCTTGCCCGGCCCGTCGATGCGACTCGTGTAGTTGCCGAAGTAGGCGAAGTTCGCGAACGTCGAACCCTTCGCGCTCGCCTCGGCCCGGAACCCGATGTCGGTGTTGTCCTGCGTCGTGGGCGCGTGGAACTTCGTGAACCAGGGTCCGGCGCCGACCACCTGCACCGCCTTGCCGTACACCTGGAACTTGCTCGACGTCTGGTAGTCGCCGGGCGGCAGGTACACGCCGACCAGCTTGCCGGAGGTGTCCATGCGGACCCTGTCGAGCGCGTTCTGCACGTCCTGGTGGGTGAACCCGGCCGGTACGGCGTACGCCGCCGGGTCGGGGTTCGGCACCGCCGAGACCTGCTCCAGGTTGACGAAGTCGATCGCGTAGTCGGAGGTGTTCGCCGCGTCCTTCTGCAGCCGGATCGTGCTGCCCGCCGGGACGGTCTCGCCCAGCATGATGTGCGCCTCGTCGTAGATGTGCCGCGGGGCGCCCGCACCGGGGGAGTTGCCCGGTGACGCCTCGGCGCCGTACAGCCAGGCGTACTTCGACGTCAGCGGCAGCGCCTTCTTCATGACGCCGTCGACGTACACGTCGAGCGTGGCGTCGATGCCGCCGCCGCCCGGCGCGTCCGGGATGGAGAAGCGGGTCACCAGGGTGTTGGTGTCCGCCTTGGTGGTGAACTCGACGTACTCGCCGGTCCTGTCGAGGTGGACGGCCTTGCGCCCGGACGCCTCGCCCGCGATGTCGCCGATGGTCCGGTTGGGCCCGACCACCGTGGCACCGCCGCCGACCGTGCCGTCCTCCGCCTCGTACATGTCGTACGGCATGTTCGCGCCCCGCCCGACGAACAGCGGCTGCGTGGAGGTGTTGTTCTCCCGCTTGACCGGCAGTTCGTTCGCGTCGTCGGCGACCGTCACCTTCAGGGAGTAGGAGCCGTTGGCCGCCTTCCAGGTGCCGAGGCTCACGGCCGGGGCCGTCGAGCCGGCGGCGATGACACCGGAGTGCGTGCCGGTGAGGGTCTTGACCGTGCTGCCCCTGGAGTCGACAAGAGCGAGCGTCACCGCGTGGCCGCCGCCCGCCGAGTCCTGGGTGCCCTGGTTCTTCAGCGCGACCCTGAACGTCACGTCGTCACCGGCCGCCGGACTGGACGGCGAGGTGGTGACGGTGGCGGCGACCAGGTCGGAGCTCTGCACCGGCTTGACGACCAGCGGATCGGGCCGGGTGTAGGTGTTGTTGGTCTCGTTCTGCTCGATGATCTCGTTCGCCTCGTCGGCGACCGCGCTCAGTTCGTACGAACCCGCCTCGCGGGCCCCGAGCGACGCGCTGACCGTGCGCTGCGCACCCGCCTCCAGGGCGGGGACGTCGGCGGTGGCGACCTTGGTGTCACCCAGCCGGACGGCGACCTTGCCGGCCGGAGCGCCCGCGGCACCGCTGTTGCGCACGGTGGCGGACACCGTGATCTCGTCCGACTCGACGGGGGAGCCGGGCGACGTGGTCAGCCCGGTCACCTCGAGGTCGGGGTTGGGCGCCGGGGTGCCGATGACCTGGAACTCGGCGACCTGCCCGGCCGTCGCCCCGGTGTTGGAGGTGAACTTCAGCTGGACGTCCGCGGCCCGTGCGCCGACGGGTACCGTCACGCTGTTGCCGCCGCTCGCGGGGTCGAAGACGTAGTCCTTGGCGGCCACCAGGGAGGTGAGGCCGGACGCGTCCTGGGCACGGCCGAGCACCTCGATGTTCTGGGTGCGCCTGGACCAGCCGGCGTCGGGGTTGAGCTTGAGGACGACGCTGTCGACGTCCGCGTTCGCGCCCAGCTTCAGGGTCAGCGTGTTCGGGTAGCCGCCCGCCGCCCCCTCCCAGTAGGTCGAGGTGCTGTTGTCGTTGGCGTTCTCGGCGACGTAGGTGTGGATGTGGGACGAGGCGGTGATCGGCTTGCCGACGGCCAGGTTCGAGCCGTCCTTGGTGCCGTTGCGGATCACGGAGTTGCTGTCGCCCGACTCGTTGCCCGCCGCGTCCCTCGCCCGCACGAAGTAGGTCACGTTCGCCGACGCCGGCTGGGTGTCGGTGTAGGTGGTGACGTCACCGGCGACGCTCTTGCGGAGCTTGTTGTCGGCGTAGACGTCGTACCCGGTGACGCCCCTGTCGTCGGTCGAGGCGGTCCAGGTCAGTCTGACCTGCCCGGCGGCCGGTTCGGTGAGGGCGAGGTTCGAGGGCGCGGTGGGTGCCTGCGTGTCGCCGGTGTCGGCGCGGCGGGTGACCGAGTTGCTGTTGCCCGACTGGTTGCCGGCCGCGTCCTTGGCACGCACGTAGTAGGTGACCGTCGTGCCGGCCGGCCTGGTGTCCGTGTACGTGGTGACGTCACCCGCGACCGAGGTCAGCAGATCGCCGTTGGCGTAGACGTCGTACCCCGTGACGGCGGTGTCGTCCGAGGACTCGTTCCAGGTCAGCCTGATCTGCCCGGTGGCGGGCTCGGTGAACGCGAGGTTCGCCGGGGTCGTGGGCGCCTGTGTGTCACCCGTCTCCGGGCCGTAGACCTCCAGCTCGGAGACCTGGGCGGCGGGCTGGCCGGAGTTGGCCGTGACCAGGACCCGGACGTAGCGCGCGGTGGCCGCGTCGAAGGTGACCGCGGCCGACTGGCCGCCCGCCGCGTCGAACGTGTACGCCTTCGCGGCGGTCAGGTCGGTGAAGTCGGAGCCGTTGTCACTGGCCTGGATCTTCAGCGTCTGGCTGCGGGTCGGCCAGCCGTCCGGCAGCCGCAGTACGACGCGGTTCACCCGGCGCGCCGAGCCGAGGTCGGCCTGGAGCCACTGCGGCAGGGCGTTGTTGGCGCTCTCCCAGTAGCTGGCCCGGTTGCCGTCGTTGCCGTTGCCGGGGGTGTACGCGCCCGTGGAACTGCTCGCCGTCAGCCGCCGGCCGGCGGCGAGGTTCACGGAGGACTCCCCGGCCGCGTGCACCTCCAGCTCGGAGAGCTGGGCCGCCTGCCACCCGGTGTTCGCCGTGATGTTCACCCGTACGAACCGTGTCTGCGTGGCGGGGAAGGCGATGGTGACCGTGTTGCCCGACCCCGGGTCGAAGGCGTAGGTGGCGGACGTCTTGAGCGTGCTGAAGCCCGTGCCGTCGGCGCTGCCCTGGACGGAGAGCGTCTGATCGCGGCTCTCCCAGCCGGCGGGCAGTCTCAGGACGACCTCGTCGATCCGCTCGGTGGCACCGAGGTCGGTCTGGACCCACTGGGGCAGGCTGCCGCCGCCGCTCTGCCAGTACGTGCCCTGGTTGCCGTCGGTGATGTTGGCGGCGCCGTACTCACCGTGCGAGCTGCTCGCCGCGGTGGCGTCTCCCACGGCGATGTTGGGGCCACCGGCTGCCGTGGCCGACAGCAGCGGTCCTCCCAACGCCAGAAGACTGGTCGCGACCACGGTGCACAGGACCCGCGATCTCCAGTTCCGGTTTCTCATCTGTCCCCACATCAGGTAGACACTCGATGTTCTCTGACATTTACGCTGAGCGCTCGCAGAGTTGCAGAGAAATGTTGAGTCGTCTACAGGATGGACAGCGTGAAGTGGCCGTGCGGCGGGGCCCGGTGGTGTCGATGAGGGCTGGGGACGCGTCCGGGCATGCCTAGGATCAGCGGCTTTCACGAGCTACGTCGGGTAGCCGCAAGCCACTGCCATTTCCCGCAAGGAACTTACGGTCAAGAAGCGGAACGGGGAGCCGTCAGCGGGCGGCCGGCTGGGCCGTGGAGCCCCGGACCACGAGTTCCGGTTCGAAGAGCAGCTCACCGTGCGGGACTTCGGTGCCCTGGATCTGTGCGCAGAGGAGGTCGACGGCGGCGCGTCCCATGGCTTCGATGGGTTGGCGGACGGTGGTGAGGGGCGGTTCGGTGCAGGTCATGAAGGCGCTGTCGTCGTAGCCGACGACGGAGACGTCGTGGGGTACGTGGTGTCCGCGGCGGCGGGCGGCGCGGACGGCGCCGAGGGCGAGGGGGTCGCTGGCGCAGATGATGCCGGTGACGCCGCGGTCCAGGAGGCGGGTGGCGGCGGCCTGGCCGCCCTCCAGGGAGAACATGGCCCGCTCGACGAACTCCTCGGGCAGTTCCGTACCGGCGGCCCGGGCCGCCTCGCGGGCGGCGGCCAGCTTCCGGCGCGAGGGGATGTGGTCGGACGGGCCCAGCACCAGGCCGATGCGCTGGTGACCCAGCGACGCCAGGTGCCGCCAGGACTGCTCGACGGCGACGGCGTCGTCGCAGGCGATGCACGGGAAGTCGAGGTTCTCGATCGACGCGTTGATGAGCACCACGGGGATGTTGCGCTCGGCGAGCAGCCGGTAGTGGTCGTGCGGGGCGTCCGCCTGCGCGAACAGACCGCCCGCGAACACCACTCCGGAGACCTGTTGTTGGAGCAGCAGCTCGACGTAGTCGGCCTCGGAGACGCCGCCCTTGGTCTGGGTGCACAGCACCGGTGTCAGGCCCTGCTGGGCGAGTGCGCCGCCGATGACCTCGGCGAACGCGGGGAAGATCGGGTTCTGCAGCTCGGGCAGGACCAGGCCGACCAGACGGGCGCGCTCGCCGCGCAGCTGGGTGGGCCGCTCGTAGCCCAGGACGTCCAGCGCGCTCAGTACGGACTGCCGGGTCGTCTCGGAGACCCCCGGTTTGCCGTTGAGCACCCGGCTGACCGTGGCCTCGCTGACCCCAACCTTCTTCGCCACCTGAGCAAGTCGTCGCGTCACAAACGAAAGGCTAACGCAAACACCGCAAGCGGCTTGCTTCAGTGCCAGGAGACCCGGGCGACGACGGGAAGGTGATCGCTGCCGGTGGCGGGCAGGGTGCGCAGGGCGCCGACGGTCCCGGCGCGGGCCATCACCTGGTCGATCCGGGCCAGCGGCAGACCGGCGGGAAAGCTGAAGGCGAGGCCCCGCCCGGCCACGTTCAGCGAGTCGGTCAGGGGACGCAGCGCCCGGTCGTCGACCGTGCCGTTGAGATCGCCCAGCAGGACCACCCGCCGCAGCCCCTCCGCGTCGAGGGCGTCGCCCAGCAGACCGGCGCTCTCGTCCCGCCGGGACGACGCGAGACCGCCCGCCCCCACCCGGACCGACGGCAGGTGCGCGACGTAGACGGCGACTTCGCCCCGCGGCGTGTGCGCCACGGTCCGCAGCCCGCGCTCCCACACCTCCTCGATGCCCCGCGGCTTGATGTCCAGGGGACGTGAACCGGAGAGCGGGTACTTCGACCAGAGCCCGACGGTGCCCCGGACCGTGCGGTACGGATAGTCGGGGGCGAGGGTCTTCGCGTAGACCTCCAGCGCCGGCGGCACCAGCTCCTCCAGCGCGACGAGGTCCGGCCCGGCACGGACCAGGGCACGCGCCGTGCCCTCCGGGTCGGTGTTCTCGTCGCTGACGTTGTGCTGCACCACCACCAGGTCGTCGGCGCCGGGCTCCGGCGCGGGCAGGAGCAGCCCGCCGAACAGGTACGTCCAGGCGGCCACCGGCAGCAGCACCGCCACCAGCGCGAGCGCCGAGCGGCGCACCAGCGCCAGCACGAGCAGCACCACGACGACCACACCGAGCCACGGCAGAAAGGACTCCAGCAGACTGCCCAGGCCGCCCACACGGTTGGGCACCGAACGGTGGAACGAGAGCAGGAGAGCGGTGCACACCGCCACCCCGGCGAGCACCCGTCCACGCCCGCGCGTCCAGGCCGCCCAGTCCGTCATCGCACCCGTTCCCTCGTCCTCACCGGCAGGTCCACCAGTCAGGACGAGGGAAGGGCGGTATGAGTTCCGGCGGTCTACTTCAGGTACGGACCGTCCGCTCCGATCTTGCCGGGACCGTTCAGGACGTACGCCCGCAGGTTGCCCTTGCCGGGGGCGGCGACGGTGAGGCGGCCGTCGGTGACGGTGCGGGTGTCGCCGGTGACCGCGTCCCGGTAGGTGCCGTTGGGGATGCCGGCGTAGGTGGCGCCGCCCGAGACGGTGACGAGGGCGAAGCTGTCCGTGCCGCCGTCGGTGTAGCGCCGTTTGAAGGCCATGTCCCCGGTGATGCCGTCCGTGGAGTACTGGCCCGTCTGGAGGGCGGGGACGGCCCGGCGGATCTGGTTGAGCCGCTGTACGTGCTTGACCAGGGGCTGTGCCAGTGTCGTGGCGACGGTGCCGGTGGCCGAGTCGACCCGGGAGAAGTCGGAGGCCGTCACGTCACCGGCGAGGTGGTCGCCGTAGTAGGCGCGGCCGGTCGTGGCGAGGGGGCAGGTGGGGCCGCAGTCGATCTTCCTGCCCTTCTGGAACTCGATCTCCGAGCCGTAGTAGAGGGTGGGGATGCCGCGGAAGGTCCACATCAGCGACATGTTGTCGGCCCAGGCGTCGGTGCCGCCGGAATAGCGCTCGCTGCTCTTGTTCGGGCCGTAGTCGTGGCTGTCGACGTAGACGACGTTGTACGTGGCGTCGTTGTAGCTGTCGTCGGAGTCCTTGCCGTTGTGGAAGGCGTTGCTCGCGTCACCGAAGTTCATGTGCATGCGCATGTCGATGACGTTCATGCCGGAGAAGCGGCTGTGGTCCGGGGCGTGGTAGCTGTTGCCCTCCAGGAAGGCGTTGGCCGACGTGGGCTGGTTGCCCGTGCCCTGCTGCTGCTCGTACTCGTACATCTCCAGGGCCGCCTTCGCGTCGTCGGCGTTGTACTCCTTGCGCTCCTTCCACGTGTAGAACTGCGCCGAGTGGTTGACCGAGCCGCGGTTCCACTTGTCGTTGACGAAGGTAGTACGACTTGCCGCTCTTGGGTTCGACGGTCAGGCCGTCGTACTCGAAGCCGGGCTGCTGCTCGTCGTAGTACCAGCTCCACTGGGAGTCGCGCACCCCGTAGACGGTCGGGGTGAACAGGCCTTTGGCGCCCCAGCGGGAGGAGTGGTTGTAGACGACGTCCTGGTAGATCTTCATGCCCTTGGCGTGGGCGGCGTCGATGAGGTCCTGGTAGGAGGCTCCGGAGGATTCCAGGCGCGGGTCGACCCGGTAGAAGTCGTAGCCGTGGTAGCCGTGGTAGTCGTAGTCCGAGCGGTTGAGGACCACGGGGGTGATCCACACGGCGGAGAAGCCGAGGCCCTTGATGTAGTCGAGCTTGTCGACCAGGCCCTTGAAGTCGCCCCGGAACATGGGGTCGTCGTTCGCGGCGTTGCCGGACCTCTCGTGCTGGCTGCCGCCGCGGTTGTTGGTGGCGTCGCCGTCGTTGAATCGGGCGGTGAGGACGAAGTAGATCGGGTCCTTGCGGGGATCGGTGGCCAGGGGCCTGCCCGCCGCGGGCGTCGGCGGTTTCGTGCCGGTGGTGGCGATCGCGGCGGCCGAGGCCGCGGAGACGTTGCCCGCGGCGTCGGTCGCCCTGACCGTGTAGGTGTAGGTGGTCCTCTCCTCCAGGCCGGTGTCGGAGAAGACGGTGGAGCCGACGTCGCTCACGACTTCCCCGGCCGTGCCGCCGCTGCGGGTCACCTGGTACTTGGCGACTCCCGTGTCGTCGGTGGACGGCTCCCAGGTCAGCACGACGGACACGCCGTCGGCCCGGGCGGTCACCCCGGCGGGGACGGTCGGCGCCGCCGTGTCGGGCACCTCCTCGGCGCACGGGTCGTCGGCGTCGGCGGTGACCGCGTTGTCGGCGACGGTCGTGACGCCGGCCGGCAGTGTGTAGTCGGCGCCCTTGTTGTTGTCCCACACTCCGTTGCCGTTGTTGAAGGCGGCCGTCAACGAGGTGGCCGTGCCCAGGTCGACGTCCATCTTCCACCAGCCCGCGCAGGCGGCCCGCATGCCGACGCCGGGGACGGCGGTCCAGGAGCCGCCCGCGGGCCGGTAGTGGATGTTGGCGGTGGTCCAGCCGAGGGTGCGGGTGGAGTAGTAGACGGTGGCCCGGTTGCCGTCCCCCGGCGTCGGGTCCGGATCCTGCCCCCCGGCGCAGGGGTCGGAGTGCGCGACCACGCCGTCCTTGACCGTGATGGCTCCGGTGCCGAGGGCGTAGTTCTCACCCCCGTTGTTGTCCCAGGTGCCCGAGCCGTTGTTGAAGGTGGCCCGCAGCCCCTCGGCGCTGCCCAGGGGGACCGTCCTCTTCACCCAGTCCGTGCACGCGGCCTCCATCGCCACGCCGGGGACCTCGGTCCAGGAGCCGCCGTCGGGTGCGTAGTGCAGGTTGTACCGGTCCCAGTTCTTCGTCTTCGTGTAGTAGAAGACGGTCGCCGTGTTCCCGGCCTCGGCCGTTGCCGCGGCGTGGTCCGTGGCGGGGGAGGCGGCAGGTGGGGCGGGCACCGCTGACAGCACGGCGCCGACGGCGACGGCCGCGGCCAACGGCCGCCCGAGCCACCGCATACGGATGCGCTTGATGTGCTTCGTGCGTCTTGTGCGTCTTGTGTGTCTCGTACGTCCTATGTGTCTGGTGCGTCTCATGCGTTGTCTCCGGAGGGCGGGCGAAGCAGCGGGCGGGCGATCGAACGCGAGGGGCTTGAAAGGGTGAACGGAAAGTTGCAGAAATCTCTTACGGCAGCCGGAAGGTACCCGTACGCGGCAGGGCCGTAAAGAGGTCGCGCTTCAACTTTCCGGTGTGCGGGAGGGGTTGACCGTGGTTGGAGGCCGCCCTTACGGTCACGACCGCAATCGCTTGCAGAATTCTTGCTGCAACACACTGCAAGTGCCTGCCGGCTCCCCAGAACTCGTCGGCACCGCACCGGGACACCCGCACCCTCACACGGGAGACTCCATGCACGGGAAGACCAGCCCAGCGCGAAGAATCACCGCCACCGCGCTCGCCCTCACCGCCGGCGTGGCCGGCAGCCTCCTCGCCACCATGGCACCGGCCCAGGCGTCCCCACCCGGAGACAAGGACGTCACCGCGGTGATGTTCGAGTGGAAGTTCACCTCCGTCGCCCAGGCCTGCACCGACACCCTCGGCCCGGCCGGCTACGGCTACGTCCAGGTCTCACCGCCCCAGGAGCACATCCAGGGCGGACAGTGGTGGACCTCGTACCAGCCGGTGAGCTACCGGATCGCGGGCCGCCTCGGTGACCGCGCCCAGTTCAAGAGCATGGTCGACACCTGCCACGCCGCCGGGGTGAAGGTCGTCGCCGACGCGGTCGTCAACCACATGTCGGCCGGCAACGGCACGGGAACCGGCGGCTCCTCGTACACCAAGTACGACTATCCCGGCCTCTACTCGTCCAACGATCTCGACAACTGCACCTCGC
This sequence comes from Streptomyces rubrogriseus, assembly GCF_027947575.1. Lineage (NCBI taxonomy): Bacteria > Bacillati > Actinomycetota > Actinomycetes > Kitasatosporales > Streptomycetaceae > Streptomyces > Streptomyces rubrogriseus. Next base: position 5,239,856 of record NZ_CP116256.1, on the reverse strand, counting down.
AGATCAACAACTACGGCGACCGCTTCAACGTCCAGGAGTGCGAACTGGTCGGCCTCGCGGACCTGGACACCGGCGAGGACTACGTACGGGGGAAGATCGCCGGCTACCTCAACGACCTGCTCTCCCTCGGCGTCGACGGCTTCCGCATCGACGCGGCCAAGCACATGGCCGCCGCCGACCTGGCCGCCATCAAGTCCCGGCTCAGCAACCCGAACGTCTACTGGAAGCACGAGGCGATCTACGGCGCGGGCGAGGCCGTGTCCCCGACCGAGTACGTCGGCAGCGGCGACGTGCAGGAGTTCCGTTACGCACGCGACCTCAAGCGCGTCTTCAACGGCGAGAACCTCGCGTACCTGAAGAACTTCGGCGAGGCATGGGGCCATATGCCCTCCGACAAGGCCGCCGTCTTCGTCACCAACCACGACACCGAGCGCAACGGCGAGACCCTCACCTACAAGGACGGCGCCGCCTACACCCTGGCACACGTCTTCATGCTGGCCTGGCCGTACGGAAGCCCCGACGTCCACTCCGGCTACGAGTTCACCGACCACGACGCGGGCCCGCCGAACGGCGGTCAGGTGAACGCCTGCTACAGCGACGGATGGAAGTGCCAGCACGCCTGGCGCGAGATCTCCTCCATGGTCGGCCTCCGCAACACCGCACGCGGCCAGGGGGTGACCGACTGGTGGGACAACGGCGGTGACCAGATCGCCTTCGGCCGCGGCTCCAAGGCGTACGTCGCCATCAACCACGAGGGCACCTCGCTGACCCGTACGTTCCAGACGTCGCTGCCCGCGGGGGACTACTGCGACGTCCAGACGGGCAAGGGCGTCACGGTCGACGGGGCAGGCCGGTTCACCGCCACCCTGGGCGCCGACACGGCCGTGGCCCTGCACGTCGGAGCCCGCACCTGTGACGGCGGCGGCGACCCCGACCCGGTCTCCTCCGGCGTGTCCTTCGCGGTCGACGCTACCACCGGCTGGGGCCAGAACATCTACGTGACCGGAAACCGGCCGGAACTGGGCAACTGGAACCCGGGCGGCGCCCTTCAACTCGACCCGGCCGCCTACCCGGTGTGGAAGCGGGACGTCGAACTCCCCGAGGGCACGACCTTCGAGTACAAGTACCTCCGCAAGGACGATGCGGGCAACGTGACCTGGGAGAGCGGTGCCAACCGCACCGCGACGGTGAACACCGCGAAGACCACTCTCAACGACACCTGGCGCAACTGAGTACCGCACGGTGAACAGTCGCGTGTGAGCAAGCCGACACACGTGGGGAGACCGGGGTGGGCCGTTCGGGGGAAGGTAGTGTGTTCAAGGCCCGAACGGCCCACCGCGCGACCCGCGGTGGCGACCGCGGCGGCAGCCGTCCGTCCGGTCCGCCCGCACGCGACCTCTGAGAGTGGAGTTCATGAACGTGTCGACCGGCGGCAGACGGATACGGAGCCGGGGAGTCACCGCAGCCCTCGTCTGCGCGATCATCCTGTTGCCCGGCCCCGGTTACGCGGCCCCGGGCGAACCCGACCCGCACACCGACAAGTCGATCGAGGACATCCGCGACGAACTGGACGGCCTCTACCGCGAGGCGGAGGTGGCCACCGAGGCCTACAACGCCGCGAACGAGAAGGCGGCCAAGCAGGAGAAGCGGCTGACGACCCTCCGCAAGGACCTCACCCGCGCCGAGAAGCGGGTGAAGGACCTGCGCGACCTCGCCGGCGCGGCCGCCCGGACCCAGTACCGCGGGGGCGACCTCGCCGCCACCGGCATCCAGCTGCTGCTCGGGGACCACCCGGAACAGGCCCTCGACGAGGCGTCCCAGGCCCGCCAGGCCATGCGCGGCCTGGTCAACGTCTCCGAGACCCAGAAGACCGCGCGCGAGGCCCTGAGCGAGCAGACCGAGGCCGCCTCGAAGGAGCTGCGGGAGCTGAAGAGCAGCCGTGCGGACAAGGCCGCGGCGAAGCAGAAGATCGAGAAGAAGATCGCCTCCGCCGAGCGGATCGAGGCCGGGCTCGAGGAGGAACAGACCCGCAGGCTGGCCGCGTTGGAGAGGCAGCGCTCCCGGGAGGCCGAGGCCAGGTGGACGGAGTCCGGCGGCTCCTCCGATGGCTCCTCCGGCGGCTCGGCCGGCAAGGGCAAGGGCAAGGGGCGCGCTCCGGGCGGCGGGACGCAGGTGAGCGGAGCGGCCGGGAAGGCCGTGGGCTTCGCGATGGCGCAGATCGGCAAACCGTACGTGTGGGGCGCGGTGGGCCCGTCCTCGTACGACTGCTCCGGACTCACCTCCGCGGCCTGGGCGGCGGCCGGCCGCCCCATCCCCCGGACCTCGCAGGCACAGTGGGGCGGCCTGACCCGCGTCAGCCTGTCCTCGGCCCGTCCCGGAGACCTGATCATCTACTACAACGACGCCACCCACGTGGGCATGTACATCGGAGGCGGACAGATCGTCCACGCACCGCGGCCCGGCCGCAACATCACCACCGCGCCGGCCGCCTCCATGCCCGTCCTCGGCGTCGTACGACCCGGAGCCTGACCGGATGACCCACTCGCTGACCCCCCGTGACGAGGGGAACCTGCCCGCGCTGGCCGCCCCGCCGCTGATCCGCCTCGACGCCTACGTGGCCGAGGACGGGTCGACGGTGGTCAACGGCCACCTGCTGGAGATGGGCGGCATGCGACCGCCCAACGAGGCGATCCTCGACGCCGTCGCCATGTTCGCCCGCACCCTGGGCGCCCCGGTCGCGGCCACCGTCATCGACCGCACCGTGCAACAGGTGGCGCGCCTGCGGGTCCACCCCGACGGCTCCAGCCGGACCATCGCAGAGGAGGACGACCTGCCGCCCGGGCGGGAGCGCACCGCCGCCGAGGAGGAGGCGTTCCCCCCGCTCGCCCGCGTCGAGCGCATCATCCAGCACGCGCAGCGCGAGGAGTTGCACGCCGCGTTCGTCCTCGCCAGCGCACTGCGGGAACACCTGACCCTGCGCCGCGGCGCCGAGGACGAACTCTCCCTGGAAGCACGGGCGATCGAGGCCTACCTCGCCTACCTGCGCGGCGACCACATGCTCTCCACCGTCCTCGCGCTGACCGTCGCCCGCATCCGCTGCCGCACCGACCTCAACCGGGCCGCCCCCGACGTGGCCCGGGCCACCGCGGCATGGCAACGGCTCTGGGACGAGAGCCAGGTGGCCACCCGGGGGCAGGAACTGCTGCACATGTGGGAGCGGCTGTCCGAGGCCGGCCTGCTCCAGGAAGCGTCCCACCACGCCATGGCCCAGGCCGTGCGGACCCGGCTGGCACAAGGGGGCCGTTCCGTACCGCCGCAGTCCGGGCCCGCGGCGGCGGCCCTGCCCGCGGGCAGCGGCCCGGCCCCCACCGCCGTCGCGCCCGAGGACAAGCCCCTCAAGCCCGCCCGGCGCGGTCTGCGCCGCTTCACCCGACGGGCCGGCCGGTCGCCCGGACAGTCCTCCTGAGGGCCGCCCGCCAGGAGGCGAAGCCATGTCCATCGTGACAGCTCGGAGGCGCGTTCCGTAGGACGGACGGCACAGCTCGCCGGCCTTCCCCGCCGCTTGGGCGAGGCCGACAATCGTCGTCATGCCCAAGCCCACAGAGGTCGATCAGGACGCCGTCGTGCGCGCCCGGAACATACTTCTAGCCTCCGGCCGTCGCACGCCACGCGAGGAGGTCGACGCCTGCCGGGTGCTCGCGCGCGTCAGCCCCGCGGCGTATCTGCCGCGGCTGGCCCGGGCGCTGCAGAACCTCAGCTGCGACCGCGTGTACTCGGACCGCCCCGAGGACCGACTGGCGCTGCGTGAGGAGGCGGTGGCCGCCGCCCGTGCCCTCGATCCGGCCGACCCCAAGTACGCCGACGTCCTGTACGACGCCCTCGACGGCTGCCAGCTCGCGCTGTACACCATCGGCCGCCGTGACGAAGGCCTCGCCGTGCGGGCCGAGATGCTCTCCGTCGGGCGGACACGGGCCGAGTCGTCCGGCGACGGGGAGGTGTGGGGCCTGTTTCCGTGGGCCACCGGACTTCTGGAGGAGGGCCGTTACGCGGAGGCCGTGGACGTGCTGTCGGAGTCCGTGACCCGCGGACGCCCACACGGTCCGCGGGAAGGCGTACTCGCCTGGACCTTCTTGGCGTGGATCGCCGCCCTCGACGCCGCGGGCCGGTCCGACGAGGCGCTGACCGCCATGGCCGAACTGCTCGCCGTGCAGGCGGCGGAGGCCGCGAAGGACGGGATGCGGGCCTGTCGGCTCCACCTGCTGATCCGGTATGCCCAGATGCTCGACGACGCGCTCCGGCACGCCGAGGCGACGGCGGTCCGTCAGGAGGCGCTCGCCCTGTTCGAGGAACTGGCCGTCCACGGGGAGGAGGAGGCGAGGAGGTGGAGCGGATACCAGGCGGCGTTCTGGGCCGTCCTGTTCTTCATGTCCGTCGCCGGCAGTGAGCGCCCCGCGGCCGGACGACCCCGCCCGCCGGTCGGCACCGGCTCGAGCTCCGCGCGACGGACGGCCCGGACGGTCCGGACCGCTTGGCGGAACAGATCCGGCTGCACCGGATGCTCACCGTGCGCTGGGCCCTCTCCTGGGAGTGCCACACGGCACGCGTGCGCGAACTGTTCGACGAGGGTGTGGCCCTGGCCCGGCGCCTGCGCCGACAGGACGCCGCAGCCGGGAGCATGGCCCTGGCCACGGCCCTGTCGAGCAGAGCCACCTTTCTGGTGGCCGCCAAGGAGTTCACCGCGGCCCTCGAGGACTTCCGGCAGGTCCCGGGGCTCCACCGGGGCCCCCTTCAAGTGGCCGGCCGGGTGGGCCAGGATGCAGGCATGACAGAAGGATCGCGTTCCGGGCTTCCCCGAGAGAACATCGAACTGCCGGACGGCTCAGTACTGCGACGGCGCTCCCTGGTCTCCGACGACGCGTTCATCGACGCGGTCGCCGCCGATGTCGGGCACCTGGGTGAGTGGCTTCGCTGGGCCCAGCATCCGCCCACCCGCGAGGAGACCGAGAGGTTCCGTGCCGAGCAGGACGCGGACTGGGACGCCGGGCGGTCCTTCGTCTACGTGCTGACCCCGCCGGACCGTCTCGACCGGGTGCTCGGCGGGGGCGCGATGTTCCCGAACGGCGAGGCGGGCGTCCTGGAGATCGGCTACTGGATCTGTTCCCCGGCCACCGGCCGCGGACTCGCCACCCGGGCCGCGGCCGCGCTGACCGAGGAGGGCCTGGGGCTCCCCGGCGTCAAGGCCATGGAGATCCACTGCGACCGGGCCAACGCCCGGAGCGCCGCGATACCGCCCCGGATCGGGTACCGGTTGCTGCGCATCGAAGCGGACGAGCCGCAGACCGCCGCGGAGGCCGGACTGAGCATGGTCTGGCGCCACGACGGCGCCTGACCCCGGAGCGTCGAGCGGCCCGGCCTCAACGGTCGGCGAACCCGTCACGGCCCTGCCGGCCGGCCTGCGGCCCGGTCGGCCCGGGTGTCAGTCGGCCAGGTCGGCGGCGCGCCGTCGCAGGGCGTTGACCAGTGCCCCGGCGGGAGCCGTGAGCCGGCCGGGCAGCGACACCAGGTCGATGCGCCGTACCTCCTCCGCGACGCCCGTGACGTCGACGAAGCGGACGCCGCGCGGAATCACCGGCAGCAGCGCCGGTGAGGCCGTGGTGACGCCCGCCCCGGCCGCGACCAGGTGGAGCTTGGTCAGCCAGTCGCGCGCGGTGTGCGCGACGCGGGGCCGTCCGGGCAGCCCCGGCCAGACGCCGAGCAGCGGCTCGTCCGTGCCGCCGGGACCGGCGATCCAGGGCTGCCCGGCGATGTCCTCGACGTCCGCGGTGCCGTGTTCGGCGAAGCGGCTGCCGGCCGCGACGGCCAGGGCCAGGCGCGTTTCCAGCAGGGGTTCGACGTGCAGGGGAGGGTCGTCCGTGTCGGGCGAGCGGTGCGGGGGCCGGGAGGTCAGGAGCGCCAGGTCGAGGGTGCCGCTGCGCAGCGCGCGCACCAGTGCCGGAGTGCTCCCCTCCCGCGTCGTCACCCGCGGGCGGGAGCCTTCCCGGCGCAGTGCCGACAGGGCGTCGGCCACGAGCACCGCGCCGGCGGCGGGAAAGTACCCCAGCCGGACCCGGCCGGTGGCGTCCCGCACTCCGCGCAGTTCCCGGTCGGCCGCCTCCAGGGCGTCCAGCGCGGCCACGGCGTGGCGCAGCAGGGCGAGGCCCGCTCCGGTCGGCCGTACACCGCCGGGGAAGCGGTCGAACAGGCGGGCCCCCGTCGCCTGTTCCAGCGCGGCCACCTGCCTCGAGACCGCCGACTGCGTGTAGCCGAGGCTGTGCGCGGCCGCGGTGAAGGTGCCGCGCTCGGCCACCTCACGCAGCACCCGCAGCCCGGCCAGCGTCACATCTCCCATGCCCATGAGCCGGCAGCATATCCACCATGCCGAACATTCGCTGTCGGAATGCCTCCGGGGCTCCTAGCGTCGGCGTCATGCCTCTGATCACCGTTTCCCTGCGGCAGGGAACCACGCCCCAGTACCGCCGCCTCGTCTCCGAGGCCCTGCACAAGTCCATGGTCGACGTACTGAAGATTCCGCAGGACGACCAGTTCCACGTCTTCCACGAGGTCACGGACGACAACTTCGTCATGCAGCCGGTCGTGTTCGGCCTGCGGCGCACCTCGCGCACCCTGTTCGTCCAGTTGTCGTTCAACCGGCGCGGCGCGGAGCAGAAGGCGGAACTGTTCCGGGCGATCGTCGCCAACCTCAAGCTGTACGCGGACGTTCCCGAGGAGGACGTCATGCTGGTGGCCTTCGAGACGGCGAGGGAGAACTGGTGGGCCGCCGGCCGCGTCGTCGACCCCGCCACCGGCTACGACGAGCGCATGACCGACCTGCCCGACCTGCCCGACCTGCCCGAGGTGCGCGAGGTGCCGGGCCGGTAGGACTGCCTCGGCCCCTCGTCAGACGTGCGGCGCGGCCCCTCGCCAGGTGTCCGCACGGCCCCTGGTCAGGTGTCCGCGCGGCCCCTGGTCAGGTGTCCGCGCCGCCGGGCGCCGCCGCGGACCCGCCCGGCGGCGCCGTGCTCTGCCGTACGACGAGATGGGTCGCCAGCTCGATGCGCCGGCCGGCCCGGCCGGGCTCGTCCGGCCGGAAGAGCATCCGGGTGGCCTCCTCGGCCATGTGCCGCAGCGGCTGGTGGACGGTGGTCAGCGGCGGGCTCGACCACTGGGCCAGCGGCACGTCGTCGTAGCCGACGACCGAGAGGTCCTGAGGGACCCTCAGGCCCCTGACGCGGGCCGCCTCCAGTACCCCGAGCGCCTGGAGGTCGCTGCCCGCGAAGACCGCCGTCGGCCGGCCGGGACCCGCGAGCAGGTCCATGCCGTGCTCGAAGCCGCTCTCCACGCTGTAGTCGCCGTACCGGACCAGGGCCGGGTCGATCGGCAGGCCCGCCATCGTCATCGCCGAGCGGTAGCCGTCGAGCCGGGCCAGTGAGCACAGCATGTCCTCGAACCCCGTGATGATCGCGACGCGTTCGTGTCCGTGGTCGGTGAGGTGGCGGGTTGCCGCCAGGCCCCCGGCCCAGTTGGCCGAGCCGACCGACGGGACGTCGGGGTCCGGGTCACCGGCCGGGTCGACGATGACGAAGGGGATGTTCCAGGACCGCAGCCGCTGCTTGACCTCCGCGGGGAGCGAGGAGAAGACCAGCACGACGCCCAGCGGCCTGCGGCGGAGCACGCCTTCGATCCAGTCCGGGGCGGGTGCGTGCCGGGTGCCGCCGCGGGTGAGTACGACCTCGGTCCGGTTGGCCTTGGCGACGTCCTCCACGCCCCGGACGAGCTCCATCGCCCAGACGCTGTCCAACTCGTGGAAGACGAGTTCGACCAGCGGCGAGCGCGGCGGGCTCGCGTTGCGGCGGCGGTAACCGTGCACCTCGAGAAGCCGCTCCACCCTGGCCCTGGTGGTGCTGGAGACATCCGAACGACCGTTGAGGACCTTCGAAACTGTCGGAGGAGAGACTCCCGCCTCTTTCGCCACCTCGGCCAGGGTCACCCGGGCGCCCACCTCAACTTCATCGTGCATGCAGGAAGGATAGGCCATGCGATCGGTAACGTTTTGAGTCGGCAGCCGCACGGCCATTGACCAGAAATCCGGTCTCACTTTACTGTCCGACCAGCATGGACTTTCGGTGATGGCGCCGAAACTTTCGAAAGGCGAACGATGAAGACACGTGCGCGCTTGCCCAGACTGGTCGCCACCGGTGCGACGCTCGCCCTGGCGCTGAGCCTGTCGGCCTGCGGTGACGGGAACGGCGGGGCGTCGTCGGACGACGGCAAGATCCATGTCCTGGTCTACGGGGACGCCAGCAACAAGATCGAACAGCAGATCGTCGACACCTTCAACAAGACCTCCGACGTCAAGGCGGTCCTCGACACCATCCCCGGTGCCGACTACCAGACGAAGCTCCAGACGATCATCAACACCCCGCAGGCCCCGGACATCTTCTACAACTGGGGCGGCGGCAGCATCAAGCCGTTCGTCAAGGCGGACCTCCTGCTGCCGCTCGACGACTTCATCAAGAAGGACCCGGCCCTCAAGGACAAGTTCCTGCCGTCCGTCTTCAACAGCGCCGTCGTCGACGGCAAGCCGTACGGCATACCGATGCGCGGCACCCAGCCGGTCCTGCTCTTCCACAACAAGAAGGTCCTCGAGGACGCGGGCGTCCAGCCGCCCAAGACCTGGGACGAACTGCTCGCCGCGGTGGGCAAGCTCAAGGACGCGGGTGTCACGCCGATCGCGCTCGGCGGCGGCGACGTGTGGCCGACCCAGATGTGGTTCCAGTACCTCTACGACCGCATCGCCGGTCCGGAGCTGTTCGCGAAGGCCATCGGCGGCGACAAGAGCGCCTGGGAGAGCGCGGACAGCAAGAAGGCGCTGGACATGATCAGCGAGCTGGTCGACTCCGGCGCCTTCGGCAAGAACTACGACTCCGTCAAGTACACCAACGGCGGCTCGGTCCAGCTGGTGGCCTCGGGCAAGGCCGGCTTCGAGCTGATGGGCTCCTGGTACTACTCCCAGCAGCTCACGGACCACAAGGAGTTCGCCGAGAAGGACCTCGGCTACACCGCCTTCCCGACCGTCGAGGGCGGCAAGGGCGACCCGGGCAACGTCGCCGGCAACCCCAACAACTACTACTCGGTGATGAAGAAGACCAAGCACCCGGAGGCCGCCGCCGAGTTCCTGAAGCTCATGTACTCCGACGAGTTCGTCAAGGCCCACCTCGACATCGGCAACCTGCCGACCACGACCAACACCGACAAGTTCATCGACGGTTCGGCCACCCCCGAGTACAACCGCTTCCAGTACGACCTCGTCTCCGACGCCCCGAACTTCCAGCTGTCCTGGGACCAGGCGTACCCGCAGAAGGCCAGCTCGGACTTGCACAAGGCCATCCAGCAGTTCTTCAACGGACAGCTCGACACGGACGGCTTCATCAAGGCCATGCAGGCCCTCCCGACCGAGTGACGAACGGCTCATGACCACACACCTCACGAGCGCACGGCCCGCCGCCGGATCCCGCAAGGAGTCCCGGCGGCGGCCGCCCGCCCCGTCCACGACGACGGTGGGCCGCCCCAGCTTCGCCTGGGCGGTGCCCGCCGCACTGTTCTTCGCCCTCTTCGCGATCGTCCCGCTGATCATGGTGGCGGTGCTGTCCTTCATGAGCTGGGACGGGATCAGCTCGCCCGAGTTCGTCGGCACGGACAACTGGTCGCGCCTCGTCGACGACCCGGTGATGCTCAAGAGCATCTGGCTGACCCTGCTGCTCACCGTCCTCGGCGTGGTCCTCCAGACCCCGTTGAGCATCCTGCTCGGGGTCTGGGCCGCCGGTCACCAGCGCAACCGGGCCGTCCTGTCGGTCATCTACTTCATCCCCCTGTTGCTGTCCGCGACGGCCGTGTCCGTGCTCTGGCGGGCACTGCTCGACCCGAACTTCGGCATTCCGGCGGAGGCGACCTGGCTCTTCGGCGACGGCAACCTGTTCGGTGAACAGACCACCGCCATCGGGGTGCTGGCGTTCGTCAGCACCTGGCAGTTCACGCCGTTCCACACGCTGATCTACCAGGGCGCCGCCCGTGCCGTCCCGCAGGTGCTGTACCAGGCTGCGGAGATCGACGGGGCGGGCCGCTACCGGCAGTTCTTCCACATCACCCTGCCGCAGCTGCGCACCTCCATGATCACCTCGATGATCCTGATGATCGTCGGCGGCCTGACCACGTTCGAGACGGTCCTCATCCTGACCCAGGGCGGTCCCGGCACCGACACCACCATCAGCGCCTACTACATGTACGACAAGGCCTTCAAGAGCTTCGACTACGGCATCGGCTCAGCGATCGCCCTGGCCCTGGTCGTAGCGGCCACGATCATCTCGCTGATCGTCGTCCGGGTCTCCGGCTACGACAAGATGCGCAGCTCCATGGAGGGTGTGTCATGAGGCGCCGACCCAACTACGTGGCCGGCGTCGGCTCGCTCGTCTGGCTCGTCCTGGTCGGCCTGCCGCTGTACGTGATGCTCGCCGCGACCCTGCGCACCCGCCAGGACTACGCCGAGAACGGCCCGGTCTCCCTCCCGGACAGCTTCACGCTGGACAACTTCACCGGTGCCTTCGACTCCGGCTTCGGCCAGTACTTCTTCAACACGCTCGTCGTCACCGCCTGCGTGATCGGCATCGTGCTGCTGCTGGTGCCGCCGCTCGCCTACGCCATCGTCCGCAGCCGCGGCAGGGCCACGTCGGCGATCTTCCGGCTGTTCCTGCTCGGCCTCGCCATCCCGGCCCAGGCCGTGATCGTGCCGATGTTCTACCTGATCAGCGAGGCCGGGCTGTACGACAACCTGCTCGGCGTCATCCTGCCCACGGCCGCGTTCTGCCTGCCGATGTCCGCGCTCATCCTCAGCGGCTCCATGCGCGACATCTCCCCGGAGCTGTACGAGGCCATGGCGATGGACGGCGCGAGTCCCCGGCGCATGTTCTTCCAGCTCGTCATGCCGCTGTCCCGCGGGGGACTGTCCACCATCGTGGTGTTCTCCGCGCTCCAGGCGTGGAACGGCTTCCTGTTCCCGCTGGTCCTGACCCAGTCGGACTCCACCAAGGTGGTCACCCTGGGCCTGTACAACTTCCAGACCGCGCACGGGATCGACATCCCCGGTCTGCTGGGAGCCGTGGTGCTGTCCATGGTGCCCATCCTGCTCGTCTACCTGTTCGCCCGTCGTGCCCTGGTCCAGGGGCTGATGGGTGTCGGAGGAAAGTGACTGCCGACGTGGCTGTAGAGACCACCCCCGAAATTCCCCTCTGGAACGACCCCAACCACCCCGTCGCCGCCAGGGTCGACGCGCTCGTCGCCGCGATGACCCTGGAGGAGAAGATCGCCCAGCTGTACGGAGTGTGGGTGGGTGCCTCCGACAAGGGCGGCGAAGTCGCCCCCCATCAGCACGACATGGAGGAGGCCGTCGACCTCGACGCGCTCGTGCCCGCCGGGCTCGGCCAGCTCACCCGGCCCTTCGGCACCGTCCCCGTCGACCCCGCGCTCGGCGCGCTCTCGCTCCTGCGCACGCAGGCCCGCATCACCTCGGCCGGCCGCTTCGGCATCCCCGCCGTCGCCCATGAGGAGTGCCTGGCCGGCTTCGCCGCCTGGGGCGCCACGGCCTACCCCGTCCCGCTGTCCTGGGGCGCCACCTTCGACCCGGACGCGGTACGCCGGATGGCCGGCGCCATCGGCCGCGACATGCGGTCCGTCGGCATCCACCAGGGCCTCGCCCCCGTGCTCGACGTGGTCCGCGACGCCCGCTGGGGCAGGGTGGAGGAGACCATCGGCGAGGACCCCTACCTCGTCGGCACCATCGGCACCGCGTACGTGCAGGGCCTGGAGTCCGCCGGCATCGTCGCCACCCTCAAGCACTTCGTGGGCTACTCCGCCTCCCGCGCCGGCCGCAACCTCGCCCCCTCCTCCGTGGGCCCCCGCGAGCGGGCCGACGTCCTGCTCCCGCCGTTCGAGATGGCCGTCCGCGAGGGCGGCTCCCGCTCCGTGATGTCCGCCTACACCGACATCGACGGCGTGCCCGCCGCGGCCGACGAGGCGCTGCTGACCGGGCTGCTGCGGGACACCTGGGGCTTCGAGGGAACGGTCGTCGCCGACTACTTCGGCATCGCCTTCCTCAAGACGCTGCACGGCATCACCGCCGACTGGGCCGACGCCGCCGGAGCCGCGCTGAAAGCGGGCCTCGACGTCGAGCTGCCCACCGTCAAGACCTTCGGGGCCCCGCTCGTCGACGCGGTCACCGACGGCCGGCTGCCCGAGGCCCTCGTCGACCGGGCGCTGCGCCGCGTCCTGGGACAGAAGGCGGAGCTCGGACTGCTCGACCCGGACTGGAGCCCGGTCCCGCCCGCGCTCGACGGGGTGGACCTCTCGGACCCGGAGGCGCTGCGCGGCCGGATCGACCTGGACCGGCCCGAGAACCGGGAACTGGCCCGCGAGATCGCCGAGAAGGCGGTCGTCCTGCTCACCAACGACGGCACCCTGCCGCTCGCCCGGCCCCGCCGCATCGCCCTGGTCGGCCCCAACGCCACCGAGGCCACCGCCGTACTCGGCTGCTACTCCTTCCCGCGCCACGTCGGGGTGCAGCACCCGGAGGTCCCGGTCGGCCTCGACCTGCCCACCCTGCACGACACCCTGACCGCCGAGTTCCCCGACGCCGACATCACCGTCGCCCGCGGCACCGGCGTCGACGACGGCGAGGTCTCCGGCATCGGCGAGGCGGTGGACGCGGCCCGGGACGCGGACGTCGTCGTCGCCGTACTGGGCGACCGCGCGGGCCTGTTCGGCCGGGGCACCAGCGGCGAGGGCTGCGACGCCGAGTCCCTCACGCTGCCCGGCGCCCAGCAGCAGCTCCTCGACGCGCTGCTCGACTCCGGCACCCCGGTGGTCACCGTGCTCCTCGCCGGACGGCCCTACGCACTCGGACGCGCCACGGCCGAGTCCGCGGCGATCGTGCAGTCGTTCTTCCCCGGCGAGGAGGGCACCGCGGCGCTCGCCGGCGTGCTCAGTGGACGCACCAGCCCCACCGGCAGGCTGCCCGTCAGCGTGCCCGGCAGCGCGGGTGCCCAGCCGACCACCTACCTCGGGGCGCGGCTCGCCCAGGCCAGCGAGGTGTCCAACATCGACCCGACACCGGCCTTCGGCTTCGGGCACGGGCTCACGTACACGACGTTCGCCTGGAGCGACCTCGTGGCGCACACCAAGGAGGCGCCGACCGACGGTGCGTTCTCGCTGGAACTGACCGTCCGCAACACCGGCGAACGGCACGGCACCGAGGTGGTGCAGCTCTACCTGCACGACCCGGTCGCCTCCGTCGTCCAGCCGGTACAGCGCCTCATCGGCTACACCCGGGTGCCGCTGGCCCCCGGCGAGGCCCGCAGGGTGCACGTCGAGGTCCCGGCCGACCTCGCCTCCTTCACCGGCCGCGACGGCCGCCGGATCGTCGAACCGGGCGACCTGGAGCTGCGGTTCGCCGCGTCCAGCACCGAGCCGCGGCTGACGGCGACGGTCGCGCTCACCGGACCGGAGCGGCAGGTCGACCACACACGGCGGCTGCACGCGCTGTTCACGCAGGAGGCCGGCGAAGACGTCTGAGCTGCCATCGGCGGCGAGCGGTGGTCGCGGTACCACCGCTCGCCGGCCGGCTCAGCGGACGACGTCGAAGACGTTCTTCTGGATGCCGTTGGCGTAGGCCTCGTGCTCGACGAGCCTCAGCTTCTGGGCGTCCTTGTCCGTGTCGCTGAACAGCCGCTTGCCCGCGCCGAGCAGCAGCGGGAAGACCAGCAGGTGGTAGCGGTCGATCAGGCCGGCGTCCGACAGGCTGCGGTTCAGGGCGGCGCTGCCGTGGACGATGATCGGACCGCCCTCGCCCTCCTTCAGCGCGGCGACCTCGTCGAGCGAGCGCAGGATGGTCGTCTCGCCCCAGTTCGTGACCAGATCGTCCTCGGTGAGGGTGGTGGAGACGACGTACTTCGGCATCGCCCGGTACTCCGGGAACTCCGCCATGTCCGGCCACACCGGGCTGAACGCCTCGTAGCTGACCCGGCCCAGGAGCAGCGCCGAGGCTTCCTTCTGCTCCCGGCCCTTGATCTCGTACGCCTCGGGGAGGAAGTCCACCAGCTGGACGGTCCAGCCGGTGTTCCGGTAGCCGGGCTCGCCGCCCGGGGCCTCCACGACACCGTCGAGCGAGACGAAGGCGGTGCTGATCAGAGTGCGCATGCGGAGTTCCTCGATGTCTCGTGTGCGATCGGTACACCCTTACGACCGGTGGCCGGCGGAAAACTCATCGGTCGCGGTCGCCGGGGTGCGGGCGGGCCCGCAGCGCGTCGACGGCGTGCAGCGCCGCGTGGAGTTCGGTGCGCTGCTCGCCGGACTCCAGGTCGCGGCCGAGCAGCCGCTCGATGGTGCGCAGCCGCTGGTAGACGGTCTCCCGGGACAGACCCGCCGAGCGGGCGGCGACCGTCTTGTTGCCCGCCGCGTCCAGATAGCCCCGCAGGGTCGTCACGAGATCGGTGCCGTGCCGGGCGTCGTGGTCGAGGAGCGGGCCCAGCTGCCGTTCCGCGTAGTCCTGGACACGGAGGTCGTCGCGCAGCGCGAACAGCAGGCCGCGCAGGCCGATGTCGGACCGCTCGTGGAAGGAGCGGCCGGAGGGGAGGGGCAGGCCGGGTGCGGTGGCCTCGGCCACCCGGGCCGCCTCGCGGAACGACCGGGCCACGTCGGCCAGGTCGCCGGCCGGTGAGCCCACGCACACCGTCGCGCCCTGGGCCGCGTCCAGGACGGTGCGGCTCACCTGCTCCACGGCCTCGCGCCACGGCCGGGACGGGCGCAGCGCCAGCAGCACGCCGAGCCGGTTGGGGGAGAGCAGGCCGACCAGGACCTGCGCCCCCGCCGCGGTCAGTTCCCCGCAGAGCCGTGTCTCGGCCGCCCCGGTGTCCTCCTGGGCGGGCAGGTCCGCAAGCACGGCGACGAAGCGGGCGTGTTCCGCGGGCAGCCCGAGGGCCGCGACCCGGGCCCGCGCGTCCCCGGGAGACCGGTGCCGCTGCTCCACCAGGTCGCGCAGGACGTCGCGGTGGGCGGTGCGTTCCCAGGGCGTGGGGCGGGTGAGACGGGCGATGGTGAGCGCCATCGCGGTCCGCTCCAGCACCGTGACGTCCTCGGGGCCGAAGACGCGGCCGGACGGCACGGCGGGCAGCATGACCACCCGGCCCCACCGCTCGCCCTGGTACTCCACGGGAGCCGTGAGCCACCCCTCGGGGCCCGAGACCCCCGCGCGGTCGGTGACCGGTGTGGTGCGTGAGCGCCGTTCCCAGTCCGTGAGCGCGGCCCCGGCCGTGGACCCCGAGGCCTCGCAGACCAGCGCCCGGTGCACCAGGTCCTCCAGCACGACCGTGCGGCCGCTCATCCCGGCCGCGGCGCGCAGCACCTCCTCCGGGCCCGCGCCGCGCAGGGTGAGGGCGGTGAACGCCTCGTGGACGCCCTGCGTCCTGCGCATCGCCTCCGCCTGGTGGCCGAGGATCAGCGTGTGGACCACCTGGGTGACCTCCAGGAAGTTGACGTCCCTGGCGAGCGTGACGAGCGGCAGACCGCGCGCACGGCAGGCCCCCACCAGGGCGTCGGGCGGCCGGTGATAGCGGCGGACCAGCTCGATGACCAGGGCGGCGGCCCCGACGGCGGCGAGTTCGTCGACGTAGCGGCGCACGCCGGCGGGGTCGTCGGGCAGCGGCATGCCGGTGGTGAGGACGAGTTCGCCGCCCTTGAGGAAGGAGGCGGGGTCCGTCAGTTCGGTGATGTGGACCCAGCGGACCGGGCGGTCCACGTGTCCCTCGCCGGCGACCACCCGCGGCTCGCCCCCGGCCAGCACGGGCAGGGCCAGCACGTCGGCCACGGTGGGCGACCGGCCCGCCGGGCCCGGCTCCCGGTTCTCGCTCACGGTGCCTCCCTGGGTACTCACGTTACGCCGAACGCCTGACACATCGTCCGGACACGCTGCCCCGGCCGGACAGATCACGCGTTGCCGCGCCCGCCGGGGCGGGAAGGCTCGGGGGACCGCAGGAGACCGACGAGCAGGCCGGGAGACGAGCATGACCGCACTGTCGCCGCACCTTCGCCAGGCCACCCCCGTGGTGGCGGTCCGGGGCGAGGGGGTCCACATCGAGGGCGAGGACGGCCGCCGCTATCTGGACTTCACCGCAGGCATCGGCGTCACCAGCACCGGCCACTGCCATCCCCGGGTCGTGGCCGCCGCCCAGGAGCAGGTCGCCACCCTGGTCCACGGGCAGTACACCACCGTCATGCACCCGCCGCTGCGGCGCCTGGTAGACAAGCTCGGCGAGGTGCTGCCGCCGGAGCTGGACAGCCTGTTCTTCACCAACTCCGGCAGCGAGGCCGTCGAGGCCGCGCTGCGCCTGGCCCGCCAGGCCACCGGACGGCCCAACGTGCTGGTCTGCCACGGCGGCTTCCACGGCCGTACGGTGGCCGCCGCCGCCATGACCACCTCCGGCACCCGCTTCCGGTCCGGTTTCTCACCGCTGATGAGCGGCGTGGTCGTCACCCCCTTCCCGACGGCCTACCGCTACGGCTGGGACGAGGAGACCGCCACCCGCTTCGCGCTCCAGGAGCTGGACTACACCCTCCAGACGATCTCCTCGCCCGCCGACACCGCCGCCGTCATCGTGGAACCGGTCCTGGGCGAGGGCGGGTACGTGCCCGCGAACCGCGCCTTCGTCGAAGGCCTGCGCGAGCGCGCCGACCGGCACGGCTTCCTGCTGATCCTGGACGAGGTGCAGACCGGCGTGGGCCGCACCGGCCGGTTCTGGGGCCACGAGCACTTCGGCGTCACCCCCGACATCCTGGTCACCGCCAAGGGACTGGCCAGCGGCTTCCCGCTGTCCGGCATCGCCGCCCCCGAGGAGCTGATGCGCAAGGCCTGGGCGGGCTCGCAGGGCGGGACGTACGGCGCCAACGCGGTCGCGTGCGCGGCGGCCTGCGCCACGCTGGACGTCGTCCGCGAGGAGAAGCTCGTCGAGAACGCCGAGACGATGGGCGCCCGGCTGCGCCACGGTCTGGAGGCGGTGGCGTCGCGGAACCCGGCCGTCGGCGACGTACGGGGCATGGGACTGATGCTGGCCAGCGAGTTCGTCACCGCCGACGGCGAGCCGGACCCGGAGACCGCCGCCCGGGTGCAGCGGGCCGCCGTCGACGAGGGACTGCTCCTGCTGCTGTGCGGGGCGTGGAACCAGGTGGTGCGCATGATCCCGGCCCTGGTGATCGACGAGACGGCCGTCGACGAGGGCCTGCGGGCGTGGGCCGCCGCCGTCGAGGCCGGTACGTCGGGAGCGGCGGGACGATGACGGCCGCCGCGCACCGCTTCACGACCCGCCCCGCGGGGACAACGCACCGGCGCTCAGGAGGGACCCCATGACCGACACCCCCACACAGCTCTTCCTCGGCGGTGCCTGGGTGGACGCCGCGGACGGCGCCGTCATGCCCGTGGACGACCCCGCGACCGGCGAGATCCTGGCCCACGTCGCCGACGCGGGACCCAAGGACGCCCGGCTGGCCGAGGAGGCGGCGGTCCAGGCGCAGGAGGAGTGGGCCCGGACGGCGCCGAGGGCGCGCAGCGAGATCCTGCGCCGCGCCTACGAGATCGTCCTGGAGCGCACGGACGCGCTGGCCCGCCTGATGACCGCCGAGATGGGCAAGCCGCTGGCCGAGGCCCGGGGCGAGGTCGCCTACGCGGCGGAGTTCTTCCGCTGGTTCTCCGAGGAGGCCGTCCGGATCGACGGCGGCCACGGCGTCCTGCCCGACGGCCGCAACCGCATGCTGCTGTCCCGGCGCCCGGTGGGCCCCTGTCTGCTGATCACCCCGTGGAACTTCCCGCTCGCCATGGGCACCCGCAAGATCGGCCCCGCGGTCGCGGCCGGCTGCACCATGGTGCTCAAGCCGGCCCCGCAGACCCCGCTCTCCAGCCTGGCCCTGGCCGCGATCCTCAAGGAGGCCGGGCTGCCCGACGGGGTGCTGAACGTCGTCACGACCTCGCGGGCGGGGGAGGTGTGCGAACCGCTCCTGCGCGGCGGGCGCATCCGCAAGCTGTCCTTCACCGGTTCGACGGCCGTGGGGCGGCTGCTCCTGGCACAGTGCGCGGACACCGTCGTGCGGTCCTCCATGGAGCTGGGCGGCAACGCGCCGTTCGTGGTCTTCGACGACGCGAACCTCGACGCGGCCGTGGACGGCGCGATGGTCGCCAAGATGCGCAACATGGGCGAGGCGTGCACCGCCGCCAACCGCTTCTTCGTGCACCGCTCGGTGGCGGGGGAGTTCGCCGACCGGCTGGCCCGCCGGATGGGTGCGCTGGTGGTGGGTCCCGGCACCGGCGACGGCGTCGACGTCGGTCCGCTCATCGACGCCGCCGGGCGGGCCAAGGTCGAGGAGCTGGTCGCCGACGCGGTGGAGCGCGGCGCGCGGGTACTCGTCGGCGGCACGACGCCGGAGGGCCCCGGCTGCTTCTACCCGCCCACGGTGCTCACCGACGTCTCCCCGGACAGCTGTCTGACGGCGACGGAGATCTTCGGCCCGGTCGCCGCGATCCTCACCTTCGACGACGAGGACGAGGTGGTCCGCCGGGCCAACGACACCCCCTGGGGGCTCGTCGGCTACGTCTTCACCGAGGGCCTGGACCGCGCCCTGCGGGTCAGCGAGCGCCTGGAGGTCGGCATGGTCGGACTCAACACGGGCCTGGTCTCCAATCCCGCCGCGCCCTTCGGCGGCGTCAAGCAGTCGGGGCTCGGCCGGGAGGGCGGCCGGGTCGGGATCGAGGAGTTCCTGGAGTACCAGTACGTGGCGCTGCCGACCGGGTGACGCGGGCGACGCCGGAAGAGGCTTTGCATGGTCATGCGTAATGATGCATACTCTTCCTATGTCCAAGGTCCTCACCTCCCTCCCCACCGGCGAGCGCGTCGGTATCGCCTTCTCGGGCGGCCTCGACACCTCGGTCGCGGTCGCGTGGATGCGTGACAAGGGCGCCGTCCCCTGCACGTACACCGCCGACATCGGCCAGTACGACGAGCCCGACATCGCCTCGGTGCCCGACCGTGCCAAGACGTACGGCGCCGAGGTCGCGCGCCTGGTCGACTGCCGCGCGGCGCTGGTCGAGGAGGGGCTGGCCGCGCTCACCTGCGGGGCGTTCCACATCCGCTCGGGCGGGCGGGCGTACTTCAACACCACCCCGCTGGGCCGCGCCGTCACGGGCACCCTCCTCGTCCGGGCCATGCTCGAGGACGACGTCCAGATCTGGGGCGACGGCTCCACGTTCAAGGGCAACGACATCGAGCGGTTCTACCGGTACGGCCTGCTCGCCAACCCGCAGCTCAGGATCTACAAGCCGTGGCTGGACGCGGACTTCGTGACCGAGCTCGGCGGCCGCAAGGAGATGTCGGAGTGGCTGGTCGCCCACGACCTGCCCTACCGGGACTCCACGGAGAAGGCGTACTCCACCGACGCCAACATCTGGGGCGCCACCCACGAGGCCAAGACGCTGGAGCACCTCGACACCGGCGTGGAGACCGTGGAGCCCATCATGGGCGTGCGGTTCTGGGACCCGTCGGTCGAGATCGCGCCCGAGGACGTGACCATCGGCTTCGACCAGGGCCGCCCGGTGACGATCAACGGCAAGGAGTTCGCCTCCGCGGTCGACCTGGTCATGGAGGCCAACGCCGTCGGCGGCCGGCACGGCATGGGCATGTCCGACCAGATCGAGAACCGGATCATCGAGGCCAAGAGCCGCGGCATCTACGAGGCGCCCGGCATGGCCCTGCTGCACGCCGCCTACGAGCGTCTGGTCAACGCCATCCACAACGAGGACACCCTCGCCCAGTACCACACCGAGGGGCGGCGCCTGGGCCGGCTGATGTACGAGGGCCGGTGGCTGGACCCGCAGTCCCTGATGATCCGCGAGTCGCTGCAGCGCTGGGTCGGCTCCGCGGTCACCGGCGAGGTCACCCTCAGGCTGCGGCGCGGCGAGGACTACTCGATCCTCGACACCACCGGCCCGGCCTTCAGCTACCACCCGGACAAGCTCTCCATGGAGCGCACCGAGGACTCCGCGTTCGGCCCGGTGGACCGGATCGGCCAGCTGACCATGCGCAACCTGGACATCGCCGACTCCCGCGCCAAGCTGGAGCAGTACGCCGGTCTCGGTCTCATCGGCACCGCCAACCCCGCCATCGGCGCCGCCCAGGCCGCCGCGACCGGGCTGATCGGCGCCATGCCGGAGGGCGGCGCGCAGGCCATCGCCTCCCGCGGCGAGGTCTCCGCCGACGACGAGCTGCTGGACCGCGCCGCGATGGAGTCCGGCACGGACTGATCCATCCGTCCCCGCGAGCGGGGACCCCGCACCGGCAGAGGCTAGCTCGACACCCCAGGGTGTCGAGCCACCCTGTGCTTGCCCCCTCTGTTGCTCCACCTCGTGTACGACTTGCGTGACTTGCGGGCTTGGAACGGTCCGTTCACCGCTCTCCCTTACTTTGTTGCCAGTTCAAGCGCTGCGCAAGCTCGTCGCAAGCGACGCAAGTCGTTTACGTGTCAATTCCCGCCCCAACCGCGACCGTTGACAAACGGGTGACGCGCTAGAAACCTGATGACGCACTTTCCGCAAAGAATCGACTGTCCTGCTCAATTGGCGCGCAGATTCGGTGCTTCCCCCCAACTGCCGGGCCGTCGCGCCCTCCCCGACTCCCCACGGAACAGAGGACCCCCATGAGACGGAGATCTCTCGGCCGTCGGACGCTCACGGGCGCCGCCGTCGCCGGGCTGATGACCCTCGGGCTGCTGCCACTGCCCCTGGCGGCCACCGCGCAGGCCGCGACACCGCCGGTGACGGCCGCCGCCGACGTCAATCTGGCCCTCGGCCGCCCCGCCAAGGCGGGCGGCTCGCACGGCGCCTACCCGGCCGGCAACGCCACCGACGGACAGCAGGCCACCTACTGGGAGGGGCCGGCCGGTACCTTCCCCGAGTGGCTCCAGGTCGATCTGGGCACCGCCCGCGACATCGACCGGGTGGTCCTCAAACTGCCCGCCGGCTGGGAGAACCGGACCCAGACGCTCTCCCTGCGGGGCAGCACCGACGGCGCCACGTTCCACAGTCTCGACGCCTCCGACGGACGGGCGTTCGGCCCGGAGCGGGCGGGCACCGTGGCCATCGACCTCGACACCCCCTCCGAGGCCCGCTACGTCCGCGTCGACATCACCGGCAACACCGGCTGGAACGCCGCGCAACTGGCCGAACTGGAGGTGTACGGCGACGACGTCGACACCGGCCCGCCGCCCACCGGCACCAACCTCGCCCGCAACAAGCCCGCCGAGGCCACCTCCACGACCCAGAACTACGTCGCCGCCAACGCCACCGACGACTCCACCTCCACCTACTGGGAGGCCGCCGGCAACCCGGCCGACCTCACCGTCAGGCTCGGCGCCGACGCCGACGTCAGCGGCGTCGTCGTCAAGCTCAATCCGGACCCGGTGTGGTCCGCCCGCACCCAGAGCATCCAGGTGCTCGGCCGGGCCCAGGGCGAGACCGACTTCACCTCGCTGCGCGACCGAGCCGACTACGCCTTCAGCCCGGGCCAGGACAACGCGGTGACCATCCCGGTCAGCGGCCGGGTCTCCGACGTGCGGCTCCGGTTCTTCTCCAACACCGGCGCCCCCGGCGGCCAGGTCGCCGAGTTCCAGGTCCTCGGCAGCGCCGCACCCGCCCCCGACCTCACCGTCACCGGCCTCGACTGGTCGCCCGCCGCGCCGAACGAGCGCGACGAGGTCACCGTGAACGCCACGGTCCGCAACGCCGGCACCGCGGCCTCGGCCGCGACCACCACCGAGGTCACCGTCGAGGGGCAGACGGCCGGCAGCGCCGCGGTCCCCGCGCTCGACCCCGGCGAGTCCGCCGAAGTCCCCGTCTCCACCGGCACCCACGCGGCCGGCAGCTACGCGGTCGCCGCCGTGGCCGACCCGAAGGACACCGTCGCCGAACTGGACGACACCAACAACAGCCGCTCCGCCGCCGACCGCCTCGTCGTCGACCGGGCACCCGGACCCGACCTCGAAGTGCGCTCCATCACCACCAGCCCGGCCAACCCCGCGGTCGGCGCCGAGGTCTCCTTCACCGTCGCCGTGCACAACCGCGGCACCAGCGCCGTCGAGGCGGGCACGGTGACCCGGATCCAGGCCGGCTCCACCACCCTCGACGGCACCACCGGACAGGTCGCGGCGGGCGCCACGGTGAACGTGCCGGTCACCGGCACGTGGAAGGCGACCAGCGGCGGGGTCACCCTCACCGCCACCGCCGACGCCACCGCCCGGGTCGCCGAGACCAACGAGAACAACAACGTGCTCGCCAAGTCCCTCGTCGTCGGACGCGGCGCCGCCGTGCCGTACACCGAGTACGAGGCGGAGGACGGCCGGTACGACGGCACCCTGCTCACCACCGACGCCAAGCGCACCTTCGGCCACACCAACTTCGGCACCGAGTCCTCGGGTCGCGAGTCCGTCCGGCTCGACTCGACCGGCGAGTACGTCGAGTTCACCTCCACCACGCCCACCAACTCCATCGTGGTGCGCAACGCCATCCCCGACGCCCCCGGCGGCGGCGGAGCCGAGGCCACCATCAGCCTCTACGCCGACGGCGAGTTCGTGCAGAAGCTCAACCTGTCGTCCAGGCACAGCTGGCTGTACGGCAGCACCGACGACCCGGAGGGCCTCACCAACCGGCCCGGCGGCGACGCCCGGCGCCTCTTCGACGAGTCCCACGCGCTCCTCGACCGGACCTTCCCGCAGGGCACCGAGTTCCGCCTCCAGCGCGACTCGGGCGACTCGGCCGCTTATTACGTCATCGACCTGATCGACCTGGAGCAGGTCGCGCCCGCCAAGACCAAGCCCGCCGAGTGCACCTCCATCACCGAGTACGGGGCCGTCCCGGGCGACGGGCTCGACGACACCGACGCCATCCAGCGCGCCGTCACCGACGACCAGAACGGCAGGATCGACTGCGTGTGGATCCCCGCCGGGCAGTGGCGTCAGGAGCAGAAGATCCTCACCGACGATCCGCAGAACCGCGGCCAGTACAACCAGGTCGGGATCAGCAACGTCACCGTCCGCGGCGCCGGCATGTGGCACTCCCAGCTCTACACCCTGACCCCGCCGCAGGAGGCCGGCGGCATCAACCACCCGCACGAGGGCAACTTCGGCTTCGACATCGACGGCAACACGCAGATCTCCGACATCGCCATCTTCGGCTCGGGCACCATCCGCGGCGGTGACGGCAACGCGGAGGGCGGCGTCGGGCTCAACGGCCGCTTCGGCAAGGACACCAAGATCAGCAACGTGTGGATCGAGCACGCCAACGTCGGCGTATGGGTCGGCCGCGACTACTCGAACATCCCCGAGCTGTGGGGCCCCGCCGACGGCCTGGAGTTCACCGGCATGCGCATCCGCGACACCTACGCGGACGGCATCAACTTCTCCAACGGCACCCGCAACTCCACCGTCTACAACTCCTCCTTCCGCACCACCGGCGACGACTCGCTCGCGGTCTGGGCCAACAAGTACGTGAAGGACCCGTCCGTGGACATCGGCCACGACAACCACTTCCGCAACAACACGATCCAGCTGCCGTGGCGGGCCAACGGCATCGCGGTGTACGGCGGTTACGGCAACACCATCGAGAACAACGTCGTCTCCGACACCATGAACTACCCCGGCATCATGCTCGCCACCGACCACGACCCGCTGCCCTTCTCCGGGCAGACCCTCGTCGCGGGCAACGCCCTGCACCGCACGGGCGGCGCGTTCTGGGGCGAGGCGCAGGAGTTCGGCGCCATCACCCTCTTCGCACAGGGCCAGGACATCCCGGGCGTGACCATCCGGGACACCGAGATCCTCGACTCGACCTACGACGGCATCCAGTTCAAGACGGGAGGCGGTGCGATGCCGGACGTGAAGATCCAGAACGTCCGCATCGACAAGTCGAACAACGGCTCCGGCATCCTCGCGATGGGCGGCGCCCGCGGCAGCGCGACCCTGACCGACGTCACGATCACCAACTCGGCCAAGGAGGACGTACGGATCGAACCCGGCTCCCAGTTCAAGATCAACCAGTAGGCGGGCCGGCCGGAACCGGCCGACCGGAGTGACCGGTCACCAGGAGACCGCCCGGCGGCGCGGAGCACCACCGCGTCGCCGGGCCTCCGCCGCACCCGGGATCCGGCCGGGGGTGCGCTCGACCGGGACGCGGGGGCCGTCCTCGACGCGTTCGGCGTTGAGCTCGTTCACCGCGCCGAGCGCGTCGCCGATCGTCGCGTAGTCCACCGCGATGAAGTTGACCGGACTGCCGCGCTGCCGTTCACAGTTGTGCGCCCGCTCCAGCACCCGCTGCCGCGAGTTGACGACCCCGGCGTCCAGCCGCAGCCCGCCGCCCGCCGTGACGAAGTGGTTCAGCAGGAACAGCCGCTTGTCCGAACCGCCCCGGTTGGGCAGGCACGACATCTCGTCCGGGCTGCGGAAGGCGAACGGCGTCTCCATGCCGTACCGGTACAGGTTCCGGTACCAGGGCGCGGGTCCGTCCGCCTTCTCCGCGAACACGACCAGCCGCCGGCCGCTGTCGATCATGTCGCCGAGCTTCGGCCACGGACGGTCCGGGTCCCGGTCCGGCTCGTACAGCAGGTCCGAGAGACCGGCCCGGACGAAGGCGTCCTGCGTCGTCACCGCGTCCACGCCGTCCTGGAGGATCAGCGTGACGATCTCCGTGGGGTTGTCGCGCAGCCACTCGCCGATCTGCCGCAGCGTCGGCTCCAGTTCGAGGGCCCCGGCGCCGCACACCGAGTGGCACAGCCACAGGCCCGGATGGGGCGGGTTCACCCGTTGCAGGATCGCGGTCAGCCGACGGCGTTCGGCGGGGGAGAAGTCCGAGCTGCTCAGCCGCTCCGCGACCTCCTCGGGCCGCTCCCAGCGGTGGGTGTCGAGCAGCAGGACCCGCGACCCGGCGCCCAGCTGACCGACGATGTCCGGGTCCTGGAGGGGACCGATGAACCGGTCGGCGGTGGTCGCCATCGCGTTGTGCGACGCGAGCTGGGCGATCTCGTCGTAGCGGGCGTCGCACAGCTCGGCACTGCCCTGGCAGATCCGCGGGGAGGAGCCGCTGATCGCCACCGGCGCCAGCATGGTCCCGACGAGGGCGACGGCGGTGACCGTGAAGGTCAGCGCCGGAACGTGCCGCGGATCGGTGAGGACCGGCACGCTGGGCCGGGTCTGCCAGACCCAGCCGACGGTGATCAGCAGCGCGCCCGCGGCGAGCAGGATCACCGCGACGACGACGGCGGTGGTCAGCAGCCGGTCGAGCGCGGCGGCCTGCACGTCGGCGAGCAGCCCCGTGGCCGCGGGCGGCCAGGACGGCGGGGTGCCGAACAGCGTGTCGCCCAGCGTGAGCCGCAGCACGAGCACGGTGAGCGCCATGAGTGAGGCGGCGGCGGCCGGAACCCAGCCCAGCGGAATCAGCCGGCGCTTGGCGGGCGACGGCCGCAGGAACCACAGCAGGGTGAGCGCGGCGGCGCACAGCACGGCCGCCGCCGGTTCCACCACCTCCTGGAAGAGCCGGGTGACCTTGCGCGCACGGTCCAGCGGAGCCAGCGCCTCGGTCCCGGGTTCGACGTCGACGGTCACCACCCACGTGCCCTGCTTCGCCTCCCGCAACAGCTCCTCGGCGGCGTCCCGGACCTGGTCGGTCAGGGCCACCGGGGCGATCGCGGCCAGGGCGGAGGCCACGTCGCCCCGGTCCAGGGCCGTCAACACGGTCGATCTGACGCCGTCGCGCGTCGCGCCGTCCGGCACCAGCCGCATCAGCGCGTCCGTGGCCGCGTCCGCCTGGCTGTGGGAGAGCGGCAGCGTCGGCAGCTCGTCCAGCGGCGCCTCACCGGCGACCACCCGCGCGACCAGCTCACTCAGGTGCTGCACGAAGGCCTGGAAGTCCGGTTCGGACCGCTTCTGCAGGGCCGCGACGGCATCACCGAAGTACGCCTGGCTGAGCCGTTCGACGTTCGCGACGACGGGCTCCAGGTCGACCGTGATCCGCAGCCGCTCGCGGTCGCCATCCAGATAGTGGACCATCTCCGCGATCTGCCCCTGGCCCATGGTCCGCAGCGTCTCGGGCGGGACCACCACCTTGAGGTTCGAGGTGATGGTCGACTGCGGAACGGGCAGCCGCTCCAGCAGGTCGCTGGTGAAGGGCGTACTGCGCGGGTCCACCAGCACCTCGTCGTAGAAGCGCTGGTAGGCGTGCTCGTCCTCCAGCACCTGGCCGTAGAACCCGGGGTCCAGCACCGTGCTGCGGACGACGGCCGCCGCGGCCAGGACGGTCATGCTCAGCACGGCCACGCACCAGACCAGCACCTCCACCCAGGGCGGGCGCCGAACCAGTGCGTTCATGGAACCATTCTCGTATCAGCCGGCCGTAGTACCGCACGGCGCCCGGACGGGGCGTGCCCTCACACGCATGCCCCGGCCGGGGCCGGCCGATACCCGTCGGCCTCCGGCTCCGCCTCCACCTCCGATGCCGCCGGAAGACGGTGGCGCAGGCGTCGTCCTCGGCACCGCGATCACGGCACCGACCGCGCTGACCCGGCTCTTCGCGGACGCGCCGGCCCTCTGAACCGGCACGCGCGAGGGGCGGTGGGACCTGTGTCCCACCGCCCCTCGCACACGCTCGCGCCCGGCGTCGCCCCCGACCGGACCAGACTGGACCGAACCGGACCGGATCAGGCCGCCGGAGCCGGGTACGTGGGGTACTCCACCCCGGAGACGTGCTGCACGACGCGGACGACCTGGCAGGAGTAGCCGAACTCGTTGTCGTACCAGAGGTAGAGGATCGCGTTGTCGCCCTCGACCTTCAGCGCGCCCGCGTCCACGATCGAGGCGTGGCGGGAGCCGATGAAGTCGCTGGAGACGGCGTCGGGCGCGCCGATGAAGTCGATCTGGCGCTTGAGCGGCGAGGTCAGCGACACCTCGCGCAGGTGGTCCACGACCTCCTCGCGGCTCGCCTCACGGGCCAGCTGGAGGTTGAGGATGGCGATCGACACGTCCGGTACCGGCACCCGGATCGAGCTGCCGGTGATCCGCGCCTTCAGGTCGGGCAGCGCCTTGGCGACCGCGGAGGCGGCGCCGGTCTCCGTGATGACCATGTTCAGCGGCGCGCTGCGGCCACGACGGTCCGACTTGTGGTAATTGTCCAGCAGATTCTGGTCGTTGGTGAAGGAGTGCACCGTCTCCACGTGACCGCGCAGCACGCCGTACTCGTCCTCCATCGCCTTCAGCGGCGGGACGATCGCGTTGGTGGTGCAGGACGCGCAGGACAGGATCCGCTCGTCCGGCTTGATGGTGTCGTGGTTGACGCCGTGGACGATGTTCGGGACGTCGCCCTTGCCCGGAGCGGTCAGCACGACCTTGTCGATGCCCGGACGCAGGTGCTTCGACAGGCCCTCGCGGTCGCGCCACTTGCCGGTGTTGTCGATGAGGATGGCGTCCTTGATGCCGTACGCCGTGTAGTCGACCTGCGTCGGGTCGTCCGCGTAGATCACCTTGATGGCGTTGCCGTTGGCGAGGATCGTGCGGTTGTCCTCGTCGACGGTGATCGTGCCCTGGAACTGGCCGTGCACGGAGTCGCGGCGCAGCAGCGAGGCGCGCTTGACGATGTCCTCGGCGGCCCGCTCACCGCCACCGCGGACGACGATGGCGCGCAGCCGCAGGCCGTTGCCCGACCCGGCCTTCTCGATGAGCAGGCGGGCGACGAGCCGGCCGATGCGGCCGAAGCCGTACAGGACGACGTCGCGTCCCTCCCGCCGGTCGATCTTGTTGGCGCCGGTGGCCCCGGCGACGGCCTCGGCCGTGAACTCCTCGACCGACAGACCGCGGTCGTCGGTCCGGTAGGTCGCGGCGAGCATGCCGATGTCGATCTGCGAGGGACCGAGGTCCAGCGCGGTGAGCGCGCGCAGGAAGGGCATCGTCTCGGTGACCGACAGCTCCGCCCCGGCGATCTGGCGGGCGAAGCGGTGGGTCTTGAGGATGCTGACCACCGACTTGTTCACCAGGGAACGGCTGTGCAGCAAGATCGTGACGTCCTGCTCCCGGTGCAGCTTCCCGATCATCGGGATCATCGATTCCGCGGTCTCTTCGCGGTGCTTCCAGTTGGTGAACGAGTCGTCGTTGACAGTCACGTCTCTATCTTTCGAGCTAGGCGGCGCTCATATGCTAACCCCACCGCGTTACTGATCGATCAAGTGGGCCCCTCGCTGATCAGATGAGTACGGGATCGTGCAGGTGGCTCGAACAGGGTTGCGCCGTGGGTGACCGGGTACGCGAGGCTGGACCGCGTCCGCGCCGACCGTGCGTGCGGGCCGTAACGCCGCCGCTACCAGGGAAAATGCCATGGAGACACCCGCGAACGACCACCCCGTGACACCCGCGCAGCGGGCACTGGACACGCTCGCCGAGACCACCGAGACCGCCGACAACACGGCGGCGCTCGACACGCTCGCGAGCAGCGACGTCCTGGTGCCGGTGCCCGACGACGCGAACGACCAGGACGCCGCCGACCCCGGGATGCTGGCGCTGCCGGTCCTGGAGCAGCAGGGCGGCGGCCAGGTGGTGCCCGTGTTCACCTCGGAACTGGAGATGGCCGACCTGCTGCCGTACGTGTCCCGCTACCGCATGGTGCCGCTGGGCGCCCTCGCCGCGCAGTGGCCGGCCGACGACCTGTCACTGTCCATCGACGCCGGCTCGGAGCACCGCCTCACCCTCACCTCGGACGGTGTGCGCACCCTGCTGGCCCGCTCCTGAGACCGAGGTCGTGGCGAAGGCCCGCGCCCCGGGTCAGGGGCGGGGGCCTTCGTCGTCGTCGCCGAGCGTGCGGGCCAGCGCGGCCCGCTGCAGCGGCAGTATCTCGGCGTGCAGCTCCCGGCCCCTGGCGGTCGGTGTGACGTACACGCCGCGCCGGTCCTCCGCGCACATGGAGCGCCGTACCAGCCCGTCCTTCTCCAGCCGGGCGATGAGCCGGGACAGCGCGCTCTGACTGAGGTGGACCCGGCCGACCAGGTTCTGCACCCGGCACCGGTCGCCGTCGTCGGGCGCCCCGGTCACGAGGAGGTCGAGCACCTCGAAGTCGCTCGCGCCCAGCCCGTGCGGGTGCAGTGCCCGGTCGATCTCGCACATCGTGCGTGCGTGCACCGACAGGATGTCCCGCCACCGTTCCTCGAGCGGCGCACCGGCCGTCCTGGCTCCCATGACTGAACGGTAGCACCGGAACCGATATTGGTTGAATGTGCAAATGGCCCGGTTGCCGGACAACCCGGGTCCGGCTGCGGGAAGGTGGAGGGACACGGTACGGGCGGGCCCGCACGGAGGGAGGACGACATGCTGAGGACCCCCGTGCACGGCACGCGTCTCGACATCCTGGAGTGGCTGAAGGACCCGGCCGCGCACTTCCCGCCGCAGCGTCACGTCGACCCCGCGGAGCACGGTGTCCACGCGGGCCCCGTCGCCGCCAGGCTGGGCGTCTCCCGGCGGGTGGCCGAGACCCACCTCGGGCTCCTCACCCGGCTCGGCCTGCTGCGCGCCACCCGGATCCGCCGCCGCACCTACTACCGGCGCGACGAGGTGCGGATCGCCGAGGTGGCCCGGATGTTCGAGAAGGGATGGTAGGCGCGGACGCCTCCCGGCGGGACCGGCGCGCCCTCCCGGCGGACCCGCCGGGACCCTCCCGGAGTGACCCGGACGCCGCCCCGGCGTTACGCTGAGCAGCAGCCGCGGCCCGCAGGGGCGCGGCGCGGCGGTGGGGCCCGCCGTACCCGAACCGCGGCTCGGACGCCGCCAACGGTCCCTACTTGACTAGCGCAGGAGGGCATCCCCCTGCCCGGCGAGTAGGAGACGTACGACCATGGCAGTCCCGAAGACCGGGCGCCCCGACGGCATCCGGGCCACCGCCCCGAACCGGTCCGGGTGGCGCACCCAGGCACCGGTCGTCGCGGTCGTGGCCCTCGGCGGGGGCACCGGAGCCGTCGCCCGCTACGCGGCCTCCCTCTGGTGGCCCACACCGGCCGGGGGCTTCCCCTGGACGACCTTCGGGGTCAACGCCGTCGGCTGCGCCGTGATCGGCGTGTTCATGGTGGTCGTCACCGAGGTCCGGCCCGCCCACCGACTGGTCCGGCCCTTCTTCGGCACCGGTGTGCTCGGCGGCTTCACCACCTTCTCCACCTACGCCGTCGACAGCCGGTCCCTGTTCGCCGACGGCCGGGTCCCGACCGGCCTGGCCTACCTCGCCGCGACCCCGCTCGCGGCACTCACGGCGGTGTGGCTCGCCGCATGGGCGGCCCGCCGGGTCCTGAAGTGGAGGCAGTCATGACGAGGCTGACCGGCAGCGCCCTGCGCCTGACCGTGTACGTCGGCGAGAACGACACCTGGCACCACCGCCCCCTGTACTCGGAGATCGTCCACCGCGCCCACGCCGCGGGCCTCGCCGGTGCCAGCGTCTTCCGCGGCGTCGAGGGCTTCGGCGCCTCCTCGCTCATCCACACCAGCAGGCTGCTGTCCCTGAGCGAGGACCTGCCGGTGGCCGTCGTCGTCGTCGACACCGAGGACCGGGTCCGGGACTTCCTGCCGCTGCTCGACGAACTCGTCACCGAGGGCCTGGTCACCCTCGACCCGTGCGAGGTCGTCCGGTACGAGGGCCGGAGGCCGTCGTGAACTGGCTGCTGGTCGTCGCGGGCGGCATGATCGGCGCCCCGCTGCGCTACCTCACCGACCGCGCCGTGCAGTCCCGGCACGACTCCGTCTTCCCCTGGGGCACCTTCACGGTGAACGTGATCGGCAGCGCCGTCCTCGGCCTGCTGACCGGCGCCGCCCTGGCCGGAGCGGTCGGCTCCGACCTGCGGCTGCTGCTGGGCACCGGCCTGTGCGGCGCCCTCACCACCTACTCGACCTTCTCCTACGAGACGCTCCGGCTGACCGAGACCGGCGCACGCCTGCACGCCGCGGTGAACGTGGGGGCGAGCGTGGCGGCCGGCCTCGCGGCGGCGTTCGCGGGGGTGACTCTGGCCGACGCGCTCTGGAGCTGACGCCGGGCACACAGCTTGGTGTAGTAGGAACTGGATGCCATGAGCGCCATCAGCATCGGTCAGGCCGTCGTCCTCGGAGCCGTCGAGGGGGTGACCGAGTTCCTGCCCGTCTCCTCCACCGGACACCTCAAGATCGTCGAGGGGCTGATGGGCATCCCGGTCGACGACGACGCCGTCATCGGCTTCTCCGCGGTCATCCAGGTCGGCGCGATCGCCGCCGTGCTCGTCTACTTCTCCAAGGACATCGCGCGGATCGTCTCCGCCTGGGGACGCGGGCTGCGCGACCGCGAGGAGCGGTACCACCACGACTACAAGTTCGCCTGGTGGGTCATCTTCGCCACCATCCCCATCGTCCTCGTCGGCCTCGCCGCCAAGCCCCTGATCAAGGGCCCGCTCGCCTCGCTGTGGGTGGTGGCCGGCTCGCTGATCGTCGGCAGCGGCGTGATGTGGTGGGCCGACCGCACCGGCCGGCACAAGCGGGGCGAGGACGACACGTCCTTCAAGGACGCGATGCTGGTCGGCGGCTCCCAGATCCTCGCCCTGCTCTTCCCGGGCTTCTCCCGCTCCGGCGCCACCATGTCCACCGCGCTGATGCTCGACCTGGACCGGGTCGCCGCCACCCGGCTGTCCTTCTTCCTCGGCATCCCGGCCCTGACCGGAGCCGGGCTGTACGAGCTGAAGGACGCCCTGGGCACCGGAGCGGGTGCCGCGCCCCTGGCGGTCGGCACCCTCGTCTCCTTCGTGGTGGCCTACGCCTCCATCGCCTGGCTGCTGAAGTTCGTCGCCAAGCACACCTTCAACTCGTTCGTCGTCTACCGGATCGCGGTCGGCGTGCTGCTCTTCGGGCTGCTCGGCACCGGCGTGCTGCACAGCTGACCGCGGCTCAGCGTGCGGCGCGCAGCGGCTCCCCGACGCTCCTCATGTGCCGCAGGGCCTCGCGGTGCGACGCCAGCAGCCCCGTCTGGTGGTAGGGCACGCCCAACTCGGCGCAGTACGCCTCGGTGATGGCCTGGGCCCGGCCGAGGGCGGGGGTCGGCATGCTGGGGAAGAGATGGTGCTCGATCTGGTAGTTGAGGCCGCCCATGAAGGCGTCGACGAGCGCACCGCCCCGCACGTTGCGGGAGGTCAGGACCTGGCGGCGCAGGAAGTCCAGCCGCATGCCCTCCTCGATCATCGGCATGCCCTTGTGGTTGGGGGCGAAGACCGAGCCCAGGTAGATCCCGAACAGTCCCTGGTGGACGGCGAGGAAGACGAGCGCCTTGCCCGGGGAGAGGACCGTGAACAGGCCGCCGAAGTACACGGCGAAGTGGGCGACGAGCAGCGTGCCCTCCAGGACCGGCCGTTTCACCGCCCGGCTGCCCAGCGCCTTGAAGCTGTTGAAGCTCAGGTTCAGGCCCTCCAGCGTCAGCAGCGGGAAGAACAGGGCCGCCTGGTGCCTGCCGACGAAGCGCGGCAGCCCGGTCGCCCGGCTCGCCTGACCCCGCGACCACACCAGGATGTCGGGGGAGACGTCCGGATCCTTCTCCTCGTGGTTCGGGTTCGCGTGGTGGCGGGTGTGCTTGTTCATCCACCAGCCGTAGCTCATGCCGAGCAGCAGGTTGGCCGCCAGCAGACCGCCCGCCTCGCTGGGGCGCCGGCGGGTGAAGACCTGCCGGTGGGCGAGGTCGTGGGCGGCCAGTCCGAGCTGGCCGAAGACGACGGCGAGCGCGACCGCGACGAACAGCTGGCTCCAGCTGTCCCCCAGGGCGACGAACGCGGCGACCCCGCCGGCGAGCGCGAGGGCGACGGCGCCGAAGCGGACCGTGTAGTACAGCGGGCGGCGCCGGAGCAGCCCCGCGCCGGCTATGCGCCGGGAGAGTTCGGAGAAGTCGCTTCCCCTTTCGCGATCCTTCTCCTGGGCGGGCGTGGGCAGGCTCTCGACGAGCACCGTTGATTCGACCATGTACCTGAGTATGTGAACGGCTGCCCGTCCGCAGAATGGCGTCCGCCCCCGAAACGGGGGTGAGGCCAGCACCACCCCGGTACGGGGGTCCACCCACCGCGGGGCCTCCCGCCGCCGGGACCGGCCCGGAGGGAGAATGGCGATCATGAGCACACCGACGACCTTCCGGCCGGTCCTGGAGCGCATCGCCGAGGAGATCGAGCGGACCCCGGGCAGCGGCCGGCCGGCCGACTACATCCCGGCCCTCGCCGCCCGCGACCCGCGCCGCTTCGGCATGGCCGTCGCCGAGCTGGACGGCACGGTCTACGGCGTGGGGGACTGGCGGGAGCCGTTCTCCGCGCAGTCCCTCACCAAGGTCTTCACCCTCGCCCTCGACCTGGCCAGGGAGGGCGACGCCCTGTGGGAGCACGTGGGCCGCGAGCCGTCCGGCAACCCGTTCAACTCCCTGGTGCAGCTGGAGTACGAGAACGGCATCCCGCGCAACCCGTTCATCAACGCGGGCGCCCTCGTCGTCACCGACCGGCTGCACACCCGCACCGGTGACGCGGCCGGCGAACTGCTCGCCTTCCTGCGTGCCGAGAGCGGCAACCCGGACCTCGGCCACGACGAGGAGGTCGCCGCCTCCGAGGCCGCGCACGGCGACCGGAACGCCGCGCTGGCGCACTTCATGGCGTCCTACGGCAACATCGACAACCCCGTACCGGTGCTCCTGGACCAGTACTTCCGCCAGTGCTCCGTCGCCGCGTCCTGCGCCGACCTGGCCCTGGCCACCGGCTTCCTGGCCCGGCACGGTATCCGCGCGGACGGCACCCGGCTGCTCAGCCGCAGCCGGGCCAAGCAGATCAACGCGGTGATGCTGACCTGCGGGACCTACGACGCGGCCGGCGACTTCGCGCACCGGGTGGGTCTGCCCGGCAAGAGCGGGGTCGGCGGCGGCATCGTCGCGGTGGTGCCCGGGCACTGCACGCTGTGCGTGTGGAGCCCCGGTCTCGACGAGCGGGGCAACTCGGTGGCCGGGGTGGCGGCCCTGGACCGCTTCACGACGCTCACGGGGCTGTCGGTGTTCTGAACGTGCCCGGTACGCCGGTCAACTTCCGTCGTCCCGGACGAACTTGAGCCGCAGGGCGAGCGCCATGACGCCCGCGCCGAGCCCCGCGACACCGATGATGGCACCCGACTCCGGCCAGCCCGGAGAGTCCTCGGCCGGCTTCGCCGCGGTCACCGCCGCGGGTACGGCCTGCGGGCCCTGCCGGGGACGCTCGTCCTCGGGGACCAGCGAGCCGACCGGGTCGACCTCGCCGGCCGCCGCGAAGCCCCAGTCGAGCAGGGCCCGGGCCTCCTCGTAGACGGCGTGGCCGCCGCCCTCCTGCGGGTTCATCACCGTGACGACCAGGGTCCGTCCGTCGCGGCGGGCGGCGGCGATGAGCGTGTTGCCCGCGTTGCTGGTGTAGCCGTTCTTCACCCCGATCAGCCCCGGGTACGGCGCCACGCCGTCGGCCCCGGTGAGCAGCCGGTTGGTGTTCATGATCCCGTACGAGCCTCCGTCGCGGCCGGGGAACATCGCGTCGACCTTGGCGCAGTACCGCGCGAAGTCGGGACGCCGCAGCCCCTCCCGGCCGAAGACGGCCAGGTCGTACGCGGAGGAGACCTGGCCCGGGGCGTCGTACCCGTCGGGCGAGCGGACGTGGGTGTCCCGGGCGCCGAGCGCGCGGGCCTCGGCCTGCATCCGGGCCGCCGTGGCGCTCCACCCGCCGGTGAGCGAGGCGAGGACGTGCACGGCGTCGTTCCCGGAGTTGAGGAAGACGCCGTTCCACAGGTCGGAGACGCGGTAGGTCTGGCCCTCGACGACACCGACCAGGCTGCTGCCCGGACCGATGCCGGCCAGGTCCTCGGGGGCCACCTCGTGCCGGATGCCGCCCGGCAGCGCGGGCAGCACCGTGAGCGCGAACAGCGTCTTGAGGGTGCTGGCCGGAGGCAGCTCGCGGTGCGCGTCGTTCGCCGCCAGCACGTCGCCGGTACCGGCGTCGGCCACGACCCAGGACAGGGCGGAGACTTCGGGAACCCGGGGCGCCGCGGGGCGCGGCCGGACCTGCGTGCCGGAGCGGTACAGCGGCGACGATTTGGCCGCCGCCGCCGCCGCCGTCGCCGCCGCACCGCCGGGCGGGCCGGGGTCCGGCCGCCCCGCGCGGGCGGCCGCGGTGGCGGGCACGAGCGTCAACAGTCCTGCCGCGCAGAGCATGCAGGTGGAGCGAACCGCCCGGGATGAGAATCCGATAGTCATACCGCAAACGTAGGAACGGCCCCGCACACCGCCACGCTGACCGGGCCGGGTCCGCCCCGCAAACACCCGGATGCCGTAGCGCGGGGACCGAGGGACGGTGCGGGCCGGTGCCGTCGGCGAGAGGTGTCAGCCGCCGGGAAGCGTCGGCTGGACCTGCCGCAGGAACGTGGCGTTGTCCGGCGTCCGGCGCAACCGCTCCAGCAGGGTCTCCAGGCCGGACTGCCCGTCCCGGGCCACCAGGGCCCGCCGCAGCCCGCGCACGGCGGTCGTCTCGGCACCGGACAGCAGCAGCTCCTCGCGCCGGGTGCCCGAGCCGACCGGTTCGACGGCCGGGAAGACCCGGCGGGAGGCCGGCTCCCGGCTCAGCCGCAGTTCCATGTTGCCGGTGCTCTTCAGCTCCTCGAAGTAGAAGTCGTCGGCACGCGAGCCGGTCTCGACCAGGGCGGTGGCGAGGATGGTGAGGGAACCGCCCTCCTCCGCCTTGCGGGCCGCGCCGAAGAACCGCTTGGGACCCAGCAGTGCCCCGGCGTCGACGCCGCCGCTGAGCGTGCGGCCGCCGGAGGAGGCGGCGTTGTTGTGCGCCCTGCACAGCCGGGTGAGGGAGTCGAGGAGGATGACGACGTCCTCGCCGACCTCGACGAGCCGCTTGGCCCGCTCGATCACCAGCTCGGCGAGGGCGATGTGCTGCTTGGCGCTCCGGTCGAAGGTCGAGGAGTACACCTCGCCCCGCACCGAGCGCCGCATGTCGGTGACCTCCTCGGGGCGTTCGTCGAGCAGCACCACCATCAGCCTGGCCTCGGGGTGGTTGCCGGCCACCGCGGCGGCGATCTGCTGGAGGAGGACGGTCTTGCCGGTCTTCGGCGGGGCGACGATCAGTCCGCGCTGGCCCTTGCCGACCGGGGCGAGCAGATCGACGACGCGTCCGGCGAGACCGGCCGCCGGGTGTTCGAGCCGCAGCCGCTCGTGCGGGTGCAGTGGGGTCAGGTCGGCGAAGTGCCGCCGGCTCCGCCCCTCGGGCGTACGCCCGTTGACGCGGACGACGTCGGTCAGGACGCGCCGGTCGCCGCACACCCCCTCGACGAGGTCGCCCCTGCGCAGGCCGTGCCGGCGGATCAGCGCGGGGGAGAGGGCGGGGTCGGCCGGCTCGGGCTGCAGGTTCGTGCCGCGCAGGCGCCCCTTGCCGCCCGCTTCGATGTCGAGGACACCGCTCGCGATGTCGGCCGGGGAGTGCTGCACAGGGGGGTGCTCGAGTGTGGTGGTCATGTGGGCGGTCCTTTCGAGGACACGGGCATGGGACATGCGGAAGGAAGGGGAGAGCCGCGCGAGGGGTCGGACGACACGCCTCCGGACGGCGGGGAACAGCACCTCGGACACGGCGGGGACGAGGCCCCGCTCACGAGGTTGTGCTGAGAAGCGGACGCGCCGGTCGCATCAGACCGAGCAGATCCGCGAACCGAAGGGAAACTGGCACCGGCGCCCGATCAAGGGGGCGTACACGAGTGCTGACTGCACCGTACCACGATTCCGGGTCCCGGCAGGCTCCGACGAGGTTACGCGTCGCGTCCTCCGCATGTCCCGTGCCGGGCTCAGTCCGCCGAAGTCGCCCGGGTCTCCTGTGCCTCGTGCGCCTCCTGTGCCTCCTGCACTTCCGCGGCGATCCGCTCGAACTGCGTGGCCATGGCCGTCTGCAGGGCCTGGGCGCCCGAGAGCGGGCGTACCATCACGGTCAGTTCGGCGATGCGGCCGGACGCGTCCAGGTGCAGGAAGTCGCAGCCGCTGATCTCGCGGTCGCCCACCCGCGCCGCGAAGAGCAGGGCGTGGTCGCGGCCGTCCGCCTCGCCGATGACCCGCTCGTAGCGGAAGTCCTCGAAGACGCGCTCGACCGCGCGCAGGATCGCCGCCGTGATCGCCTTGCCCCGGTAGGGCTTGAAGACGACGGGGCTGGAGAAGACCACGTCTTCGGCCAGCAGTGCTTCGACGGCGTCCATGTCGTGTGCCTCCACCGCCGCGCGGAATGCCCGCATCGCAACTCCTTCATGCTGAGCTATTACTGAACTATTTGAATAGGTGTGGAGTAGAGTAGTCGGCCCGGTCCCCGCTTGCTAGCGTGTCGACATGTCTCTCAAGTACGCCGTCCTGGCCGCCCTGCTCGAGGGCGAGGCCTCGGGCTACGAGCTGTCCAAGGTGTTCGACGTGTCGCTCGCCAACTTCTGGCCCGCCACGCCGCAGCAGCTCTACCGGGAGCTGGAGCGCCTCGCGGGCGACGGACTCATCGAGGCCCGGACCGTGCCGCAGGAACGCAGGCCCACCAAGCGGCTGTTCTCGCTCACCGAGGCGGGCCGGGAGCAGCTCGGCGTCTTCGCCGCCGCGCCGACCCGGCGGCCCACCGCCATCCGCGACGAGTTCCTGATCAAGATGCAGGCCATGGACGGCGTCGACCCGGCGGCGGTCCGCGCGCTGGTCGAGGAGCGCAGGGCCTGGGCGCTGGGCAAACTCGCCCGCTACGAGCGGGTGCGGGAACGGCTCCTGGACGGCCGCACCGAGGAGGAGCACCTGCGGGAGGCCGACCGTGTAGGGCCCTACCTCACCCTGGCCGCCGGGATCACCTTCGAGCGGGAGAACGCCCGCTGGTGCGAGCGCGTACTCGCCGTGCTCGACGAACGCCGCGCTCCCGCGGGGCCCGCCGGACAGCCTCTAGGCTGACCGGATGTTCAGCCCCGAAGGTCCCACCCTGCGCGAACTCGCCGTCCAGGCACTGTCCTCGGTCGAGCGCGGCTACGACCTGCTCGCCCCGAAGTTCGACCACACCCCGTACCGGACGCCGGACCGGGTGCTGGACGCCGTGGCCCGCGGGCTGGAGCCGCTGGGGCCCTTCGCCGCCGGGCTCGACCTGTGCTGCGGCACCGGCGCGGGCGTCGACGTACTGGCCCGGGTGTGCCAACGGGACGTGACCGGGGTGGACTTCAGCGCGGGCATGCTGGAGGTCGCGCGCCGGCGCACCCTGCCCCCGGGCCCGGCGGTCTCCTGGGTGCGCGCGGACGCCCGTGCCCTGCCCTTCGGCCCCGCCTTCGACCTCGTGGTGAGCTTCGGGGCGTTCGGGCACTTCCTGCCCCGCGAACTGCCGGGCCTGTTCGGCCAGGTGCGCTCCGTGCTCCGGCCGGACGGCCGCTTCGCCTTCCCGGTCGCCGCCCCGCCCCGGCCCGGCTCCGCGGGGTACTGGACGCTGCTCGGCTTCGACGCCGCGATGCGGGTGCGCAACGCGCTGTGGCGGCCGCCGTTCGTCATGTACTACCGGACGTTCCGGCTCGGGGACGTGGGCCGCGAGCTGTCGCGGGCCGGCTTCCGGACGGACCTGCACGCCCTGCCCGAGTTCGGACACCGTCCCGACGGCAGCCCGCGGGCTCGGCTGGTCGTCGCCCGGCGGCTCCCGTAGGGCGACGGGTCAGCCGGCCGCCGGCAGTGTGAACTCGTAGACCAGGGCGCCCTGCCGGGTGTCCACCAGGAGGTCGGTGATCTCCAGCGGTCGCGCGTACTGGTCGTGCACCCGCCGCACGACCCGGACCGACGCGGTGTCGGGCTGGAGCGTGATGGTGTCGCGGTGATGCAGCGTCAGGCCCGCGCGGCGCATCCAGTCGTAGGCCCGCCGCAACTGCGCGCCGGCGACCCCGTCGGCCCGGTCGCGGTAGCGGGCCAGTTCCTCGACCTCGGCCAGCGCCACGGCGGAAAACGATGTCACCGCGGTCCGCCTGCCGTTGCCTCCGGCCGCCGCCGACGTGTAGTGGTGCATCAGGGTCGGCCGGCCCGGCACCAGCCCCAGCGCCGCGGCGTGCTCCGGTGGCGGTGTCTCCCAGACGACGGTGGCCCGGTCGCCGGTGGGCGGCTGAGCCGCCCGGGCGCCGACCGGGAAGACCAGGGGCGCCGCGCTTCCGGACGGCGGCCCCGGCAGGGCGACATGGCTGCCGCGCCGGTCGGTGGTGAGCAGACCGTCGCGGCGCAGCACGTCCAGGGCCTGCCGCACGGTCTCCCGGCTGACTTGGAAGTACTCCGCCAGCCGGCGCTCGCCGGGCAGCCGTTCGCCCGGGGGGACGGTCCCGTCGCGCAGTTCGCCGAGCAGTTGGTCCGCCACCCGCCGGTACAGGGGCGGCGGGGCGTCGGCGGGTGCCGGATCGGCGGGGGGCGGGTCGTGCGGGGTGGTGCGGGCCATGCCGCGCCTCCTGTTGATGACGTACGGTAGCCGCGCGGGCTCGGTGCGCCACCAGAATTACCATTGGTCTAAACCAGCTGGGAAGTCCGGTCCGCCGGTTCGGCCGAAACACCACCCACGAACCTCAGGCGTGGCGGCTCAGCCAGCGCAGCTTCGCGGCCTCCTGGTACGGCCCGCCGCCCTCGTGGTCGTTGAAGTCGTACACCTCTATCGTCCGGTCCTCGTGCGTCCAGGCGTTGAACGCGGCGAAAACGGTCGACGGCGGACAGGTCTGGTCCTCCAGGGCGGCCGAGAACAGGGCCGGGGCCCGCCCCCGCGCCGCGAAGTGCACGCCGTCGAAGTACGACAGCGTGCGCAGCGCGTCCCCGCTCCGGCCGCGGTGGGTCTTCAGGTACAGGCCGACCTCGCGGTAGGGGTGCCGGTCGGTGAGCGTGACGGCGCGCGGGAAGTCGCACAGGAAGGGCACGTCCGGTGCGACGGCGACCAGGTCGGGCACCAGGCCGCCGACCGCTATCGTGATGCCGCCGCCCTGGCTTCCGCCCAGCGCCACCGTGCGCGAGGGGTCGGTCAGCGGATGCGAACGGGCGGCCTCGACCGCGCGCACGGCGTCGGTGAAGACCCGGCGGTAGTAGTAGTTCTCCGGAGCGTCCAGACCGCGGGTCATGAACCCCGGGTACGCGGGCGTGCCGCCGACGGGGTCCGCGGTGCCGCCACCGCCGCCCCAGGCGCTGCCCTGACCCCGGGTGTCCATCACGAAGTGGGCCCGGCCGGTGGACGCCCACAACAGGTGCTCGTGCGGCAGCCCGCGCCCACCGCCGTATCCGACGAACTCCACGACCAGCGGCAACGGCTCGGTGGCCGCGGCCGGCAGGATCAGCCAGCCCTTCACCGGATGGCCGCCGAACCCGGCGAACGTCACGTCGTACACCCGCACCGTGGAGAGCCCCGTGTCGACCGGTTCGAAGCGGGCGTCCAGATCGTGCTCGCGGGCCTCGGCGAGCGTCTTGCTCCAGAACGCGTCGAAGTCCTCGGGCTCGGCCGACGCGCTGCGGTAGGCGCGGAGTTCGTCGAGCGGAAGGTCGAACAGGGCCATCGAGAACCGCCTTTGCGGAGAGACGCGGCAGACCGTACGGATGATCACACGGTACGTGAGCGGCTCGCGGAAACGCCAGGTCCGGCCGCCCCCGGGAACCGCGCGGGCGGAGCGCCGTCAGGCCCGCCGGTGGGTCCACTGCGGCTCCGTGAGCGCCCAGTCGCGGTCCCACTCCGCCATGCGGTGACGCATGGCCACCGCGCGTACGGCGCGGTGCGCGAGGAGCACCGTGAGCACCGTCCCGATCGTGGTGAACGAGCCGATGGTGGCGCTGTGCTGCCAGATCTCGGCGCCGTCCGACGGAGGGGGCACGCTCTGCCCGTGGGAGTCCAGCCACACGTCGACGGTGTCACCGTGCCTGGTGTCGGCCGGCACCCGTGCCGTGGTGCTCTTCTCCGCGCCGTCCGGTGCCTTCCAGTGGACGGTCGCACGGTAGGAGTGCTGTCCGCCGAGCTGTCCCGTCGACAGGGTGCCGGGGGTGCGGTCCACCACCGTGGCACGGACGTGGTGCCGCTCGGCCCGCTGCGCCGCGACGATCGCCTGCGCCTGCCCGTGGCCCCACCACGCGGTGGCGGCACCGAGCGCCGGCGCGGCCACGAACAGCAGGAGGGCGACGACCACCTTGGTCCACGCCTCGACGACGTCCGACCTGCGCCGCAGCGGATTGCGCTGCCAACGCCGGCCGCGTACCCGGGTTCGCATGTCGACCTCCCCGCGATCACCGCGACCGGAGGAGCGGACGGACGGCCGTCGAGCGCGGGGGCCGCCGCGCCTTCGTGTCGCGCCACGTGTGCGAGTGCCCGCACTGGACTGGTACCCAGTCCTGCGGGCCTCGCTCACGAACCGGGCGGGATCAGCCGAAGCGTTCGATCCGGATCCGGTCCACCGGCTGTCCGGCCGCCACCAGCAGCCGCGACGCGTGCTCCGCGAACGCGTTCGACCCGCACACGTAGGCCTCCCAGCCGCCGGCGGGCGGCTCGGCGAGGAGCGGCGCCACATGCGCGGCCGCCAGCCGGCCCACGGGCGTCCCGGGCGGCGCCGTGCGGGTGAACACGGGTGTCGTCTCCGCGCCGAACTCACCGGCGTAGATCAGCTCCTCGGGGCCGCGCGCGGACACGAGGAGCCGCAGTGGCACGGTGAGCCCCCGCGCCCGGTGGTGCCGCACCATCGACATCAGCGGTACGACGCCGGACCCGGCGCCGAGCAGCAGGGCGGGCCGGTCGCCCGGCCAGGCGAAGAAGCCGCTGAGCGGGCCGCGCACCTCGATCTCGTCGCCGGGCCGTGCCACCGTGTGGAACCAGCCGGACACCTCCCCGTCGGGCACCCGGTCCAGGGTCAGCTCGATGTGTCCGGAGTCGTCCGGTGCGGACGCGAGCGAGTAGTGGCGCTGGGCCCGGTAGCCGTCCGCGGCGGTGAGCCGCAGCATCAGGTGCTGGCCGGGCAGGTGGCCCGCCCAGCCGGGCACGGCGAGGCGGAAGGTCGACGCGCGGGGCGTCTCGCGGCGGATCCCGGTGAGCGTGGCCGTCTGCCACGTCCCGGCCACCCGGCCGTTCACCTCGATGCGCCCGGGCACGGCGAACCGGGCCGGGGGAGTGGGGGCCGTCGCCCCCGCCGTGTGCGTGGCCGTCTCAGTCACCGGAGTACCGCTGCTCCTCCCAGGGATTGCCGCGGGCGTGGTAGCCGTTCTGCTCCCAGAAGCCCGGCTCGTCGTGGTCGAGCAGTTCGAGCCCCGCGATCCACTTCACGCTCTTCCAGAAGTACAGGTGCGGGACCACCAGCCGCGCCGGGCCGCCGTGCTCGGGGGCGAGCGGCTGTCCGTCGTACTCCCACACGATCCAGGCCCGTCCGCCGGTCAGGTCCGCGAGCGGCAGGTTCGCGGTGTAGCCGGTGTGCGCGCGGGCGACGGCGTGCGTGGCCGAGGGCAGCGGACCCGCCGCGTCCAGGAAGGCGTCCAGCGACACGCCCCCGAACCGCACCCCG
This sequence comes from Streptomyces rubrogriseus, assembly GCF_027947575.1. Taxonomy (NCBI): domain Bacteria; kingdom Bacillati; phylum Actinomycetota; class Actinomycetes; order Kitasatosporales; family Streptomycetaceae; genus Streptomyces; species Streptomyces rubrogriseus. The sequence continues at coordinate 5,197,145 of NZ_CP116256.1, read as the reverse complement.
AACTTCGACCAGCCGGTGACGCAGTGGATGTCGCCCGCGTACCCGGCGGCCGGCAGCAGGCGTGCCCCGGCCAGGTCCCAGGTGCGGGGCTCGGCCACCAGACCGCCCACGCGGAAGGTCCAGTCGGCGGGTGCGATCTCGGGAGTGACCTCGGCGGACAGCACGGGCCAGTCGTCGCCCGCGTCGTACTGACCGGGCGGCAGCCCCGGCCGGGCGGCGCGCGGACGCCCGGTGAAGCCTCGGGTGGTGTTCATGCGGTGGGGCCTTTCGGGCCGTCGGGGCACCTGCCCGCGGCCGGCGTGATCAGTGCGTACTCGTCCCACCGTACGTGTCCGCAGGCGCTGCCCGGTCCCGCTCCCCGCCCGGGGCCGCGTCCGGCCACGCGTTGTACCGCTCCAGATACGCGGCGAAGCGGAGCAGCTCCTCCTCGGGCCAGTCGGCGAGCCGCTCCCGGAAGGCGGCCCGCCGCCGCTCGGTGACCCGGTCCAGGACATCCCGTCCGGACTCGGTCAGATGCAGGACCTGGACGCGGTGGTCGTCCGGGTCGACGCGCCGCTCGATCAGTCCGGCGCGCTCCAGCGCGGACACCTGGCGGCTGACGGTGGACTTGTCCAGGGCGTAGTGGGCGGCCAGGTCCGTGGCCCGGCGGCCGTCCCGCTCCTCCAGATGCCCGAGCAGCGTGTACGACACCAGGGACAGCTCTGGGTGCATGCGGCCCGCCGAGGCGCGGGCCCGGCGGGCGAAGACCGTCATCTCGCGCTGGATGGTCTCCACGGCCGCGTCCGCGGGGCATCCGGCGGGAACGGCGGTCGTCTCGTCCGGTGTCTCGGCAGCCGTCACGACTCCTCCTCCGCGTTGCTGGTTGCACAGTACAACCTTGACGAGGAGGTCCCGGGAGTCAACCACCTGCGGGGCCACTCGGCGTCTGATCACTGGGGTAGTGTGTCCGTCGGCCGCGGACCGCCCCGGCCGTCGGACGACCGGGAGGTGAGACCGATTACCGCTGTGTCGGTCCGGGTGCTCTCACCTCACGGCAGTGCGGTCACCGGAGACGAGTGACCGCGAGAGCGCCCTTCGGTTCCCGAAAGGCTCTCGGCTTCCATGCCTCCCACTTTCCCCGCTTCGCCCACCCCGGCGTCCTCAGCCGCCCCCTCCGCGCTCTTCTCGGCGTCCCTCCCGTCGCGTGACGCCGTCGTGGCCGCGCTGCGCGCCGCCGGCTGCGTCTTCGCCGAGGACGAGGCCGCGCTCATCCTGACCACCGCCCGCACCGCCGCCGACCTCACCGCACTGGTCGACCGCCGCGTCAGTGGCCTGCCGCTGGAACTCGTCCTGGGCTGGGCCGAGTTCAGCGGCCTGCGCATCGCGATCGCCCCCGGGGTCTTCGTGCCCCGCCGCCGGACCGAGTTCCTGGTCTCCGAGGCCCTGGCCCACGCACCGCACGCGCACGTCGTCGTGGACCTGTGCTGCGGGTCCGGGGCCGTCGGAGCGGCGCTGGCGACCGCCCTGGACCGGCCCGAGGTGCATGCCGCCGACGTCGATCCGGCCGCCGTGCGCTGCGCCCGCGGCAACCTGGCGGAGGCGGGCGGCCGGGTGTACGCGGGTGACCTGTTCGACGCGCTGCCCGACACCCTGCGCGGCCGGGTGGACATCCTCGCGGCCAACGTGCCGTACGTGCCCACCGGCGAGGTCGCGCTGCTGCCCGCCGAGGCCCGCGACCACGAACCGCTGGTCGCCCTCGACGGCGGCACCGACGGCCTCGACGTGCTGCGCAGGGTCGCGGCCGCGGCGCCCGGCTGGCTCGCCCCGGGCGGCTGCCTGCTGGTCGAGACGAGCGAACGCCAGGCACCCGAAGCCGTCGACGCCTTCACCCGGGCCGGTCTGGCCACCCGCCTCGCGGTCTGCGAGGAGCTGTACGCCCATGTGGTGATCGGCGTCAGGGGCTGACCGTCCCGCCGTCGCGCTGCGCCGGCGGTGTGGCCCGGGCGATCAACAGGGCCACGTCGTCGGAGTTCTCCGGCTCGTGCAGGGTGCGCAGCAGCAGGTCGCAGACCTCCTCCAGCGGGCGGTCCGGGCCCTCCAGCAGGGCGAGGAGCGCGTCCAGCCGCTCGTCCAGCGGATGCCTGCGCGTCTCGACCAGGCCGTCGGTGTAGAACACCAGCCGGTCGCCCGGCTCCAGGCCGACCTCGGTGGTGGAGAAGGCGACGCCGCCCACCCCGAGCGGCACTCCGGTGGGCAGGTCGAGCAGCTCGGGCGGCCGGCCGGCCCGCAGGCGGACCGGGGGCAGATGCCCGGCGTTGGCGATCAGGCACCGCCGCCGGTGCGGGTCGTGGACGGCGTACAGGCAGGTGGCGATGGCCTGGTCCAGGCCCGCCGTGGTCCGCTCCAGGTGCCCGAGCAGCTGCGCGGGGTCCAGCTCCAGGGCGGCCAGGGTGTTCGTCGCGGTGCGCAGCCGCCCCATGGAGGCCGCCGCCGCGATGCCGCTGCCCATCACGTCGCCCACCACGAGCGCGGTCCTGCCGCCCGCCAGCTCGATCACGTCGAACCAGTCGCCGCCGACCTCGCTGGTGCCCCCGGCCGGCTGGTACCGGGAGGCGACCTCGAGGCCGCCCGTCACCGGCGGATGGCTGGGCAGCAGGCTGCGCTGGAGGGTGAGGGCGGTGTCGCGGGCGTTCTGGTACCAGCGGGCGTTGTCGATCTGCAGCGCCGCCCGCGCGGCCAGCTCCCGGGCCAGCAGCAGGTCGTCCTCGTCGAACGGCAGCGGGTTGGAGATCCGCTTCAGGTCCAGGGCGCCGAGCACCTCGCCCCGCGCGATCAGCGGCACGGCCAGGTACGAGTGGACGCCCGCCCGGCGCAGCAGCTCGGCCGCCTCCGGCGAGCGGGCGATGCGCCCCAGGTCCTTGCGCGTCACCCGGGACACCAGCACCGGCCGGGCGGTGCGCACGCACTCGGTGACCAGGCGGTCCGGTCCGTACCGGGCGACGCCGCCGGGCGGGTCGGCGGCCCGCAGGGCGTCCCGGGCCCCGTCGTCCGCGCGAACGGCCAGCGCCCTGATCACCGCCGGTTCGGCCGGGCCCAGGGTGCTGCGCCGGCCCTCCACCACGGCGTCCAGCAGATCCACGGCGGCGACGTCCGCGAGGCCGGGCACCGCCACGTCGGCCAGCTCGTACGCGGTGCGGTCCAGCCGCAGCGTGGTGCCGATCCGCGCGGAGGCGTCCGCCACGGCGGCGAGCCGGCGCCGGGCGCCCTCGGCCTCGGCGGCCGTCCGGTACTGCTCGGTCACGTCGACGACCGAGACGGCCACCCCGAGCACGGCGCCCAGGGCGTCCTCCAGCCGGTACAGGGACACCGACCAGGCGTGCTCCTCGTCCGGGTCGGCGGGGGTCCGGCCGGTCGCGGGCTGGTCGACCACCGGGCGCCCGGTCTCCAGCACCCCGCGTGCCGCCGCCTCCAGCGGGTCGGCGTCCACCTGCGGCAGCAGCTCGCGGATCGTCCGGCCGAGGTGCTCCTCGGCGGGGATGCCGTTGAGCCGCTCCAGGGCCGGGTTGACCGAGACGTACCGCAGGTCGGTGTCCAGGACGGCCAGCCCGATCGGGGACTGCATGATCACCCGGGTGGACAGGGCCACGTCCCGCTCCAGCCGGCGGACCATCGACTGGTCGGCCGCGAGCCCCAGCGCGTAGACGTCCCCGCGGTCGTCGAGCAGCCGCATGTTGCGGAACTCCACCAGCCGGGTGCTGCCGTCCCTGTGCCGGACGGGGAAGGCGCCCGCCCAGCTCCGACCGGTCTTCATGACCTCCCCGAACAGCCTCACGACCAGGTCGAGATGGCGTTCGTGGACCATGATGCGGGCGGCGTACTGCCCCAGCGCCTCCGGTGCGGAGTAGCCGAACAGTTCCTCGGCCTGCGGGCTCCACAGGACGATCCGGCCCTCGGTGTCCAGCACGATCGAGGCCACGTTCAGCAGGTCGAGCAGTCCACTGGGCCGCACGGGTCCGCGCGGCGACGGCTCGCCCCCGAACCCGGCAGACCCCGCTGCACCCATCCCATGCCCCGCCTTCACCGTCCGACGCGGCACGCCCTTCGCTGCCGACCTCCCTGCTCTACCGCGTTCCACCGCGTGAAGGGCCGGCTGTGCCGGGGCTCCGCCGTCTCCTCCCAGCATCTCCCCGCAGGCCGGGGACCGCCGCACGAAGCGCCGGGACCGCCGTACGAAGCGCGTCCGGAGTTGGTCTGTACATGCCTTGGGTGGCGGTCCAGACTGTGCGCCGAGCGCCTTCCGCCCGGCCACCCCCACCGAGGAGCCCCCATGCCCCTGCGCGCCCGGCAACGTTGTCACACCGCCCTGATGGGACTCGCCGTCCTCGCCCTCTCCGTCGGCCTCGCGGGTCCGGCACGGGGGGACGCCCCGGCCCCCGCCGCCCGGACCGCCGACACCTGGACCGAGGTGGGCTCCGACCGCGCCGACCCGCTGACCGAGAGTCAGGGTCTGGCCTCGGTCGAGGTCCCGGCCGGCAGCCCCAACCGCTACACCGGGATCGGCACCATCCCGTTCGGCCTCAGCACCCGCGGCTGGAACCACGTCGGAGACCCGGACGCGTCCTACGACGGCCACTACGTCGAGCCGTACCAGCGCGACGACGGGAACACGAAGATGTTCCGCGTGCAGGCGCCGGACGGGAGCTGGGCGGAGTACGTGCACACGCTGAGTCCCGGGGAGGCGCTGAACAACTCGTGGTCCGCCGTCTCGCCCGACGGGCAGTGGATGCTGGCGGCGGAGTGGGGCACCATGAACCGGCTGCTGGTCTTCCCGAACCCGGGCGTCAACCCCGCCACCTCGCCCTCGGTGAACCTCCCGCAGGCGGCCACCGTCCATCTGGACCACGCCGTGCGCGACGTCCAGGGCTGCGACTTCCAGGACGCCACCACGCTGCTGTGCTCCTCCGACGACCCGGAGGGCACGCTCTTCGGCATCACCAAGCCGCTCCTGCGGATCGACCTGTCGGCGGCGCCGGGCGGCACGGCCGACGTCACCGGACACGTCACCGCGCTGCGGCAGCTGCCCCTGCGCAGCGCCTGCTCGGGCGGCTTCGAGGCGGAGGGCATCGACTACGACCGGCGTACCGGCACCCTGCGCGTGATCGTCGTGTCGCCGGGCTTCTGCGTGCTGACGGACAGCAAGACGTACCGGTTCACCCGGGGCTGACCCGGCCCCTTCGCGCCGGGCCGCCGGTGGTGCTTTTCTGGTGGTATCGGCGAGAGCGGTTTCGGTCACGACCACGAGAGGGAGCGATCACGATGGACGGTGAGCGACTGCATCCGGAGTCCGTCTCGGTGGAGCTGAGCGGGTGCAGCAAGGAGGACGCCCGGACCGTGTTCGACACCCTGTGCGCGTGCTTCTCCTCCGACCGGCACGCGGGCGACGTGACCCGGGAGTACGACGAGGTGCGTCCGACCGTGTGGCTCGGCACCTTCGACATGGCCGACACCCGCGGGGGCGAGTGCGACCCCGCCCGGCTCGGGGCGTCCGTGGAGGCCGACGCGCAGGGCGGCTACTGGGCGATCGAGAGGCTGCGCACCGCCCTGGACTCCCTGTTCACCGTGCACGACCTGAGCCAGGCCTCAGGGGACCAGGAGCGGGAACTGCACGTACGGCTCGAGAGCCGCTGACGGAGCCCTCCGGCGTCGGTGTGGCGTACGCCGCGTCTTTGTGCAACTAGTTGCACAAAGACGCGGCGGTCCTCTACAACAGAGGCACCACACCCCGCACGGAGGGCCCGATGAGCCGTTACCCGCACCTGCTGAGCCCGCTCGACCTGGGCTTCACCACGCTCCCCAACCGGGTCCTGATGGGCTCCATGCACGTCGGCCTGGAAGAGGCCGAGCGCGGGTTCGAGCGCATGGCCGCCTTCTACGCCGCCCGGGCCCGCGGCGGAGTGGGGCTGATCGTCACCGGCGGCATCGCCCCCAACGACGAGGGCCGCCCGTACGAGGGCGGCGCCAGGCTCACCACCGGGGCGGAGGCGGAACAGCACCGGGTCGTCACCGAGGCCGTGCACCGTGAGGGCGGCCGCATCGCCCTGCAGATCCTGCACTTCGGCCGTTACGCCTACCACGCCGACCTGGTCGCCCCGAGCGCGCTCCAGGCCCCGATCAGCCCGCACGTCCCGCGCGAGCTGACCGACGCCGAGATCGAGCGCACGATCGAGGACTACGTCCGCACCGCCCGCCTCGCCCGCGAGGCCGGGTACGACGGCGTCGAGATCATGGGCTCGGAGGGCTATCTGATCAACGAGTTCATCGCCGCCCGGACCAACCACCGCACCGACCGCTGGGGCGGCTCGTACGAGAACCGGATGCGGTTCCCCGTCGAGATCGTGCGCCGGGTGCGCGAGGCCGTCGGCGCGGACTTCATCGTCGTCTACCGCCTGTCCATGCTCGACCTGGTGCCCGGCGGCTCCACCCTGGACGAGGTGATCACCCTCGCCAAGGCCGTCGAGGCCGCCGGAGCCACGATCATCAACACCGGCATCGGCTGGCACGAGGCCCGCATCCCCACCATCGCCACCTCCGTGCCCCGCGGCGCCTACACCTGGGTGACCAAACGTCTCATGGGCGAGGTGTCGGTCCCGCTCGTCACCACCAACCGCATCAACACCCCCGAGGTCGCCGAGGCACTGCTCGCCGAGGGCACCGCCGACATGGTCTCGATGGCCCGCCCGATGCTCGCCGACCCCGACTTCGTCGCCAAGGCCGCGGCCGGCCGCCCCGAGGCCATCAACACCTGCATCGGCTGCAACCAGGCCTGCCTGGACCACACCTTCAGCGGGCAGATCACCTCCTGCCTGGTCAACCCGCGTGCCTGCCACGAGACCGAACTCGTCCTGGCCCCGACCCGGCGGCGCAAGCGCGTCGCCGTCGTCGGCGCCGGACCGGCCGGACTGGCCTGCGCGGTGAGCGCCGCCGAACGCGGCCACGAGGTCACCCTGTTCGACGCCGCGGGCGAGATCGGGGGGCAGCTCAACGTCGCCCGCAAGGTCCCCGGCAAGCAGGAGTTCGACGAGACGCTGCGCTACTTCCGCACGCAGCTCACGGAGCACGGCGTCGACGTACGCCTGAACACCCGCGTAGGCGTCGCCGACCTCGCCGGCCACGACGAGGTCGTCGTCGCCACCGGCGTCACCCCGCGCACGCCCGACATCCCCGGCGTCGACCACCCCTCCGTCGTCGGCTACCTCGACGTCCTGCGCGACGCCGCCCCCGTCGGCGAGCGCGTCGCGATCCTCGGCGCGGGCGGCATCGGCTTCGACGTCGCCGAGTACCTCACCGACGGCGGCGACAAGGCCCACGAGGACCCGGAGACGTACTTCCGCCTCTGGGGCGTCGACACCGACTACCGCGCCCCCGGCGGCCTCGCCGCGCCCGAGCGCCCCGCGCCGCCGCGCACCGTCCACCTGCTCCAGCGCAAGACCAGCAAGGTCGGCGCCGGGCTCGGCAGGACCACCGGCTGGATCCACCGCACCGAGCTGAGGCACCGCGGCGTCACCATGGTCCCGGGCGTGCGCTACGACCGGATCGACGACGCCGGGCTGCACATCACCGTCGGCGACGAGTCCACCGTGCTGGAGGTCGACACCGTCGTCCTGTGCACCGGCCAGGAGCCGAGCCGCGGCCTGTACGACGACCTGGTCGCCGCCGGACACCGCGCGCACCTCATCGGCGGCGCCGACGTGGCCGCCGAACTGGACGCCAAGCGCGCCGTCAAGCAGGGCACCGAGCTGGCGGCGGCGCTGTAGCAGAGGTACGGACGGAGGGCGGGAGGAGCGCGGGCGCAGGACGGGCCGTCCCTAGGATGAGGCCATGTCACTCCCGCACGCGATCCTCACCGCCCTGGTCGAAAAGCCGTCGTCCGGGCTGGAGCTGACCCGCCGGTTCGACAGGTCGATCGGCTACTTCTGGTCGGCGACGCACCAGCAGATCTACCGCGAGCTGGGAAGGCTGGAGGCGCAGGGACTGATCCGCGCGCTGCCCGACCAGCAGCCGGCCCGCGGCCAGAAGAAGTCCTACGAGGTCCTGCCCGCGGGCCGTGCCGAACTGTCCCGCTGGACCGCGACCCCGCAGGACCCCAAGCCACTGCGCGACACCATGCTGCTGCGGCTGCGCGCCGCCGCCGTGGTCGGCACCGCCGGTGTCGAGGCGGACCTGCGCCGCCATCTGGAACTGCACGAGCGGCAGTTGGCCGAGTACCAGGAGATCGAGCGGCGCGACTTCCCGCCCGGCCGGGACAGCCCCGAGGACCGGCTGCGGCACCTGGTACTGCGGGCCGGCATCGACCTGGAGACGTTCTGGACCCAGTGGCTCGGGCACGCGCTGGCCGAGTTCGCCGAACTGCCCGGCGACGAACCGGCCTGACAGCGCCCCCGGGCGCCCGCTCAGAACCGGTACGGCTTCGAGCGGCGGCGCAGGAACCAGGCCCCGGCGATGACGCCGGCCCCCACCAGCGCGCCGCCCGCCACCAGGGTGGCCGTGCCGTAGTCCTGGACCGCACCGCCCAGACCGCCCATGACGCCGCCGGGCGAGGCGGACGGGGTGGGGGTGGCCGATCGGCTGGGCGAGAGGGAGGGAGAGGGGGCCGAGGAGACGATGACCGTCTGGGTGCCCGCGGTGCTGTTGTTGGAGCACATGACGATCACCGTGTACGTACCCGGCGAGATTCCCGACCAGGCCGCGGACTGGCCCGAACCGCTGCCGGACAGCGCCACCTGACGCCCCTGGGCGAAGTCCCGCTGGCTGCTGGTGAGCAGGGAGGCGGTGCCCCAACTGCCGTTGAGCTGGGCGCAGGCCGTGGTCGTGACCGACACCGTGGTCCCGGTGGTGCTCACGGAGATCCCCGGTCCGGCCGGGGCCGGCCCGGCGGCCAGGGCGACGGGCAGCACGGCGGCGGCCGCCACGGTGGCGCCGGAGCGGAGAAGCGGCGATGAGATGCGCATGTGGACTGCCCTCCGGCGGCACGGTCGGCGGTACATCCCTTGCGCCGCCGGGGTCGGGAACGCCCGTGCCCCCGCTGGCAGCCAACAGGGCCCCGGCCGTGCCCGCATGCGGAGCGCGACCGCCCAGGTGACGCGCCCCCGGGCAGGTCCCGGGCCGACCGGGCGTCAGGTCATCGGCCCGCGCCCGTGGTCACCGTCCGTTCCGCCGAGAAGCCGCCCCAGGTGCCGTCGGCCAGCCGCGCCCGGATCCGTACCCGGTGCACGACCCCGGCCTCGCGCCCGGCGTAGAAGCTGTACTCGGCGCGGTCGCGCGGTGCGTCGGCGCCGTAGACCAGCGAGGTCGCCGCACGGCCGTCCAGGTGGATCTGGTACTCGGTCACCGGTGTCTCGGTGCGCGGCGGGACCCAGGAAAGGTCCAGGTAGTAGGCCCCGTCGGCGCGGTGGGAGGCGGCGCGCAGGTCCGTGGGCGCGGTGGCGCGCCCGTCGTCGGTGCCCGGGGTGGTGAGCCGGACGGCGGCGCCCGCGGGGGAGACGTTGTCGGCGGCGTCCCTGGCCCGCACGGTGAACGCGTAGCGGGTGCCCGCCCGCAGTCCGGTCACCACGGCCGCCGTCTGGTTGCCGCCGACGCTGTGCACCTTGGTGTCGCCCTGGTAGACGTCGTACGACACGACCCCGCGGTCGTCCTTCGCCGCCGACCAGGTGAGCTGCACCGCCCGGCTGCCCGCCGCCCGGCCGCGGACGTCCCCCGGGCGGGTCGGTGCCGAGTCGTCGGCCACCGCGGCGGGAGTGGTCGCCCGCACCTCCCGGCTGGGCGGCCCGAGCCGGCCCTCGGCGTCCCGCGCCCGCACGGTGAAGACGTACGCCGTCGAGGGGCGCAACCGGGTGACGTCCACCATCCGCTCGGCCATCGGCACCTCCTTCACCAGCGTGCCGCCGCGATACACCTCGTAGGTCCGCACGTCGTCGACCGCGTTCCACATCACGTGCACGGTCGTCGCGCTGCCGGCGTCGGCCGTGACGCCGGTGGGCGCCGCGGGCAGCCCGCCGCCGGCACCGTCACCGTCCCCGTCCGGGCCCCAGCCGCAGGAGGCGAGCAGGAGGAGCGTCCCGCAGAGCAGGGCGCACCGGCGCGGGAGAGGGGGAACGGGAACCTCGCGCACGGCTCAGCCTCCCCTGCGGCGCCGATTCGACGGCGGTGGACTTTAAAGGTCCGGACCAATATGACCCCGTGACGCGATCACATCAAGAGGGCCGTGGGTGACGATCACTCGGAAGGGTTACGTATGCTGAGTCATCGCACGTCCGAACTCCCCGCCGCTTCGGGGAAGTTCGGGCCGGTGGCGCGTGGACCGCTGTCGTCGCCGTCCCGCGCCGGCGCGGGCGGCCGGGCGGGCCGGAGCCGGAACAGGCCCCGGCCCGCCCGCCCCCGGTCCCGCACCCCGACACACCGGGCGCACGGCGGGCGTGCACCGTCTGGCCCTGTGAAAGGTGGTCGCGCGGGCGTTTCGGGGACAGATGAGGCCGAGTCTCCGTCCATGCCCCCGAGGAGAGGCCACATCGTGCGTGTCCAGTCGCTGACACTGGTCGCGGCCAGCGCCGCCCTGCTCGCCCCCACGACGTTCCCCGACGCTGCGCCCCCGCCGCTTCCCGAACCGCCGGCGCAGCTTCTGCTGCCCGGTGCGCCGGACCGGGCCGGCCCCCTGCGCACGGACCGGTCCGGAGTCAGGATCGGCCCCGTGCCGCACGTCCCGGCCGGACAGCCCGCGCCCCACGTGCGGCAGCGGACGGACTCCGGTCCGGAGACCGGGCCCCGTGCGCAGCGGGGCGAGAGCGGGAGCCCCGTCCGCGCCGCCGACCTGCTGGCCCGGGTGCGGGACTGCGACCCCGTCTCGCGCGGGCGCTACCGCAGCGACGCCGGAGCACCGGCGGACATCCCGGTCTGCGGCACCAAGGAGGCCGTGTACTGGAAGGCCGACCTGGACGTCGACTGCGACGGCCGGCCCGGCGACCGGTGCAACAGCGGCACCGACCCGCACTTCAGCCCCGCCACCGCGTACACCGGATCCGACGGCCGCCCGCTGGACGCCGAACGCCTGCCCTACGTCGTCGTGCCCGGACCCAGCGACACCTGGGACCACCGCGAGGACGGCGTACGCGGCGGATCGCTCGCGGCCCTCGTCCACGGGGACCGGGTGCGGTACGCGGTCGTCGGCGACGTCGGCCCGAGCGACCTCGTCGGCGAGGCCTCCTACGCCGCCGCACGCTCCCTCGGCATCCCGGCGGACCCCGAGGGCGGCGGTGTGGCCTCCGACGTGACGTACATCGTCTTCAAGGGCAGCGAGGTCGAACCCATCGACGACACCGCCGCGGCCGAGAAGGCGGGGGAGCGGCTGGCACGGCGGTTCGTGGACGGGGGCTGAGCGGGCGGCCGGGGCCCCCGCCCAGACCTTCCCGGGCCTCGGGCCTTCCGGCGCCCTCAGACCTTCCGGCGCCCTCAGACCTTCCGGTAGGAGTACGCCTCCGCGGCCGCCGCCTCCACGGCCGCGAGGTCGGCGCCCGTCGACGCCGTGACGACCGCCGCCACCGCGCCCTCGACGAAGGGCGCGTCCACCAGACGGGTGTTCTCGGGCAGTTCGTCACCCTCGGCGAGCAGCGCCTTGACGGTGAGCACCGCACTGCCCAGGTCGGTGAGGACGGCGACCCCCGCGCCCCGGTCCACCGACGCGGCGGCGGCCGCGACCAGTTCCGAACTGGTGCCGAACTCGCCGGACGCGGTACCGCCCGCCGGTGCGACGGCCACCGCCCCGGCACCGCCCGACAGGGCCTTCGCCAGCTCCGCCACCGACGCGGCGACCTCGGCGCTGTGCGACACCAGCACGATCCCCACCAGCTGCTCGTCACTCACCGGCCGTCTCCTCCAGCGCCACGAAGAGCAGCGCGGACGAGGTCGCTCCCGGGTCCTGGTGCCCGATGCTGCGCTCGCCCAGATAGCTCGCCCTGCCCTTGCGGGCCTGCAACGGCGTGGTCGCTTCGGCCCCCTCGACGGCGGCCGTGCGGGCCGCCGCGAACGAGTCGCCCAGGGCGTCCACGGCGGGCACCAGGGCGTCGACCATCGTCTTGTCGCCCGGGGCCGCACCGCCCAGCGTCCGGACCGCGTCCACGCCCGCCCGCAGCGCCTCGGCCAGCTGATCCGCGCTCACCTCGGGGGAGTCCCCGAGCGCCTTGCCGGTACGGCGAAGCAGCGTCCCGTACAGCGGTCCCGAGGCGCCGCCGACCGTGGAGATGAGCTGCCGCCCGGCGAGGATCAGGACGGCGCCGGGAGTGTCGGGCGCCTCCTTCTCCAGCGTGGCGGCCACGGCCGTGAAGCCGCGCTGGAGATTGCTGCCGTGGTCGGCGTCGCCGATGGGTGAGTCGAGGGCGGTGAGGCGGTCCGCCTCGCGGTCGACCAGTGCGGTGGCCGCCGTCATCCAACGGCGGAAGAAGTCGGCGTCGAGCACAGGATCTCCTTGCCTGGTAGGTACCTCGCGATTCTTCCCCCGTCGGCCCTCACATGCCCCACCGCAGACCCGGGGTGCTGACCGGGGCGTCCCACAGCCCGAGCAGCTCCTCGTCGATCTCGCACAGGGTGACCGAGGCGCCGGCCATGTCGAGGGAGGTGACGTAGTTGCCGACGAGGGTGCGGGCGACGGCCACGCCGCGCTCGCCGAGTACCCGCTGCACCTCGGCGTTGAAGCCGTACAGCTCGAGGAGCGGCGTCGCGCCCATGCCGTTGACCAGGACCAGGACGGGGTTGCGCGGGCCGAGGTCGGTCAGCACCGCGTCCACGGCGGCCTCGGCGATCTCGCCGGAGGTCATCATCGGCCGCCGCTCCCGGCCGGGCTCCCCGTGGATGCCGATGCCCAGCTCCAGCTCCCCGGCCGGGAGGTCGAAGGTGGGGCTGCCCTTGGCCGGCGTCGTGACGGCGCTCAGCGCCACCCCGAAACTCCGCGAGCTCTCGTTGACCCGGCGGGCGATCGCCTCCACCTGCTCCAGCGGCCGCCCCTCCCGCGCCGCCGCCCCGGCGATCTTCTCGACGAACAGGGTCGCCCCCGTGCCGCGCCGCCCGGCCGTGTACAGGCTGTCCGTCACCGCCACATCGTCGTTGACCAGCACCTTCGCGACCTGGATACCCTCGTCCTCGGCCAGTTCGGCGGCCATGTCGAAGTTGAGCACGTCACCGGTGTAGTTCTTGACGACGAAGAGCACCCCGGCCCCGCTGTCCACGGCCGCCGCGGCCCGCACCATCTGGTCCGGCACCGGCGAGGTGAACACCTCACCAGGACAGGCGGCCGTCAGCATCCCGGGTCCCACGAACCCGCCGTGCAGGGGCTCGTGCCCGGACCCGCCCCCAGACACCAGGGCCACCTCCCCGGACACGGGGGCGTCCCGCCGCACGATCACCCGGTTCTCGACGTCCACGGTCAACTCGGGATGGGCGGCGGCCATACCGCGCAGCGCATCCGCGACGACGGTCTCGGGGACGTTGATGAGCATCCTCAAGGGTATCTCCTAGGCAAGTTGGCAGACGGGTGCTTGACCAGTGTTTCCGCTGGTCAGGATGGTGGATGTTGGTTCGTGATCTCGGCGGTGGGCGGCGGTCGTGAGGGGGTTCCGTGTCAGGTTTCCGCGGCGAGTCGGAGCACGGGCCGACAAGAGCCCCGCAAGGGCAGTATCGACCTTGCGACCGCGAAGGTCACGCGAGGCGACGTCTGAAGAGGCCAGGGAGTACCGGTCTGGCAGACACGGCCAAAGCGCAGGTTCTGGCACGCCTGCTCCTGTGGGTGACGGTCTCGTCGTAGTCACCGAGGGGGCTCGGCATGGCTGTTCCAGCATCTGGCGAGAACGGGACGGTTGCACGTTGGGCAGCCGATGAGCGGTGCGTCGTCTCCGAGGGTGTGCTCGCGCGCAGGATGCACGCGGGGTGGGTCGCGGAGACGGCGATCACGCGCCGCCAGAGAAGGTGACGCCGGTTCAGGGGCGGAGCAACAGCATCCGAACCGTCGGTGGAGGTCTGCCGACTCTCGGAAAGCGGCGGCGCTGACCGCCACTTCAACGAGACCGTCTGCACGGGTCGACGCGACCCGTGCAGCGCGGGTTGCGCCGCTTTGCGGATGCCGCACGCCACGGAGCCACAGGGCCGCCCGTGTCAACCAGGTCAGGCATCGCCTGTCCGTGTGGCACTCCCACGCCACCACACGGCGCGTGCGCTGGGCACACGGTTCTGCCAACCGGCCTGAGCAGCGCATTAACGGTCGTCTCAGGTTCGCTCCGTAGGAAGTGCGCATCCAGATGAGCGATGCAACTCGCATGTAGGAGGCTAGTGATGGCAGTCGACGCAGCGCCGTCCGGGAGAGCGCGGGCAGGTCGGTTGGCAGGCCGGTGGGTGCCGTGGTTGGTGATCGGCTTGTGGTTGGTGCTGGCCGCGGGCATGGTGCCGCTGAGCGGGAAGTTGAGTTCGGTCACCACCGACAGCGCCGTGGACACCCTGCCGGCCGGTGCCGAGTCCACCAGGGTGGCGGCGCTGGACGACAGTCTCCCCGGTGGTGAGGACAGCACGTTCGTCTTCGTGTACCACCGGGCCGAGGGCATCACCGCCGCCGACCGGGCTGCGGTCCAGGGCCACTACGACACCCTTGCCAAGCGGTACCCGCCGAAGACGACGGAGGCGGGCGTCGAGGACGACGAGCGCTCACCGACGAGCCTTTCCACCGACCGCGAGGCGATGACGTTCACCCTCGATGTGAGCACGGGCTACGGCCCACCGGAGGCGCTCGTCGGCCCGTTGCGTGACGCCGCGAAGGACCGCCCCTCCGGGCTGGAACTCGAGGTGACGGGACCGGGCGCGATCGACGGTGACATGGACGCCGTCTTCGACGGCATAGACGAGCAGGTCCTCCTCACCACCATCGCCGTCGTCACGCTCCTGCTGATCCTCACCTATCGCAGCCCGGTGTTGTGGATCATCCCGCTGGTGGCCGTCGGCGCGGCCGCACTGACCTCGATGGGGACCGTCTACCTGCTCGTCAAGGGCTTCGGCATCGTGGTCGACGACCAGAACTCGGCGCTGCTGACGATTCTGGTGTTCGGCGTGGGAACGGACTACGCGCTGTTGCTCATCGCCCGATATCGGGAGGCACTGCACCACCATGAGAACGTCCGGGTCGCGATGGTCCACGCGCTGCGCGGCGCGGCGCCGGCCATCGTCGCGTCCGCGGCCACCGTGGTCGCCGGCCTGCTCTGTCTGCTCGTCGCGGACCTGAACAGCACCAGTGGGTTGGGTCCGATCGGTGCGGCCGGCATCCTGTGCGCGCTGGTGGCCATGCTGACGCTGTTCCCGGCGGTGCTCGTGGTGCTCGGCAGGCGGATCTTCTGGCCGGCCATCCCGCGGTTCAGCACGGCCGTGGAGGAGAAGCCGGGGCTGTGGGAACGGCTCGGCACCGCCATCAACCGCCGCCGGTGGGTGGCGACGCTCGGCTCGTTCGGAGTCCTCGGCGTGCTCGCCCTGGGGCTGGCGGGCAACACCGGCGCCTTGCGGGAGCAGGACCAGTTCCTGTCCGCGCCGGAGTCGGTCACCGGCTTCACCGTTCTGCGCGAGCACTTCCCGGAGCTCGGCGGCCAGCCGCTGACGGTCTTCACGCGTCCGGCGCAGCAGGAGAAGGTGCTCGACGTCGTGGAGGACACCCGAGGCGTGGCCATGGCCGTTCCGGAGGAGACCGTCGGTGGCTGGGCCAACATCTCCGTGTTCCCGAAGGACGCGCCGGACACCGCCGCGGAGTACGACACGATCAAGCGGGTGCGTACCGCGGTGCACACGGTGAACGGGGCGGAGGCGATCGTCGGCGGGCCGAGCGCGGAGAACCTCGACACCGAGGTGACCACCGGGCGTGACGAGAAGCTGGTGATCCCGCTGGTGCTCGTCGTCGTCCTGATCATCCTGGGGCTGCTGCTGCGCGCGGTCCTGGCCCCGCTGGTCCTGATGGCCACCGTGGTCGTCTCGTTCGCCGCGGCCTTCGGCGGCAGCGTGTTCGTCTTCGACACGATCCTCGGGTTCAAGGGTGTCGACTACTCGGTGCCGCTGCTGGCGTTCCTGTTCCTGGTGGCGCTCGGCGTCGACTACAACATCTTCCTGGCCAGCAGGACCCGGGAGGAGACCCTGCGCCTCGGTACCGGAGAGGGCATGCTCAAAGCCCTCTCGGCCACCGGTGGCGTCATCACCTCGGCAGGCCTGGTCCTGGCGGCCACGTTCGGGGTCCTCGTCACACTTCCGCTGGTGATGCTGGTCGAGGTCGGTTTCCTGGTGGCCTTCGGCGTGTTGCTCGACGCCCTGCTGGTGCGGTCGGTCCTGGTGCCCGCCCTTACCTTGCTGATCGGCCGGCGGATGTGGTGGCCGAGCCGGTTGTCCCGTCCGGCGACGGAGCCGCCGGACGGCCGACAGCCGCTCGCCGGCAAGGAGGAGTCCGCGCTGCAACGGTGAGCGGGGCGGCACGGACGTGATCCGGGACGGGGCTCCAGGCCCCGTCCCGGATCCCTTTCGTGGGCCCGACGGCCGCCGCCCTCCGGTCCTGCGCCACGCGCCGGGGCTGGGGCCGGCGCAGCGCGGCGTCCTGCCCGGGTGGTGAGCCGCGGGGGGCATGGCCGAGGGCCACCGTCCCCAGTCCCGCGGCGCGCCGCCGGGGCGGGTCAGGACGCCGCGGTGTCCTCCCCCGTGGTGGGCCGCGCGATGGGGGCGGGCGGGGTCGCGGCCGGAAGGTCGACCCGAAGCAGCGCGCCACCGCGTGCGGAGCGGGCGACGGAGGCCCGGCCGGCGTGGGCGTCGACGACCCGCCGCACGATCGACAGCCCCAGACCGGATCCCGGCAACCCCCGGGCGCTCTCGGCACGGTAGAACCGGTCGAACAGCCGCGGTATGTCGGCGGCGTCGATGCCCGGCCCGGCGTCGTCGACCTCGAGCACCACCGACTCCTCCTCGGCACGAAGCCGGACCTGGACCGGCTGGCCGGCGGGGGACCACTTGCCGGCGTTGTCGATGAGGTTGAGTACCGCTCGCTCGAGCGCGGCGGGGCGCCCGTTCACCCACACGGAGGTCACGTCAAGCGCGACCTCGATGTCGGGCATGCGGGATTCCGCCCGGGTCGCGGCGGCCACCACCACGTCGGCGAGGTCGAGCACCTCGGTGCTCTCGTCGCTCACATCACCGCGCGCCAGGTCGGTCAGCTCGGCGACCAGGGTGCTCAACTCGGTCACCTGGGCGCCGACATCGTTGAGCAGCCGGGTGCGGCTCTCCGCCGGCAGTGCGCTGTCCAGGGTGCCGCGCCGATCGAGCCGGATCAGCAGCTCGACGTTGAGGCGCAGGCTGGTGAGCGGGGTCTTGAGCTCGTGGGCGGCGTCCTCGGCGAGCAGCCGCTGGGCCTGCCGGGAGTCCCGGAGCGCGGCGAGCATGTCGTTGATCGACTGGATCAGCCGCCGGATCTCCCCACCGCCCTCGTCCGGGATGTCGGCGTCCAGCTCCCGGGTGCGCGCGACACGTACCGCGGCGGAGGTCAGCCGGTCGATCGGTGCCAGCCCGGTCCGCGCCACGGTCCGCCCGACGAGGGCGCCGCCGGCCACGCAGAGCAGACCGATCAGCAGCATGCCGAACCCGAACTGGTTGACCGGGCCGTCGTCGACCATGCGGGCCACCTGGACCGCGCCGTCGCCCGCCCGCAGTGTGTAGATGGCGTAGCCTTCTTCGTCGCCGCCGTTCGACTCCAACAGGTCGGCCGACGCGCCCCGCGCCACGCGCCCGGCGTTCTCGCTGACCGGAGGCAGCGCGGGCTGCCCGGCCGGCGTCCGGATCGATCCGTCGGGCAGGATGGCCCGCACCAGCCGGCCGGATCCGGGATAGGGCGGCAGCTCAACCTGCGCCAGACCGGCGCGCTCCGCGTTCGTCGCCAGGACGCGGGCATCGGCACGCAGCTGTTCCTCGACGGTGTCCCGCAGCTGCCAGGCCAACAGCTCGCTGGCCACCTGGAAGGCCACGAACACACTGACCGCGATGGCCGTCGCCGCGATCACCGTCAGCCTCGCCCGCAGGGACCGCCGACGCCACCATCGAATCAGCCGGCGCGGCCCCCGGCCGGCGGTTCTGCTCACGGAGGGGTCGCCCGCAACGTGTATCCCAGGCCTCGCACTGTGTAGATCAATCGCGGTTCACCCTCCGCCTCCATCTTGCGGCGCAGATAGCTCACGTATACCTGGAGGTTGTTGGCGGTGGAGCTCATACCGAAGCCCCAGATCGCCTCGAACAGTGCGTCGCGGGTCAAGACCCGGGTCGCGTTGCACAAGAGGACCTCCAGGAGGGAGAACTCGGTCCGGGTCAGGTGCAGTGGCCGCCCGCCCCGCCACGCCTCGAACCTGTCGGAGTCGAGCCGGACGTCGGCGAACGACAGGATGTGCGAATCCTCGTCGGCCGGCGTGCGCCGGCGCAGCAGGGCCCGCACCCGGGCCAGCAACTCCTCGGTGGCGAACGGCTTGGGCAGGTAGTCGTCGGCGCCCGCGTCCAGCCCCGTGACCCGGTCGGAGACCTGGTCACGGGCGGTCAGCATCAGCACCGGCAGATCCCGGCCCGCCTGCCGCAATCGGCGACAGGTCTCCAACCCGCCGAGACGGGGCATCATCACGTCGAGGAGCAGCAGATCCAGCGTGTCACCGCCGGCCCCACCTACCTCGTCGAGCACGGCGAAACCGTTGGCGACGGTGCTGGTGTCGTAACCCTCGACCTGGAGCACCCGCTCCAGCGACTCACGGATGGCCGCGTCATCATCCGCGATCATGATTCGCATGCCGGCCCGCCCCCTCCCAGTCGATGTTTTTGCCGCTGATTGTCTCCGGTCAACCTGAGACCAGGATTAGAGCGCCGCTGGGGAGGGACCGCTCTCACGGATACCTCAAGACCGTGTCCTGCGTGGTGAGGCACCGTTGAACTCGGTCGGCCCTGCGCCCCGCTCGCCACGATGACCCGATGCGGCCAGGTCCTCGCCCAACGCCAGACCTACGGCAAGAGCAACGGGAACCGGACGAACGCGGCGGGGTCGGTGCCCTCTCCGCCGGCCGCCCCGGCGCAGCTTCTGCAGCCCGCTCGGTGCCGCGCGGTGGGACTACGCCCGTGTGGCGGCCGTCTTGGCGGCCTCGATCGCCGACGTGAAGTCGGGGGTGGCCCCGATCTGCGCGAGCAACACGTTCGCCGCGTTGTAGCAGTTGAACGTTTCGACCTTCCCCTCACGGAGGTACCAGAGGTCCGCCGTCGGCACGTCGATACGGTTCCCGGTGGGAGGGATGTCGCCGACCGGAGTCGGAAACGCGCCGAGATGCGTCCCCTGAATCCGCAGCTCGACGGCGACGACGTCACCGAGGACATGCACCGCGCGCAGCTCACGGTGGATGTCGGGAAAGACGTCGGCCAGCCCCACCAGTCCCTGTGCGATCTCGTCACCGCGGAGGGTCATCGCGTTCGGCAGGTCGTTGAAGGTTCCGTCTTCGGTGAACAAGGCGCGAAAGCCGGGCCCGTCGAGGACGTTCCCTTCCGCCAGCCGGTATGCCTCGCGAACGATCTCTTCATTGCGTGTCACTTCTGCTCTCCTCGGTGCTTGGTGCCGCCGCAGGGGGGCAAGCCCCTGCGGCACGCCCGTTCGACGACCAGTTTGATGATAGGCATCATTGGAACTCCTGTTATGATGAAGGCCGTCATCGAAAGGGTCAAGTCGGGAACGACGGCGGAAGGACTGCAATGCCGCGGATCACCAAGGAGGACAAGGCCCGCAACCGGCAGAACATCCTCGAAGCGGCGGGCCGCATGTTCCGCTCGCAGGGCATCGACGCTGTCGGCATCGCCGAGCTGATGAAGGAAGCCGGGCTCACCCACGGCGGCTTCTACAACCACTTCGCCTCCAAGAACGACCTGGTGGTCGAGGTGTGCAGGGCCTCCTTCGCCGCCTCGCACGAGAGCCTGGCCGGCATGATCGAGGATGGTCAGGACAAGGCGGGCCCCCCGCTGGAGCACGTCGTGGCCGGGTATCTGTCCATCGCACACCGTGACGCCGCGAACGGCGGCTGTCCCTCCGCCTCCCTGGTCACCGACGCCGGACGGCAGAACGAGGCGGTGCAGAGCGCGTACGCCGAAGGAGTCGAGGGCTATGTGACCGGCTTCGCCACCGAGTTCCTGCGCGAAGCCGAGGAGAAGGGCCACGAACTCGACCCGGCCGAAGCCCGTCAGAAGGCCGTCCGCCTGCTCAGCGAAATGGTCGGCGCACTGGTGATCGCCCGCGCCGTACGCCACGTCGAGCCCGGGCTCTCCGACGAGATCCTGCAGGCCGGCCGCAGTCACGCCCTCGACTGATGCGACCCGCGGCCGCTGCGGGACGCGGAGCCGAGGTGTTGGCGACAGACGGCCCGAACCGGTTGGTCGCAGAGACGGATGCGCTCCCCGCGAGGCTCATCGGCCGGGCGGCGGCGGAGCGGTACGGGGGGTCCGTGCCGCGGCCGCGCCTCCACTACACCGCGCCCATGCGCTCCGACGCCCAGGCCGACTTCGAGATCACCGACGACGACACGGACGCCCCGTGCGGCCTGCGGGACGTGGACTGCGGCGGGCGCGGCGCGTTCCCCGTCCACAGCGGCAAGTGATGCCGCTCCGCGTCATTGGTGAGCTGCTCGGGCTCGGGACTTGATCGCGAGGATGACCTCGCTCTTGGCGTCGGCGTAGTCGTTCATGTCGTCCCAACGCCGGTCGAACAGGGCTCGTTTGACGCTCTCGTACAGGGCGCGGTCGTCCGCGTGGGTGCGCAGGTGGTCACGGAAGAGGAGGTACTCGTGCACCGCCGCCGCCCCTCTCTCGTACACGTGCACATGCACGTCGCGGGTGGGGGTGCGCACGAGTCGGTGTCCCGGCTCGCGAACCCGCAGTTCGTAACCGGCGGCCAGCAGCGCGTCGAGGTAGTCCTCCTCCGCCGTGATGTCGGCCACCGCGACGACGATGTCCACGATCGGCTTGGCGGCCAGTCCCGGAACCGAGGTGGAGCCGATGTGCTCGACATCGACGTCCCCCGCCAACGCGTCGAGGATCCGACGCCGGTGACGGAGGTAGTCCTCCGCCCACCGGGCGTCGTAGCTGCTGAGGCCGCCCTCGATCGCCTCCGGTCCACCGATGATCTCGACCGTTGTGACGTCCGGCCGACGACGCCCACCGCTGTTCGTCACCAACACCTCCATTGCGTCCGGGGCGAGGCGTTCCCGCGCGATCCGAAAGGCGGCGAGTCTACCGCGGGCGGCGGCATCGCCTGCGCGGTCAGACGGTGGTCTTCGCCGACTCCCGGTCCTCGTCGTCCCCGGTGTCCTGACCGGCGTTGCGGGCGCGGACGAATTCGAGGAAGGAGCCCAGTTCGCGCTTGACGACGGGGGCGAGGAGGTAGAGGCCGATGATGTTGATGACGGCGAGGGTGAAGAGGAAGGCGTCGGCCATGTCGATCAGGGTCTGCAGGGTGAGCAGTGAACCGGCGACGGCGAAGACGGTGTAGACGATCTTGTAGGTCACTTCGCTGGCCCGGCTGCGGCCGAAGAGGTACGTCCAGGACTTGAGGCCGTAGTAGCCCCAGGTCAGCACCGTGGAGACGGCGAACAGCAGGACGGCGACGGTGAGGATGTACGGGAACCAGGGCAGGACCGTCTCGAAGGCGTCGGACGTGATGGTGACGCCGCCGATGTCCTCCCCCGCGCGGGCCTCGCCCCAACTGGCCGGGTTGGCGATGACGATGGTCAGGGCGGTCATGGTGCAGACGACCACGGTGTCGATGAACGGCTCCAGCAGGGCGACCAGGCCCTCGCTGGCGGGGTGCCTGGTCTTGACCGCCGAGTGGGCGATCGGGGCGGAGCCGAGGCCGGCCTCGTTGGAGAAGGCGGCCCGCTTGAAGCCGATGATCAGCGCGCCGAGGACACCGCCGGCGACGCCTTCGGGGTTGAACGCGCCCTCGACGATGGAGGCGATCGCGTCGGGGACGGCGGTGATGTTGACCAGGATCACGATCAGGCACGCGACGACGTAGATGCCGGCCATGGCGGGCACGAGCCTGCTGGTGACGTTGGCGATGGAGCGGATGCCGCCGAGGAGGACGACGCCGACGAGCGCGGCGATCAGGATGCCGAAGAACAGGGCGCCGGCGGAGGAGCCGAGCGCGCCGTCCTCGCCGCCGGTGACCGAGACCAGCTGCGCGTAGGACTGGTTGACCTGGAAGAGGTTGCCGCCGAAGAGGCCGAAGAACAGGATGAGGAAGGAGGCGAGGACCGCGAGGACCTTGCCGAGGGTCTTGCCGTTCTTGCCGAAGCGCTCGGCCAGGCCCTTGGGGAGGTAGTGCATGGGGCCGCCGGAGACGGTGCCGTCGGCGTGCACTTCGCGGTACTTCACACCGAGGGTGACCTCGACGAACTTGGTGGCCATGCCGAGCAGGCCGCACAGGATCATCCAGAAGGTGGCGCCGGGGCCGCCGATGGAGACGGCGACGGCCACACCGGCGATGTTGCCGAGGCCGACCGTGCCGGAGACGGCCGCCGTCAGCGCCTGGAAGTGGTTGACCTCGCCGGTCGACCCCTTCTCGTCGTACTTGCCCCGCACCACGTCGACGGCGAGTTTGAACTTGCGGAGCTGGACGAGGCCGAACCAGCCGGTGAAGACGAGGCCGGCGACGACGAGCCAGGCGACGATGAGCGGCAGGTCGGTCCCGCCGACGGGGACGGTGTAGAAGACGACTTCGCCCAGCCACTTGGCTATGGGCTCGAAGAATCCGCTGACTGCTTCGTCGACGGACTGGGTGACGGAGTCGAGTGACACGGTGGTTACCTCGGTGACGCTGGTCGGGCGGGCTGGGGGATCTCGCCTGGTTGAGCGGTCTCTGGGCGAACGTCGTTGTCCGATGAGCGGACCCGGGGCGCACGGTGCGGTTTCGGACCGTGACCGGGTCGGGTGGGAGCGGGGGACAGGTCGGCGGCAGGTTGGCTCCTCGCGGGTGGTGGATTGGCCGGGCCACCTGCGGAGTTGCGCTGTTGTACCACGTCTTTGCCAAACCTTTAGTGACGTATCTCACGTCACCACTCGTGACCAGGGGATGTTCCGGCAGGTGAGACCCGACCGTTATCCGGACGCGGGAAGCCTGCCTTCTTTGGTGGGCCGGTCCTGAAGCCGGGCGCCGAACGTCCGCTTCCCTGTGCGGTCCGGCTCAGCTCCGCGCCCACGGCGTGGCCGCGTCAGCACCGGCACTCCGCTTCTCGGCGTCCGGACGAGTGCCGGGGCTCTTCCCGGGCAGTCGGGACGGCGGGGCGGCTCGGACCGTGCCCCCGAGGGAGAGGGGTGTTCCGTGTTCGAGGGGTTCGCCACCAGGACGGTGCGCACCGGTGAGGCGTCCGTCTTCGTCCGGTACGGGGGCGAGGGCCCGCCTCTCCTGTTGTTGCACGGCCATCCGCGGACGTCGGCGACCTGGCACCGGGTCGCGCCCGTTCTGGTCCGGCGCGGCTTCACCGTCGTCTGCCCCGACCTGCGTGGTTACGGTCGTTCGCGTGGCCCGGAGCCCGCCGCGGACCACGCCCCGCACTCCAAGCGCGCCGTCGCCGGGGACATGGTCGGAGTCATGCGGGCGCTCGGGCACCGTCGCTTCGGGCTCGTCGGGCACGACCGCGGGGCCGCCGTGGCGCTCCGGCTGGTGCTGGACCACCCTTCCGCGGTGACCCGGGTGGCATTCCTGGACGGCCTGCCTCTGAGCGAGCACCTGACCCGTGCGGATGCCCGCTTCGCCACCGCCTGGTGGCACTGGTTCTTCTTCGCCCAGCCGGAGATCCCCGAACGCGTCATCAACGCCGATCCCGACGCGTGGTACCGCGGCGACCCGGAAGCCATGGGGCAGGAGAACCACGACGAGTGGCGGGCCGCCAACCGACGTCCGGACGTGGTCCGCGCGATGCTGGAGGACTACCGGGCCGGGCTCACTGTGGACCGCCGGCACGAGGAGGCGGACCGCGCCCGGGGCGCACGGATCCACTGTCCCGTCCTGGTCCTGTGGTCCCTACGGGACGACCTGGAGGACCTGTACGGCGACCCGCGCGCCATCTGGCGCGACTGGGCCGATGACGTCCGGGGCCACGGCATCGACGCAGGCCATCACGTGGCCGAGGAAGCCCCGGGCCCGCTCTCCGCCGCCCTGGGTGACTTCTTCACCGACTGACCTTCCTGTCGCACCGGACTTGGAGTACGACACCCCGCGTCTCTCACCGCCGGGAGGGGGCCTGCGTCGTCGGCCCCGTGGCGGTGGGTGGGATGGCGCGGTGGGTTGGTGCCGTCCGGGGCGTGCTCACTCATGCATGATGCTCACCGAGACCGTGGACCGGGAACTCGTGAGGAACGGGGTGACAGCTTGGGCGCGGGGCGGGCTGCGGCGGAGCACAGGCAGTGGGACGAGCAGCATCCCTGGCCGCCCCGATGGCTCCGCTGGGTCCCGCCCGCACTCGTCGTGGTGACCATGCTGCTCGACCAGGTGACACCGCAGCGCTACTTCTTCGGTGCGCTGCTGTCGGCCTCGGTGGTCCTGGCCCTCTTCACGTACCCGCCGACGGGCGTCCTCGCCGTCGGTGCCGCCGGATGTGTGCTGCTGGCGGTCACTCAGTCGATCGAGGACTACGTCGGTCCGATGACCGTCGTGGCCCTGACCGTTCTGGCCACCGTCACCGTGCTGTCCGCTGCGCTGTGTGTGGTGCGTCGGCGGACCGAGCGCCGTTTCCACCGCGTCCAGGCGGTCGCCGAGGCCGTGCAACTGGCCCTGCTGCGTCCGCTGCCCGCCCGGATCGGCCCGTTGCGCCTGGCCGGCTTCTACCGGGCGGCCGACGACGAGGCGCTCATTGGCGGGGACCTCTACAGTGTCCGTCCGACACCGTTCGGTATCCGGGTGATCGTCGGGGACGTCAAGGGCAAGGGCATCGGCGCGACGCGGACGGTGGCCACGGTGATCTCCTCGTTCCAGGAGGCGGCGCTGCTCCATCCGTCGCTGGGCGAGGTGGCCGAGCGGATCGACTTGGCCCTGCAACTGGACCGCGAGAGCCCTCCGTCGGAGCCGATGGATGACGGCCGGCCGGCCCACACGCCGGCGCAGGCCCCGGGGCCGGCGGACGAGGTCTTCGTCACGGCCGTCCTGCTCGAGTTCTCCGCCGACGCGCGGGTCGTACGGGTCCTGGACCGGGGACACCAGCCGCTGGTCACCGTCCGGCACGGCACGGCGTCCGTCGCGAAGGGCGACCACAGCCTGCCGCTGGGCATGAGCGACCTGCTGACCGCGCCCCCGGGCACCGTGACGCACACCCTGGACGCCGGTGACATCCTGATCGCCTACTCCGACGGGGTCACCGAGGCGCGTGACAGTGCCGGCACCTTCTACCCGCTGCGTGAACGCCTCCAGGACCACTGCTCGAGCAGTACGGGGCCGGTCTCTCCCAACGCTCTCGTCACCTTCATCGAGGAGGACGTCGCCCGGTGGGCGCCCACTCTCGGCGACGACCTCGTCGCCATTGCCTTCCAGCCCGCCCCGTCCGGCGACGAGTGATCCACGGGCTTGCAGCGCGCGCTGCCCTGGCACGGGCCGCCTCGACGGAGTGACGTTATACGGGCGGTGCCCGGGTACTCGCCTCTTCGTGCCCAGGGGCTCCGGCCGGACGCCGGTCCCTGGCGGCAACGATCGCTACAGAGAGGGAAGTTCTCAGATGAGCACGGTCAAGGAAGTGGTGGACGTCGAGGTTCCCGTGCACACCGCCTACAACCAGTGGACCCAGTTCGAGGAGTTCCCGCACTTCATGGAGGGGGTCGAGGAGGTCAGGCAGCTCGACGAGCGGCACAACCACTGGATCACCCAGGTCAGCGGTGTGAAGCGCGAGTTCGACACCGAGATCGTCGACCAGCTGCCCGACGAGCGCATCACGTGGCGTACCACCAAGGGTGACACCAACCAGAAGGGCACGGTCCGCTTTCAGCGCCTGGACGACACGCACACCCGGGTCGAACTCGTCATGGACGTCGATCCCACCGGCGTCGCGGAGAAGACCGGCGACATGCTCGGAGTCATCGACCGGCGGGTGAAGGGCGACATGCAGCGCTTCAAGGAGTACATCGAGAAGCGCGGCGGCGAGTCCGGAGCCTGGCGCGGGCGCATCAGGCCGGGTGAGTGACCCCCGGCACCGCTCCGTGCCCCGGCTCCGCACCGGCCGAGCGGCCACCGCGTCCGCGCGCAGGAGAGGCACGAACCGGCCGTACTCGGTGCCTTGCATCCGCAGCAAGCCGTTGTGCTCGTTTGACGTTCGCGTACAGGGCGCGGTCGTCCGCGTGGGTGCACAGGTGGTCACGGAAGAGGAGGTACTCGTGCACCGCCGCGTCGAGTCCGGGTGCGGTTCCTGCCCGCAGGAGGTGACGAGGTACGCTGCGAAGCGCCTCGTGGGGGAAGTCCGGTCGAAGTCCGGCGCTGACCCGCAACGGTAGGCGGAGCCCCGCAAGGGGTTCCGTAAGCCCGATTACCCGCGGTGGTGAAGCCCTGTCAATCGCCGTGGACTGCGAGAGGTGCTGCGCAGGGCGCCCGGCGTCCGGGCCCGCTCCTTCGAACACGCAGGCGCACGGCCCGAGGCGAAAGCGAAACGCCTGTGGCCACGCTCCGCGACCGGATACCCGCCGCCCCACCGGACCGCACGACGAACAGCGGGCCACCACCGGCCAGGCGCGCCTCACTTCCCCTGCTCGTGGCAGGGCTGTGCGTCGCGCTTCCCGTCTCGCTGGCCTGCGGGGCGTGCATCGGCGCGGCGGGGCTCTCCTGGAGCGAGGCGCTGCACTACCTCTGGGCGGGCCTGACCGGAGGGACCATAGGCGCGGACGACGTCGCCGCCTACACCATCGTCTGGGAGCTCCGCTTCCCACGGGCCGTGCTCGCGGCGGTCGTCGGCGCCGGCCTGGCGTCCGTCGGCGTCGCCGTCCAGGCCATGGTCCGCAACGCGCTGGCGGACCCGTTCGTCCTCGGCATCTCCTCCGGTGCCGCCGTCGGGGCCAACGCCGTGCTCATCTTCGGGGCCTTCGGCGCACTCGGTCTCTGGGCGCTGTCCACGGCGGCGTTCCTCTCCGCGCTCGCGGCCATGGTGCTGGTGTACGCGGTCGCCCGGACCCCGCGGGGCCTGACCCCGCTCCGGCTGGTGCTGACCGGTACCGCGATGTACTACGGCTTCTCGGCCGTCACCACCTTCATGGTGTTCGCCGCCGAGCACGGCGAAGCGGCGCGGTCCGCCATGATGTGGCTGCTCGGCAGCCTGGGCGGGGCGAACTGGTCCTCCGTACCGATCGCCACGGGGGCGGTCCTCGGTGGCCTCGTCCATCTCGGCTGGTCGGCCCGGCGCCTGAACGCCCTCGCGATGGGCGACGAGACCGCGGCCGCGCTGGGTGTGGACCCCGGGCGGCTGCGCAAGGAACTGTTCCTCACCGCCTCGGCCGTCACCGGTGCGGTGGTCGCGGTCAGCGGGGCGATCGGCTTCGTCGGCCTGATGGTCCCGCACGCGGCCCGGATGCTGGTCGGCGCGGACCACCGCCGACTGCTGGCCGTGGCGCCCCTGGGCGGGGCCGTCCTGCTGGTCTGGGTCGACATCCTTTCGCGCGTGGTGCTCGCCCCCGCCGAACTGCCGCTGGGCGTACTGACCGCGGCGATCGGCGTGCCCTGCTTCGTCCTGCTGATGCGCCGCCGTACCTACACCTTCGGAGGCGTGTGATGCGGGTCGAGATCGAGGGACTCACGGTCGAGATGTCCGGCGCGCGTTTGCTCGACGACGTGTCGCTGCACGCGGACAGCGGCGGGTTCGTCGGGCTCGTCGGGCCCAACGGCAGCGGCAAGTCGACCCTGCTGCGGTGCGTGTACCGGGCGCTGCGCCCCACGGCCGGAGTCGTCCGGCTCGGCGGTGACGAGCTGCCCTCCCTGAGCCCGCGGGAGAGCGCACGCCGGCTCGCCGCCCTGCCGCAGGAAGCGGGGGCGGAGTTCGACTTCACGGTGGCCGAGGTCGTGGCCATGGGCAGACTGCCGCACCAGGGGGCGGCCGCCCGGACCTCCGACGAGGACCGGCACGTCTGCGCCGCCGCCCTGGAAGGGGTCGGCGCGGACCATCTGGCCGACCGCGGCTTCCTCACCCTCTCCGGCGGGGAGAGGCAACGGGTCCTGATCGCCCGCGCACTCGCCCAGCAGCCGCGGATCCTCGTCCTGGACGAGCCCACCAACCACCTGGACATCGCACAGCAGTTGGAGGTCCTGTCCCTGGTGCGGTCCGGCGGGCCGACCGTGCTCGCCGCCCTGCACGACCTCAACCTCGCCGCGCTCCACTGCGACCGTCTCCACGTCGTCGACGGCGGACGGGTCGTCGCCTCCGGCGCCCCGCACGACGTGCTCACGGCCGATCTGCTGGCCGACGTCTTCGGCGTCCGGGCGCACCGCGTCGCCCACCCGGAGACCGGCGCGCTCCAACTGCTCTTCGACCGCCTGCCGCCGACTGGGTAGCGCGCCCCGTCCGTTCGCCCTGCCGCGTCCGCTCAGCCCCGCCCGCCCCACAAGGAGTCACCCCCAGCATGCCGAACCGCGCCCGCCCCACCGCCCTGGCCCTGGCCCTCGCCCCCGTCCTGGCCTTCGCCGTCTCCGGCTGCGGGGCGGACGTCTCGCCGGAGCCCGGGAAGGGGGAGGGCGCCCGGGCGTCGTCCGACGGCCACTATCCGGTGACGGTCGAGAACTGCGGCGAGAAGCTGACGTTCGAGAAGGCTCCGCGGCGGGTGGTCACCAACGACGTGGGAATCACCGAGATCATGTTCGCCCTCGGCCTCGAGGACCACATGGCCGGATACGTCATGCCCGACGACAAGGGCGACCTCACGAAGGTGCCGTGGAAGGACGGCTACCGGAAGACCACCTGGCTGTCGAAGGAGCGCATCAACAAGGAACTGGTCCTGGACGCCCGCGCCGACCTGGTCTTCGCGGGCTGGAACTACGGTTTCAGCGAGGGAGACGGATTCACGCCCCAGGCGCTGCGCCGCGTGGGCGTCGACTCGTACCTGCTCAGTGAGTCGTGCCGCAACGGACAGGGCAAGGCCCGCGGCGTGATGCCCCCGCTCGACGCGCTGTACACGGACCTGCGCAACCTGGGGAAGGTGTTCGACGTCGAGGACCGGGCCGAGACCCTCGTCGCCCGGTTCCGCGACCAGGTCGCCCGGGCGCGGGCGAAGGCCCCCAAAGGCGTCGACCGGCCCCGGGTGTTCCTCTACGACAGCGGCGAGGACAAGCCGCTCACCGCCGGGGCCTACGCCGGGCCCCACGACATCATCACCAAGGCCGGCGGCGACCACGTCATGAAGGACCTGAAGGACAGCTGGACCACCGTGGGCTGGGAGACGGTCGTCGCCCGTGACCCCGAGGTCATCGTGATCAACGACTACGGGGACACCACCGCCGAGCAGAAGCGCCGCTTCCTCAGGTCCTACAAGCCGCTCGCCAACGTCTCCGCCGTCAGGAACGACCGGATCGTCACCCTCGACTACGTCGACCTCGTCGAGAGCCCGCGCAATCCCGCCGCCGTAGGCTCGCTGGCGGCCTACCTGAGCGGCCCCGGCTCCTGAGCACCGGCCGGTGCGACGGCGCTCCGGCCCGTGCGCGGATTCAGGCCGTCAGACGTGCAGTTCGGCGGGAAAGCCCGTCCAGCGCAGCTCGGCGGGCAGGTGCCGCATGTCGTTGGAGAGGAGGACGGAGGCCGCCCGGCCGGGCGCGTAACGGATGACCGTGAGCGAGGCGTTGCAGTGGTTGAGGCCGAGCCACCGCCACTTCGGCGCGTGCATGGCGTCCCGGACCAGCCAGGCGATGAGGAAGTTGTGGGTGACGACCAGTTCGTGCCGGTCCCGGGCGCCGTCCGTCACCGCCCCCGTGAAAAGACGCAGCGCCCGACGGGCGAGCTCCGGGCCGCGCTCGCGTTCCTCGTCGGTGGCACCGGCGAGGAAACGGAGATAGAGGTCGGCCGAATCCGGCGGGAGTTCGGCCCGTTCGGGCAGGTGGGGCACGTAGTCACCGGCGGCTTCCGAGACGCGCGGAGTGACGCCCTTCAGCTCGTCGGCGATCAGGCGTGCGGTCTGTTCCGCCCGCGGCAGCGGGCCGTGGTGGACGGCATCGAAGGGGATGTCCGTCAGGCGCCGGCCGAGCAGGGCGGCCTGGCGCCGGCCGGCGTCCGTCAGCCCGCTCTCGTCCGGTGCGGCCTCACCGTGCCGGGCAAGGTAGAGGTAGCGGGTGGCTGTGCCGGGCATCTCGAACTCCTCGGGGCGGACTGTGCGATCTTGTGCCCCGACGGACGCCGGCCACCCGCGTCCCGGTTCCCCGCCGCCGCGGAAGGGAGTCCGTGGCCGCGTCAGCGCACGACCTCGGCCCAGACCACCTTGCCGGTGTCCGTCCACCGCACGCCCCACCGGGTGGTGAGCCGGTGCACCACGTGCAGGCCGCGGCCACCGTCGTCGAGGAGCCCGCCCCGGCCCAGCCGCGGTCTGCCGTTTCCGGTGTCCCCGACCTCGCACAACAGGCCGGGACCGGCCCTGATCAGCCGTACCGTGATGGGGCCGCCGGCGAACCGGACCGCGTTGGTGACCAGCTCGCTGACCAGCAGCAGCACGCTGTCCCGGGTGCTGTCCCTGGTGCGCCACTGCCGCAGCAGCGCGGAGACCAGCGCGCGGGCCCGGGCGGCCGCGTCGTCGCGGGCGGGCAGCCGCCAGGTCGCGGTGTCCCCCTTGCGGTAGCCGATCGTGCGTGCGATGAGCAGGGTCACGTCGTCGCGCTGGTGCGCCGGCATCACGTCGGAGACCACCCGGCGCGCGGCCTGCTGCAGCGAGTCCCACGGATGCACGCCGGACACGGCGTCCGCCAGCCTGGCGATGCCCTCGTCGATCGGCACGGCCGGGTCCTCGACCAGGCCGTCGGTGTAGAGGGCGAGCAGGGAGCCCGGGGGTGCGACGAAGGTGTGCACGCCGTACGGCTCCCGCAGCGCGAACTCGGTACCCAGGCCGGGATGCGGGCGGACCGGGAGCGGGCCGGCCCGCCCGTCCGGCGACACCAGGATCGGGGGCAGGTGGCCCGCGCTGGACAGCGTCACCCGGTGGCTGACGGGGTCGTACACGGCGATGCAGCAGGTCGACCCGAGCGCGCTGTAACCGGCCGCCAGCCCGGACTCCGCGTCGTCCAGCAGCGTCACGGTCTCGTCGAGGTGCTCGAGCACCTCGTCGGGGGCCAGTCCCGCGGACAGCAGCGCCCGGGCCTCCATGCTCAGCTGGCCCATGGTGGCCGCGGCGCCCAGGCCGTGCCCGACGACATCGCCGACGACCAGCGCGGTACGGCCGTCCGGCAGCGGGAAGCTGTTCACCCAGTCCCCTCCGACGCCCGCGCTGTCGGGCGTGGCGGGCTGGTAGACGCTGGCGGTCTGGACGGTGCCACCGGCGGAGCGCGGCAGCAGCCGCCGCTGCAGGGCCAGCACCTGAGTGTGCTCGCGCTGGTGCTGACGGGCCAGGTCCACATGGTGGGAGGTCCTGGCCACCAGCTCCTGGAGGTCGAACAGCTCACTGTCGGCGAACGGCCGGTCCGCCCGCCGCCACACCTCCGCCACGCCCAGGACGACGGGCGGATCACCTTCCAGGACCAGCGGTACACACGCCACGCCGGCGGACCGGTCGCCGGGCACCAGCGCACGCACCAGCCGCGGGCTGCCGAGCACCCGCTCGATCGCCTCCCGGTCGGGGATGACGATGGACTGCGGGGCGTCGGCGCGGCGTATCGCCTGCGACAGCAGGCGACTCGCGTCGCTGGGAAGGTCCTCGCCCAGGGTCACGTACCCCTCGGGCCAGGCCCGGTCCGGCACCAGGGCCGCCCGCCGCAGCCGGATGCGGCCCTGCGCCCGCTCGGTGACCCCCTCGCCCGTCCACACGGCGAAGTCGAGGTCGACGGCGGCCACGTCTCCCCAGGCCAGCAGGGAATCCGCCAGGGACTGCGCCGTTTCGCCGATGTCCAGCGAGGTGCCGATCGCGGTCTCGGCGGCGTACAGGTGCAGCCTCCTGGCCATGGCGATCACGGAGACGGTCAGGCCCTCCCGGGGCGCGGCCGCGGGCAGGATGCTCATCGACACGACCAGCTCCGACCCGTCGCCGCGCCGCAGCCGCTGGACCCGGGCGACGTGTGCCTCACCGGTGTCCAGGACCTGCCGCAGCCGCCGGGTGACCGTCGGTACGTCCCCCGGGGGCAGGAGATCGACGAACGGGCTGCCGACCGCGGCGTCCAGTCCCGCGAAGACGGGGGCCTCGAGATTGCGGTGGGTGACTCTCAGCTCCCGGTCCAGATTGACCGCACCGAGGATCTGCTCCTGCCGGCCCACCTGCGGACGGTCGTGCTCCGGCCGGTGTCCGCCGGAGTCGTCCCGCGACTCGTCGGGACCGGCCGCCGCGGCTCCGCCACGCGGGATGTACCGGCCCAGGGCGCTGCTGACCAGGTCGAACGGCGACGAGGACGAAGGGGAGGGTGTGGAGTCCATGCGGCTCCCTCAGCTCGCTCGCCAACCCCGGCACAGTGCCGGGGCCGTACCCGAACCCGTGCGGAAGGGCCCCCGAGGATCCCGACCGCACACCCCATTCAATAACACGCGCGGACGCTTCGCCCACATCAGCGGACCGCGCGGTGAACACGGAGAGTGGCGGGGCGGCCCGGGAGTGCCCCCTACAGCCACTCACCTTCCAGAGCGGTGGCGGTCAGGCCCGGGGCGGCCGCGTACAGGACGGCACGGCTGCCCGCCTTCTGCCCGGCGTCGTACGCCCGGCGCAGGATGTCGAACACGGCGGCGCCTCCGCGGTTGCCGCTGGTGTAGCTGTCCCGGCTGTACTCCAGCAGCCCCGGGGGCCACTCGTCTGGCATCGTCTGCTCCATGTACTCCAGCACCCGGGTCCCGCCGGGGTGCGCGAGCAGGACGTCGGGGTGCCAGGAGGAGGGGTCGTCCTCGTAGCGGACGCGGAGCCACTCCCACATCGCGGTGACCGTTTCCTGCACCGCCCGCGGCCCGCGCCGGTCCATCACGAAGTGGGTGCCGTCCGCCCGCGTCTCCAGGCGGTGCAGGTCCCGCGTGCCCGGCAGGGTGTGGTGCCAGGCGGCGTCCAGCCGGAGCACCGACTCGGGCCTCGGGCGGCCGGTGACCACCGCCGCGACCGCGGTGTCCGCGAACAGCAGCCGGACGATCAGGGACTCCAGGGTGTCGTCGGCGGGCTGGTAGGTGGTGCTCAGCGCCTCGGAGATCACGACCAGGACCACCCGGTCCGGGTCCGCCGCCACGAGGTCGGCGGCCAGCGCCAGGGAACGGGTCCCGGCCACGCAGGCCCACTGGGTGGCGGGCAGGAGCATGGTGTCGCCGCGCAGCGGGAGCCGGTTGGCCAGCGCGACGTCCAGTCCGGGCAGGGCCGGGGTGGTGGAGTTGCTGGTGATCAGGCAGTCGACGTCCGCGACGTCCAGCCCGGCGATCTGCAGGGCACCACGTGCCGCGCGCTCCCCGTAGGCCTGCACGGCCTCCCAGGCCGGGGCGGTGCGCTCCTGGACGGTCTGCGACGCGGGTACCGCCTTCAGGGCGGCGATCGCGCGGTCCGCGTCCTGCTCGGTGAACCCGTCGCGGACCAGCGCCTCCCGGGCGGCCCCGAGGTCGCCGCCGCCGCCGGGCGCGACGGCGGCCTCCAGGGGGAGCATCCAGCCGCGGCTCTCGATGCCCGTACTGGCCGCGATGCCGTCGATCCGCGGTGCCCACGGCGCGTGCGGGTGCCGACCGCGTACTTCCTCGACGATCTCTCGGGTCTCGACGGAGTGCTCGCCGTGTATCACGGCGGGAGCGCACAGGTATGCGGCCACGATCGGCACCTTTCTACGGGGTCTGCTGCGGAGCAGGTGAGGAAGGGGAACGGGTGGGGAGGGGAACGGGTGAGGCTGGGGAACGGGTGAGGGTGGGGAAGGGCCACGCGTGCCGTGGCGGGGCTCACGTCGGTACGCCGTGGCCAAGTCGGCGGCGGCACGCGCCACTTCGCCCGGCACCGTTCACTTCGAGCATGGCGGCGAAAAGGGCATTTGCGCAGTGACCCACGCAACTTGGGCGGCCATGGGATGCGTGAGACGGCGCACACGCCGAAGGCCGCCCGAAGGCGGTCGGCCGGGCCCGGGTTCTACCGGCCGGGCCGGTGAAGTGCCGTGATGCCGGTCAGGACGAGGGTGATTCCGGCGAGGAACTGCTCGCGGTCGTCATGGCCGCGGACCTGGTCCGCCACGGCCCGGGTGAACGGGTACGCGTCCGGGTCGAGCCCCTCCCACGCCGTCGAGACGGTGTCCAGGAACTCGTCCCGGTCCACGTCGGCCCCCGCCGGACCGGCGCTCGCGGAATTCGCGGCGTTCTGGCCGGCGGCGCCGAGGATGTAGTGCATGAGCGCCGAGGACGCCGTGAACCAGTGGGCCTCGGGCACGCCCATCGCCTGGACCTGGCGGCCGAGGCTCTCGAAGATCCGCGGTGCCACCGTCCCCCAGGGTGTGCGGGACAGCTGGGTCGCGAGCTGTGCGGCCAGCCACGGGTGTGCTTCGGTCGCGTCCCACAGGCCCAGTGCGACGGCGCGCACCGCGTCCTCGGGCGAGTCGGCGGCATCCGTGGGTCCGGCGGTCACGGCGGCGGTGACGACCGCGTCCGTGGCGGCGCCGAGCAGCTCGGCCTTCCCCGTGATGTGCCAGTAGATCGCCCCGGGGCCGGTCGCGAGGCGCTCGGCCAGGGCGCGAAAGGTGAGGCCGCGCTCTCCCACGGTGTCGAGGAGCTCGACGGCGGCCCCGACGATGCGCTCCCGCGAGAGGGGTTCCTGCCGCCGTTCCGGGCGGCGCGACCTGGTTGCCATGCGCTCATCCTAGACCGCCTGGAATGCCGTTCCAGCTTGACAGGGACTGGAACGGCGTTCCACCCTGGGCGGTGCTGGAACGTCGTTCCAGTGCACTCGGTCCTGCCGGGTCTCCGCCCGGGACCGCCATCAGGAGGGAAGCACCATGACCACGCACGTCACGATCGTCGGCGCCGGACTCGGCGGTCTCACGCTCGCCCGCGTCCTGCACGTCCACGGCATCCCGGCCACCGTCCACGAGGCCGAGTCCTCCGCGGAGGCGCGCGCGCAGGGCGGGATGCTCGACATCCACGACAGCAACGGCCAACCCGCTCTCCGGGCCGCGGGGCTGGCCGAGGAGTTCCGCGGGCTCGTCCTGGAGGGCCGTCAGGCCTCGCGGGCCCTCGCGCCGGACGGGACGGTCCTGTTCGAGGAGGGCGACGACGGCACGGGCGGGCGCCCCGAGGTGATGCGCGGCGAACTGCGGCGGATGCTGCTCGACTCACTGCCGGCCGGCACCGTCCGCTGGGGCCGCAAGGTCCGTGCCGCCCGCCCCCTCGGCGACGGCCGCCACGAGGTGGCGTTCGCCGACGGCACCTCCGTCGTCACGAACCTCCTGGTCGGCGCGGACGGCGCGTGGTCACGGGTGCGGCCGCTGCTCTCCGGCGCCGCGCCCGAGTACGTCGGCATGTCGTTCGTCGAGACCTACCTGCTCGACGCCGACACCAGGCACCCGGCCACGGCGAAGGCGGTCGGCGACGGTGCGATGTTCGCGCTCGCGCCGGGAAAGGCGATCCAGGCCCACCGGGAGAGCGGCGGAACCCTGCACGCCTACGTGGCCCTGCGCAGGCCGCGCGAGTGGTTCGACGACATCGGTCTCCCCGGAGCGGCGGGCGCCGCGCGGCTGGCGCGGGAGTTCGACGGATGGGCACCGGAGTTGACCGCGCTGATCACCGACGCCGACACCGCGCCGGTCCTGCGCCCCCTCTACTCCCTGCCCGCCGCCCACCGGTGGGAGCGAGTGCCGGGAGTGACCCTGCTCGGCGACGCCGCCCACCTCATGCCGCCGTCCGGCGAAGGCGCCAACCTGGCCATGTACGACGGCGCGGAACTCGGCACGGCCCTCGCCGCGCACCCCGGCGACGTGGAGGCCGCGCTCACCGCGTACGAGCGGGACCTGTTCCCGCGCAGCGCGGCGGAGGCCGCCGACGCGTCCCGGCTGCACGCGCTGATGTTCGGCGACGACGCGCCGCACGGCCTGATCAGGATGTTCACCGGCCAGCAGTAGGCGGGTGAGCGGCGAGGAGTGGACGCCGCCACCCCGGCCGCGCGGCTGGAACGGCCGGCACCGCGGGCGACGGTGCGAGGCGTTCGCGCTTCGGGCGGAGCGGGGGCGTGCCGTCCGTCGGCGGGGACGGCACGCCCCCGCTCAGACGGACGTCGGCGTGTCCGAGGGCAGGGTCCGGGTGGCCGGGCGGCCGTCGGCACCCCGCCGGGGGCGGATGCGGGAGGCCAGGCTCCAGCGGCCCGGTCCGAGGGCGGCGAGCAAGAGGAAGGACCAGCAGAACATGGCCGCCGCCTCCCCGCCGTTCTCGATGGGGAAGAGCCCGTCGGGCTGGTGCTCGACGAAGTAGGCGTACGCCATGGACCCGGAGCACAGGACGGCCGCCGTGCGGGTCGCGAGACCGCACAGGACCAGCGTGCCACCGACCAGTTGCACCACCGCGGCCCACCAGCCGGGCCACGCGGCGAAGCCCGGAGCGGGCCCGTGCGGACCCCCCAGGACGTCGAACAGGGTGGCGGCTCCGTGGCAGGCGAACAGCAGGCCTACGACGATGCGGAAGAGCGCGATCACGTGCTCCCTGCGTTTTTCCAGCGCTTCCAACGGTGGTGCTCCTCTCTTGCGCAACGACCGCCGGGGAACCGG
Source organism: Streptomyces rubrogriseus (assembly GCF_027947575.1). NCBI lineage: Bacteria > Bacillati > Actinomycetota > Actinomycetes > Kitasatosporales > Streptomycetaceae > Streptomyces > Streptomyces rubrogriseus. The sequence goes on along the minus strand of NZ_CP116256.1, from coordinate 5,160,223 downwards.
GCGGCCGGTGGGGATGGTGCGCAGCACGGGGCGGGGTCGACGGCGTCCCGAGGGAGGGGGAGACGCGCAACCCATTCGACTTTTAACCATCGCGGCGATCCTTGTCTAGACCAATAGCGCAACGAGTTGCGCACGAGGGCCCTCGCGTCAAATGCGCACCGCCGCTTGTCGGTTGATGTTGCGCGAACCCTTGACCGGACCGGCTCCGTCGCTATGGTCTAGACCTGAAGTCGTCAGGTCTAGACCTGTATCCGAAAGGGGCACGACATGCGCACCAAGAGACGGGTGGCCTTCGCGGTCGGGGCGCTGGTCGCTCCGTTGCTCGCCGTCAGCCTTCCGGCGAGCACGGCGAGCGCGCACGGGTGGGTGACCTCGCCCGGCAGCCGGCAGGACCAGTGCGCCGCGGGCGTCGTCGACTGCGGTCAGATCAAGTACGAGCCCCAGAGCGTCGAGGGTCCGAAGGGCCTGAACAGTTGCAGCGGCGGAAACAGCCAGTTCGCCGAACTCGACGACGACAGCAAGGGCTGGCGCGTCACACCGGTCGGCAGTACGCACACCTTCACCTGGCACCACACGGCACGCCACGCCACGGCCAACTGGCAGTACTTCATCGGCAGCCAGAAGATCGCCGAATTCGACGGCCACAGAGCGCAGCCCGCCCCGGACGTGAGCCACCAGGTGAACTTCGGCGGCTTCACCGGCCGTCAGAAGGTACTGGCCGTCTGGAACGTGGCGGACACCGGCAACGCCTTCTACTCCTGCATCGACGTCAACATCGGCGGCAGCGGTGGGGGCGACGGTGGCGGTGACGGCGGCGGTGACGGCGATCCGGGCACCTGCGACGCGCCGGTGTGGAGCGCCGGCAGTGTCTACAGCGGCGGCGACACCGTCTCCTTCGGCGGCCACAACTGGCGCGCCAAGTGGTGGGTGACCGGCGAGGAGCCCGGCACCACCGGCGAATGGGGCGTCTGGGAAGACCTCGGAGCCTGCGCGGCCGCGTGACCGCGACGGGACGGCGCGCCCCGGCCACGGCGCGCGCCGCCCCCCCCCGCAGCCCTGATGCCGGCCGGTGACGAACGGGTCCGCTTTTCCGGAAAGCCGGTAAAATAATTCCAAAGCGGAAAGGGGGCCGCGATGGATCCGTGGCTGATCTGGCTGATCGTTTCGGCGGTCCTGATCCTGGCGGAGATCTTCACCCTGACCGCCGCGCTCGGAATGCTGGGAGTGGCCGCGCTGATCACCGCCGCATCCGCGGCGGCCGGCCTTTCCACGCCTTTTCAATTCCTCCTGTTCACGGTCGTCTCCGCGGTCACCCTCTTCTTCCTGCGCCCGGTCGCGCTGCGCCACCTCGTCCAGCCCCAGACGCAGCGGTTCGGGGTGGACGCCCTGGTCGGCCAGGCCGCCTACGTCGTCTCCGACGTGACCGGAAGGGAAGGCAGGGTCCGTATCGGCGGTGAGGAATGGACGGCCCGTTCCTACGACGAGACGCTGGTGATTCCCCGGGGTGCGACCGTCGACGTCCTGGAGATCAGCGGCACCACCGCATTCGTCTATCCCCGGGAGTGACCATGGAAGCCTCGGCGTTCCTCATCGCCGGTGCGATCGTCGCGCTTCTCGCCGTGTTCACCGTGGTGCGGGCGGTGCGCATCGTGCCGCAGGCCCGTGCCCGCAACGTCGAACGGCTCGGCCGCTACCACCGCACGCTGAAACCCGGGCTCAGCGTGGTCATCCCGTACATCGACCGGGTCTATCCGGTGATCGACCTGCGTGAACAGGTGGTCTCCTTCAAGCCGCAACCGGTCATCACCGAGGACAACCTGGTCGTCGAGATCGACACCGTGCTGTATTTCCAGGTCACGGACCCGCGCGCGGCCTTCTACGAGATCGCGAACTTCCTCCAGGCGGTCGAGCAGCTCACCGTCACCACCCTGCGCAATGTCGTGGGCTCCATGGACCTGGAGAAGACCCTCACCTCGCGCGACACGATCAACAGCCAACTGCGCGGAGTGCTCGACGAGGCCACCGGCAAGTGGGGGCTGCGGGTGAACCGGGTGGAGATCAAGGCGATCGACCCGCCGCAGTCCATCAAGGACGCCATGCAGAAGCAGATGCGGGCCGAGCGGGACAAGCGGGCCGCGATCCTCGGCGCGGAGGGCCAGCGACAGTCGCAGATCCTCACCGCCGAGGGCGACAAGCAGGCCGCCGTCCTGCGCGCCGAGGGCAACCGCACCGCCGAGATCCTCAAGGCGGAGGGGCAGTCCCGGGCCATCGACGAGGTCTTCCAGGCCGTGCACCGCAACGACCCGGACCCCAAGCTGCTGGCCTACCAGTACCTCCAGGTGCTGCCCCAGCTGGCGCAGGGTTCCGGCAGCACGTTCTGGGTCATCCCCAGCGAGGTCACCTCCGCGCTCCAGGGAGTCTCCCGCGCCTTCACCGAAGCGCTGCCGCAGTCGCCGGCCACCCGGGAGAACCCGTCGGACGACGGGGCCGCCCAGGCGGCCAGCGACACGGCACAGGCCGCGGAGGCCGCCGCGCAGGCCCTCGCCGACGCGGCCAGGGCCAACGGCGTGCCTCCGGAGGGCCACGCGGCGTGACGGCTCAGACCGGCCCTAGGGCCGGTTGCCGCCGAAGGTCACCACGAGCGTGCCGTCCGAGCCGAAGGACCAGTCGAGGGCGCCCGCGTACGCGGCGCACCGGGAGCCGTTCGAGCCGGTCCAGAACTGGTTGGACCCGTCGGCGTCGCCCACGGTCTTGTCGTTCGACCCGTCGTCGGCGCGGCACGAGGTGTTGCTCCGGAACACCGAAGTTCCCTTGTCGAAGGAGAAGTTGCGCTCGGCGTTGTCGATGCTCACGTTGTCCGAGATCGTCATCGTGCCCGGGTTCGAGTTGTAGGTGAACCCGTGCTTGCCGTTCCGGTACGCGATGCTGCGGCGTACCACGTGGTCGACCTCGATGTCCTCGCCGCCGAGCTTGTAGCCGTTGCGGTCACCGCTGGAGTTCTGCGTGCCGTCGGAGAGGGTGCCGTTCTCGTAGGCCAGGGAGTCCTCGATGGTGACCGCGCCGATCGCGCCCGTCTCGGACTTGGTGTAGAGGTCCCAGCCGTCGTCGATGTTGTTGTGGGACACGGCGTCGCGGAAGACGTTGCCGGGGCCGACGGTGAGCTTGGCGGCGAAGCCGTCGGCGTCCTCCCCGTCGGAGTCGGCGTTGTCGTGCGACTCGGCGCTCAGGATCAGGTTGTTGGACGGCCACTGGTCGCGGGGGGTGTCCGAGGTCGTCCGCGAGAGCTGCAACCCGGTGTCGCGGTTGAAGCGCGTCACCGTGCGCTCGAACACGTTGTCGCTGCCGCCTACGAAGATGCCGTTGTCCCCGGCGTGTTCGACGACGATCCCCTTGACGTGCCAGTACGACCCGTTGACCGCGAGCCCCGGTTCGAGGAACTCTCCGACTGGGCCGAGAAGTTCAGCACCGGCGTCTCGCCCGGGTAGGCGGTCAGCTCGGTGCGGTCGCCCGAGGTGCCGTCGTTGCCCTGCGGGACGGTGACCGTCTGCGCGTACCGGTAGGTGCCGCCGCGCAGGTAGATGGTCCCGCCGGGGGAGACCCGGTCGATCGCCGAGGTGAGGGTGGTCGGGTCGGACTCCGTCCCGGACGCGCCGTCGCTGCCGCCCGGCGACACGTACAGCGCGGAGCCGGACGCCGGCGGCGTGGTGTCGTCGCCGGTCACCTCGGCCTCGACGTAGTCGACGTTGGGCAGTCCGGCGGACGAGCTGGGGCTGAGCCTGACGGTGTTGTTCCCGGCCAGCACCGGCACCGTGACGGTCTTCGTCACCCACGTGTCCCAGGCGCCGGTGGGCTCGAACGAGGCCGAGGCGACGCGCGAACCGTTCACCATGATGTCCGCGGCCCGTGCGCCGGCGGTGCCGTTCGCGAAGCGCACGTTCAGCGTCGCGGTGCCGGCGGCGGGCGCGCCCACCGTGAACTCGGCGAAGGCGCCGACCGCGTTGGTGCCGTTGCAGAAACCGCTGCCGGAGTAGTCGGACCAGTCGGAGTCGATGGTGCCGGTGCAGACCGCCGACGCGGTTTCGGCCTCGTAGCGGGCGGACGCGGCCTGCGCGGACGTGCCGGACAGAGCGACGAGCGTGCCGCCCAGCAGGGCGACGCTCGCGATGACGGGTCTCACTTGCATCGTGTCTCCAGGGGGTTGGGTCCGACCAGGACTCGGTGGGAGGATCGACTGGAGAAAGCGCTTTCCCGGGTCTTCCCGTCGGACACTAGAGACTTGCCGTGGACGCGTCAACGGTCTGGTATATGATTTCTGTTCACGACCATGAATACCGTCGCGCTCAGCCCACCGCGGGCCCCGTGACGGGCCGGCCGTCGGCGTCGTAGGGCCAGACATTGGTCCGGCAGCCGTGCAGCCCCTTGATCTGCTGCATCATCACCGGCGCCGGACGCCCCGCCCCGGGACAGCCCTCGTGGCCGTGGCCGAGGAAGTGCCCGACCTCGTGGTTGATGATCAGCGCCCGGTACGACGTGACGTCGTCCGCGTAGTACTGCGTGGCCAGGAGCCACCGCTTGAGGTTGACCATGACGTCCTGGCCCACGTTGCAGTTGACCTCGCCGCCGGTGTCCAGGCCGTACTGGCCGCAGATGTCGTCCACCGTCCCCGCCGTGGCGAGCCGTACCCGGAAGTCGGACGCGCCGCCGGACACCCGTCGGAACCCCGTCTTCCCGTCGGCCGTCCAGCCTCGCTCGTCGGCCAGGATGCGGTCGACCTCGGCCGCGACGTCCGGTGCCGACATGCCGATGCCGTCCTCGACCTGCACCACGTAGGTGAGCGTCCGCCCGCTCCCGCCGACCCGGTCACCGTTTCCGTCCGCGGTGGCGAACGTCCCGGGCCCGGACGACGGAATCGAGCCGGGGTCCGGCTTCTCGTCCTGCCCTTTCCCCTTCCCCTCGTCCTTCCCGCCCGCCTCGCCCGTCTCGTCCCCGTCCTTCCCGTCCTTCCCGTCCTTCCTGTCCGCCGGCGAGGCGGTCGGCTCCTCCTTCGGCGCGTCCCCCGTCCCGCCGGCCCCGCGCGAGCCGGGGTCCTCGGTCACGGAGGACGCACCGGCCGTGTCGGTGGGGCCGCCGGAGGGTTCCGAGGCTCCCCTGAGGGCCAGCCCGCCGGCGATCACCAGGACGGTCCCGGCCGCGAGCCCCGGCCACAGCAGACGGGACCGGGTACCCCGTCGGCGGCGGGAGCGGCCACCGCGGCGTCGGCGGCCCGCGGCGGAGGACGGTGGGGGAGTCGGTCGGCGGCGCTCGTTCATGATCACAAAGCCTGCCCGGGGCGTGTGATCGTCCGTGGACCGCATTTGGACCGCTGTGTAACAGCCGTCACCCGCCCGTGGCCCGCCACCCGCGCACACGCATACTGAGGTCCATGCCACGGGTCCTGATCATCGAAGACGACCGCGCCGTCCGGGACGGCGTGCGACTGGCCCTGCGCCGGCAGGGACACGAGGTCGCCGCCGCCGCGACGGGGGAGGACGGACTGGAGCAGCTCCGGTCCTTCCGGCCCGACGCCGTGGTCCTCGACCTGATGCTGCCGGGCATGTCGGGCCTGGAGGTGTGCCGCCGCATACGCGCCCACGACCAGGTGCCGATCATCATGGCCACCGCCCGCGGCGACGACACCGACATCGTCGTCGGACTGGAGGCCGGAGCCGACGACTACGTCGTCAAACCGGTCCGCGCCCGCATCCTGGACGCCCGCATACGCGCCGTGCTGCGCCGCGTGGGCGGCACCTCGGACGACCAGGGCACACCGCGCACCGAACACCACGGCGACCTGGTCATCGACCGGGCCGGGCTGACCGTCACCCACCAGGGACGACCGGTCGCCCTCGGCCCCTCCGAACTGCGGCTGCTGCTCACCCTGTCCGCCTCGGCCGGGCAGGTGTTCAGCCGCCAGCAGCTCCTGGAGGCCGTGTGGGAGCACAACTACCACGGGGACGCGCGGCTCGTGGACGCCTGCGTCAAGCGACTGCGGTCCAAGATCGGTGAGTCGCCGGGCAGCCCGCGCTACGTGCACACGGTGCGCGGCTTCGGCTACCGGTTCGGACCCCGGTGAGAGCTCCCCGGGTGCTGCGCGCACTGATGGGGCTGCGCCTGCGACTGGTGGTGACCTTCACCCTCGTCGCCGTCGTGGCCACGGTGACCACCGGCGCACTGACCTTCCGCGAGGCACGCACCGGTGTCCTGCAACAGAGCCAGGACACGGTGATCGAGGAGTTCCGGCATCGCGTCAACACCCTGGTCCCCAACTACCGGTTCCCGCCCGACGCGGCCGGCCTGAACTCGTTCGCCAACGACGTGTCCAGGGGCGGACGGTCCCAGCAGTGGCGGGTCCTGGTCGCCTACCGGGAGAAGAGCGCCACGTCCCTCCCCGGGGACTCGTTCGGGGAACTGTCCCCGGCGATGCGCGAGTCCGTGCGCTCCCGCCGGGCCACCGTGTTCCAGCGGGTCTCGCACCAAGGCCACTCGGCCCTCGTCGTCGGCATGCCCGTCACCTTCGCCGGCCTGTACAGCACCGAGCGGCAGGCCTCCGGTCTCGAGGTCTACCTCACCGTGCCGCAGCAGGAGGAGCAGGGCTACGTCGACGCGCTGGTCACCGCGATCGAACGCGCCACCGTGCCCGCCCTGGTGCTGGCCGTCCTGATCGCCCTCCTGGCCGCCCGGGGTGTCCTGCGGCCGGTGCGGGCGCTGCGCCGGGCGACCCGGAGCATCGCCGAGGGCCACCTGGACACCAGGCTCGCGGTGCAGGGCTCCGACGAACTCGCCGACCTCTCCCGCACCTTCAACGAGACCGCCGCGGCACTGGAGGGCTCGGTGGCCGAACTGCGGCGCATGGAGGCCGGTGCCCGCCGCTTCGCCGCGGACGTCTCCCACGAACTGCGCACCCCGCTGGCGGCGATGTCGGCGGTCACCGACGTGCTGGACGAGGACGCGGCCGGGCTGGACGAGGACACCGCGACGGCCGTACGCCTGATCAGCACGGAGACCACGAAGCTGGCCGCGCTCGTGGACGACCTGATGGAGATCTCCCGCTTCGACGCGGGCGCGGCCGCCCTGCACCTGGACGAGATCGATCTCGCCGAGTCCCTGCGCCGCACGCTCGCCACCCGCGGCTGGCAGGACACCGTGGAGACCGGCCTGCCGGAGCCGGGAGAGCTGCGCGGCCGCGTCGACCCGCGCCGCCTCGACGTCGTCGTGGCGAACCTCGTCGCCAACGCCCTCCGGCACGGCGCGCCCCCGGTCCGTCTGAACCTGCACGCCGAGGACGACCCCCGGGCCGGAAGACAGGCGGTCGTCACCGTCCACGACGGCGGGGACGGCATACCCGAGGGCGTCCTGCCCCACGTCTTCGACCGCTTCTACAAGTCGGCCGACGCCCGCGCCCGGAGCGAGGGCAGCGGCCTCGGGCTGTCCATCGCCACGGAGAACGTACGCCTGCACGGCGGCACCGTCCGGGCGGCCAACCACCCGGAAGGCGGCGCCGTCTTCACGGTCGTCCTGCCGCTGCGCCCGGACGACACGGAGGAGCGGACACCGCCCCCGGCGGAGGAGGACCGCACATGAAACCGTCCGCGCGCGCCTTCCCGCTGCTGATCGCGGCGCTGCTCCCGCTCTCCGCCTGCGGCATACCCGAGACCGGAGTCGTCGAGGCGGGCGAACCCGCCACCGGCGTCCTGGATCCGGGCGTCACGTCCGTGCCCTCGGAGTCCGTGCCCGAGGCGGTGCCCCTGGTCAAGGTCCCGCTCTACTTCGTCGAGGACGGGTCCCTGGTCGCGGTGGACCGTACCGTGCCGGGCCCGACCGACCTCGGCAGCAGCGTGCTCATGCTGTTCAGGGGACCGGACGACCGGGAGCGCGGGAGGGGGCTGACGACCGAGCTGCCGCCCGCGGCCGAGGCCCCCACCATCCGCACCGACGGCACCGGGGTCACCGTCCAGCTGCCGCGGAGCGCCGGGCTCCTCAGCGACACGGCCGTCGACCAGCTGGCCTGCACGGTCGCCGTCGCCCGGCTGCGGCAGGACCCCGCGCTGGGCAGGGCGCAGGTGACCGTGGAGCAGCCCGGCGGCCGGCTGGCCGGCCGCTCCAGCGACGACTGCCCGTTCGGCGGCGGCGCCCGCGAGACCCCCGCGGACCCAGGGACCGCCGAGAGCGAGGCGCCCCCCGGCACCGGCGGAAGCGTCGCAGGGACCGGCGGCTGACGGCCGACGGCTGACGGCCGACGGCTCACAGGCAACCCGAAGGATCTCCTTCCCCTCCTCCAACAGGGGGCGCCCGTAAGGGCGTTGCCCCGGACCGAGGTTCTACCGAGGTGTTGAGGAGCGGATTCTTGATACGTGCTCGAACGCTGTGGGCCGCCGCGACGGCGGCCCTGACCCTGGTGGGCGCCGCGCCCGCCGCGGCCCAGGCCGCGCCGGAACCGCCCGGCGGACCCGCATCCGTACGGGCGGTACCGAACGGCACCGCCGACCTGCCGCCCGGCTGGCGGATCACCGGCACCGGCGAGGCGAGATCCCTGGAGTGGCGCTCCCCGCGAGCCGTGCCGCCCGGCGACGCACGGGTGGAGTTCCACACCGCCGGCCGCCTCCTCGGCGTACCGGAACCGGACCGCGACGGCAGGACCTTCCGCCTACCACTGGACGAGGCCCGGCCGGGCGGACCCGAGGGGCTGACCGACCTCCAGGTCCGCGCCGCGGGCCGCCGGCTGGACCAGGACCCGGGAGCCGCCGCCCGGCAGCGCCGCCCCTCCCAGGCGCCCGAGGCGAAACTCCCGCCCCAGCTCCCCGCCGGCACCGTCGACCCGGGCCGGCCCGGCCGGTTCGCCACCACCACCGGCGAGTACACGCTCGACCCGGTACGACTGCCCGGCCTGTCCGCCCCGGTCGAGATGCGCGGCGTGGTCGTCGCACCGAAGGGAGCGACCGGCAAACGCCCCCTCGCGCTCTTCCTGCACGGCCGCCACGCCACCTGCTACGTCCCCGGCCAGGGCGAGGAGGCCGTCACCATCGACTGGCCCTGCGCCGACGACGCCCGGCCCATCCCCAGCCACCGCGGCTACCTCCAGGACCAGGAACTGCTGGCCTCCCAGGGCTATGTGACCGTCTCGATCTCCGCCAACGGCATCAACGGCCAGGACGGCGACCTCGAGGACGGCGGTGCCCAGGCCCGCTCGTCACTGGTGCGCTCCCACCTGGCCCGCTGGGCCGACTGGGGCACCAGGACCTCCACCGCCCCGGCCGCCGTACGCCGGGGCCCGAAGGCCGACCTCTCCCGCGTCCTGCTGGTCGGCCACTCCCGAGGCGGCGAAGGCGTCGACCGGGCGGCCATGGACAGCCTGTACCCGCCGCCCGCGGACCAGGACGGCCACCCGGAGCGGGCCCGCTGGAACATCCGCGGCACCGTGCTCATCGGTCCCACCGCCTTCGGCCAGAACCCGGTGCCCGACGTGCCGTCCCTGACGATCCTGCCGGGCTGCGACGGCGACGTCTCCGACCTCCAGGGGCAGCTGTACGTCGACGGCACCCGAGGAGTGAGCCGGGGCCGCGCCCTGCACAGCGCGGTTTACATCACCGGCGCCAACCACAACTACTTCAACACCGAGTGGACGCCAGGCCTGGCCCAGGCGCCCGCCTCCGACGACTTCTGGGAGGACCCCGAGGACCCCGACCCGGTCTGCTCGGCGGACCGCCCCACCCGGCTCACCGCCGGGCAGCAGCACCGGGCCGGCGCGACCTACGTCGCCGCCGCCGCCCGGCTGTTCGTCGCCGGTGACGACCGGGTGCGCGAACTGGTCGACGGCACCGGCCGCCGCGCCCCCTCGGCCGACCCGGCCCGGGTGCTGACCCACGCGGTCGGCGCCGACCGCGGCGCCGGACTCCTGCCGGACAGCCGGCCTGCGGGTGACCGGCGGCGGACGCCTGTGCTCCGCGGTCGACCCCGCCCCGGGCGTCGCCTGCCTCGGCGAGGACGCGCACGGCTCCTCACCGCACTTCGCGTACTGGCAGCCGGAACGCGAGACCGGCCGCGGCGCGATCGCCCTGGACTGGTCCGCGCCCGGCACCGCGGCCCGGGTCCGTCCCGGCACACCCGTCTCCCTGAACGGCGCACGGAGCCTCGCCCTGCGCGTCATCGTGCCGCCGGGCAGCACCGACACCCGGCTCGACGTGGCCGTCACCGACGCCGCCGGCCGCCGTGCCACCCTCGGCGCAGTCCGCGCCGACGGCCTGCCGGGCAGCGAACGCACCGCCTCCTACTGGGCGCAGGAACTGCGCGTACCGCTCACCGCCGCCACCCGCGCCGGAGTCGACCTGCGCCGGGTCACCGCGCTGGAACTGACGCCCCGTTCCCGGGCCGGCAAGGCCTGGCTGATGGACGCCTACGCCTGGCACCCCGGCACGCCCCAGGTGCGGCCGGCCCCGCTGGCCCGCGTCGACGTCGGCCGGACGACGGTCGAGGAGGGCGACTCCGGCGTGCGCACCTACCACGTCCCGGTGCGGGTCTCGGGCAAGGGCACCGGAACGGTCCGGATGTACGTCATGGAAGGGTTCGGCACGGCGGTCGAGGAGCGCCTGGTCACCGTGCGCTCCGGCCGCCCCTTCGTCGACGTGCCCGTCAAGGTGACGGGCAACAAGCGCTACGGCGGCGACTCGAACCACGACCTGCTGGTCAAGGCGGTGCACGGCTCGGTCGTCGGCTCCTACGCCGGCGGCGTGACGGTCGCGGAGGACGACCCGGTGCCGAAGATCGATGTCACGCCCGTCGCCGACGAGGTCACCGAGGGGCAGCCGCTGCGCTGGCGGGTCTCGCTCTCGGAACCCGCCGACGTGGACCTGTACTCCGTGCTGGTACCGGTCCCCGACGGCACCCGTCCCGAGCTGTCCACCAAGGACGTCGACCACGACTGGCTCGTCGATACGGTGGGTGTGGTCCCGGAGGGTGAGGTCCCGCTCTCCCGGCTGGACTACTTCGCGCTCTGGGTCTCCGTGCCGCCCGGTGAGACGGAGACCGAGGTGACCGTGCCCACCGTCGGCGACGAGATCGCGGAGCCCACCGAGTACGTCGGCTTCCAGAACACCGACGACGAGGGCGAACCGCAGGGCCCGGTGCTGACCGGCACCGTGCTCGACGCCTCGTAACCCGATCGCCGCGAGCGGGCGCGGATCCGGCACCGTCCGGTCCGTGCCCGCGTGCGCCAGGTGGCCCATCCGCCGGACGCCCCGCGCCGGCCTCGGCGTGGTCGTGGGCCTGAGTCCAGGGCGCCTGGGTACTCTCCGCCGCATGGCGGTGGACAGAAGGACGAAGTCGCCGCGCCGGACCCCGGCTCGGCAGCGGACGAACCGCACGCTGGGCCGGGTACTGGTGCGGTGGGCCACGACGACCGATCACAAGGTGATCGGCCATCTCTACCTCGCGACGTCGTTCGGCTTCTTCCTCCTCGGCGGCGTCCTCGCCATGCTGATGCGCAGTGAACTCGCCCGGCCCGGGCTCCAGTTGTTCAGCAACGAGCAGTACAACCAGCTGTTCACCGTGCACGGCACCATCATGATGCTGCTGTTCGCGACCCCGCTGTTCGCCGGGTTCACCAACGTCATCATGCCCCTGCAGATCGGCGCCCCCGACCTGGCCTTCCCCCGGCTCAACGCGCTGTCGTACTGGATGTACCTGTTCGGCGGACTGATGGTGGTGTCGGGCTTCCTGACGCCCGGGGGAGCGGCCTCGTTCGGCTGGTTCGCCTACGCGCCGCTGAACAGCGCCACCTTCAGCCCGGGCCCCGGCGGCGACCTGTGGACGATGGGCCTGGTGGTGAGCGGCGTGTCGACCACGCTCAGCGCCGTCAACTTCATCTCCACCATCATCTGCCTGCGCGCCCCCGGCATGACCATGTTCCGGATGCCGATCTTCACCTGGAACATCCTGTTCACGTCGATCCTGGTACTGCCCGCCTTCCCCGTGCTCACCGCCGCGCTGCTGATGCTCGAGGCCGACCGCAAGTTCGGCGCGCACGTCTTCGACGCGGCGGGCGGCGGGGCGCTGCTGTGGCAGCACCTGTTCTGGTTCTTCGGCCATCCCGAGGTGTACATCGTCGCGCTGCCGTTCTTCGGCATCGTCACCGAGATCATCCCGGTCTTCAGCCGCAAGCCGATCTTCGGCTACGTCAGCCTGGTCGGCGCCACCATCGCCATCACCTTTCTCTCCGCGGTGGTGTGGGCCCACCACATGTTCGCCACCGGCGCCGTGCTGCTCCCGTTCTTCTCCCTCATGTCGTTCCTCATCGCCGTGCCGACCGGGGTGAAGTTCTTCAACTGGATCGGCACGATGATCCGCGGCTCGCTCTCCTTCGAGACACCCATGCTGTGGGCGTGCGGCTTCCTGGTGACCTTCCTGCTCGGCGGCATGAGCGGCGTCCTCATCGCCTCCCCGCCCCTGGACTTCCACCTGACGGACTCGTACTTCATCGTCGCCCACCTGCACTACGTGCTGTTCGGCACGGTCGTCTTCGCGATGTTCGCCGGCTTCTACTTCTGGTGGCCGAAGTTCACCGGCAAACTGCTCGACGAACGCCTCGGCAAGATCCACTTCTGGACCCTCTTCGTCGGCTTCCAGACCACCTTCCTCGTCCAGCACTGGCTCGGCGAGCAGGGCATGCCGCGCCGCTACGCCGACTACCTGGCCGCGGACGGCTTCACCACGCTGAACACCATCAGCTCCATCGGCGCCTTCCTCCTCGGGCTGTCCACACTGCCGTTCCTCTACAACGTGTGGCGCACCCACCACTACGGCCAGAAGGTCGGGCGGGACGACCCCTGGGGCTACGGCCGTTCCCTCGAATGGGCCACCAGCAGCCCGCCGCCGCGCCACAACTTCACGTCCCTGCCCCGGATCCGCTCCGAGTCCCCGGCCTTCGACCTCCACCACCCCGACGTCGCCCGACACGATCAGAGGCATGTGCAGTGAGGACCGAATCCCGTCTGTTCACCGGTGTGGCGGTCTTCTTCGGCGCCGAGGCGGCCCTCTACGGCTGGTGGTCCCGTGAGCCCGCCGGCACCGCCGCCCTCGTCCTCGCCTTCCTGATGGCCTCGCTCGTCGCGTTCTTCCTGCGCGTGCAGTACCGCAGGCGCGGGCTGCGGGCGCAGGACCGCGGCGATGGTGAGGTCGTGGACACCGCGGGTCCGATCGACTTCTTCCCGCCGCGCAGCGCCTGGCCGATCAGCATCGCGCTGGCCGCCGTGGTGCTCGCGTTCGGCATCGTCTTCGGCCTGTGGCTGGCCCTGATCGGCTTCGGCCTGCTCGCCATGGGGGTCTGCGGACTGGTCTTCCAGTACGCCGACCGGGGCGTTCAGCGCTCCGGCTCGCCCGAGTAGGAGCCCCGTTCCACCGCTTCCGCCGACGCCTCCGTCTGCGCCACCGACTCCCGTTCCCGTTCCGGCTCCGCGTCCTCTACGTCGACCCGGTCGCCGTAGTACCACTCGCTGAGCGTCGCCCGCAGCCGGCCCACGTGCGGCGCGTCGCCCACCTTCGGGGACGGCGCGAGCGGTGCGGGCTGCCTGCGCGCCCGCAGCACGTGACGCTCCTCGGGGTCGAGGGGACCGTGGCTCTCGGCGTAGCCGCCCGCGAGGGTCTGGTGCACCTCGCCCGTCTCCTCGCCCTCGGTCAGGCGCTCACGGTCGTGCTCCTGGAGTGCCAGGCAGACCCGCTTGGTCACGACGAAGGCCAGCGGCGGTGCCAGCACCAGCGAGACGCGGAAGATCCACGTGAGCAGGTTCAGCGAGACGTGGAAGGTGTGGGCGAGGATGTCGTTGCCGCCGGCCAGCAGCAGGATGCCGTAGAAGACGATCGCGGCGACGCCCAGCCCGGTGCGGACGGGCTTGTCCCGGGGCCGGTCGCACAGGTGGTGTTCCTCGTGGTCGCCCGTCACCCACCGCTCGAAGAACGGATAGGCGTACAGCACCGCGAACAGGGCGCCCGGCAGCAGGACCGCCGGCACCAGCACGTTCCACATGACCGTGTGGCCCGCCACCGCCGTCTCGAACGGCGGCATCAGCCGCAGCGAGCCCTCCAGGAAACCGACGTACCAGTCCGGCTGCGAGCCGGTGGAGACGATGTCGGGGCGGTAGGGGCCGTACGTCCAGATCGGGTTGATCTCGGCCACCGCCGCCAGCACGACCAGGACCCCGAAGACCATGAAGAACAGGCCGGTGGAGTTCGTCATGAACGGCGGGAACATCGGCTTGCCCACCGCGTTGCGGTTGGTGCGGCCGCGGCCCGCCCACTGAGTGTGCTTCAGGTAGAACACCAGGATCAGATGGAGCGTGACCAGCGCGACCAGCAGCGCGGGAACCAGCAGGATGTGCAACGAGTACAGCCGCGGCACGATGTCGTGGCCGGGATACTCGCCGCCGAACACGAACATGCTGATGTACGTCCCCACCACCGGGATGGACAGCATGATCCCCTGGGCGATGCGCAGCCCCGTCCCGGACAGCAGGTCGTCCGGCAGCGAATAGCCGGCGAAGCCCTCGGCGAGCGCCAGCACGAAGAGCGTGAGGCCGATCAGCCAGTTGACCTCACGCGGTCGGCGGAACGCGCCGGTGAAGAAAACTCGCAGCAGATGCACCCCGATGGCGGACAGGAACACCAAGGAGGCCCAGTGGTGCACCTGCCGGATCAACAGCCCGCCGCGCACGTCGAAACTGATGTCCAGAGTCGATCGGTAGGCCTCCGACATGCTCATCCCCAGCAGGGGCTCGTACGAGCCGTCGTAGACGACCTCCGTCATCGAGGGCTTGAAGAACAGGGTCAGCCAGACCCCGGTCAGCAGCAGCACGACGAAGCTGTACAGGGCGATCTCGCCCAGCAGGAACGACCAGTGCTCGGGAAAGGCCTTGCGCAGCAGCCCCCCGCCCTCGGAGACGGGGAGCCGTCCGTCGGCCCAGTTGACGGTGTGTTCGGCCGCGTGGCGGGCCCGCGCACCGGCGCGGGCCCTTCTCCTCTGCAACAGCACGGCGCATGGGTTCCCCACCGCCCGTGCCGGAAACTACGCAGCGGCCACGTACCGTCACTCTTCGGCTTGCCGGATCAGCGTCCGCCCGGGCCGCCGCTGCCGAAGGACCCGCTGCTGCCCTCGTCCCAGCGCGGGCGCTCCTGGTCGGAGGCGGTACGGCTGCCCTGGTGCCCCATCTCGTGCGGCAGCGTGCGTTCGTCGCTCCGGGGCATCTCGTCGGGCTCCCGGCGCTCCCGCTCCTCGTGGACGGGACCGTCGTCGGGCATACGGGGCTGCTCCTCGGGACGAGGCGGCGGCGGCTCCCGGCGCTTTTGCCGGCTGCCGAAGGCGAACGCGCCGATCAGTACGGCCACCACCACGACGGCCGCGACGATCAGCCAGACGGCGAGCGCGCCGGAGCCGCCCGCGGCCAGGTCCATCCATGCGTTGGTCATGGAGCGCGGGTACCCGCGGCCCGCGTGACGAACCTGCTCACCGGCCACCGCGACGCCCGCGCCCTCGAAGAGCCGGCCTTTCCGATCGGAAACGGCCCGGAACCCTTGGAAACACCGGGTCCGGCCGTTTGGCGCCGCGGCCGGCGGCAACCCGCTCGGTGTGACATCGACGACGACTTCCCAGCAGGAACTGTTCCGCTTCCTCGAGGACCGCTTCGCCTGCGCACAGGCGTGCACCGAGTGCGCCCGGGCCTGCGCCCTGCGGGCGAGCCTCGTGGACCCGGACGGGACCGAGAACCAGGAACTCGTGCGGCGCCGGGGCATCATGTGCGCGGAGGTGTGCGACGCGACCTGCCGGGTGCTGTCCGAGCAGAACCAGGTGGACGAGGCCGCCATCCGCGCCCAGCTGGAGTGGTGCCGCCAGGTGTGCCTGGAGAGCGCGCACGTGTTCGACGACCACCCGGGCGCCGAGGACAGCGCCCAGGCCTGCCGCGACTGCGCCCGCGCCTGCGGAGAGTTCCTGGCCACCCTGCGCTGAGGCCCTGGGAACGGGTCCGGCGCCGCGTTAGCCTGCCCGTATGGCGGCGACACGGACGGACGGCGACCCGGGACTGTTCGGCCCGGGTTCCGTGACCTGGCAGGCGCACGGCGACCCGATGATGTGGGTGGCCGGCGTCCGCGCCCTCTACCTCCAGGCCCTGCACCCGCGCGCGGTGCGCGGCGTGATGCAGAACAGCGACTTCCGGCGCGACGCGTGGGGCCGGCTGATGCGCACCGCGGGCTTCGTCGGCACCACGACGTACGGCACCACCGAGGCGGCCGAGCGGGCCGGGGCCCGGGTCAGGAAGATCCACAGCATGCTCGGCGCCACCGACCCCGACACGGGCGAGCGCTACGGCGTCGACGAACCCGCCCTGCTGCTGTGGGTGCACTGCGCCGAGATCGGCTCCTACCTGCACGTCCTGCGCCGCTCCGGGTTCCCGCTCACCGACGCCCACGCCGACCGCTACCTCGCCGAACACCGGCACAGCGCCCGTCTGGTCGGCCTCGACCCCGCCTCCGTACCCGCGAACCGGGCCGAGCTGGCCGCCTACTTCGCGCGGGTACGGCCCGAACTGGCCGCGGGAGCGGACGCGCACGAGGTGGACGACTTCCTGCTCCGCCCGCCCACGCACCCCCTCCTGGTCCCGGCCCGCGAGCTGCTGTGGCGGCGGGTCGCCCGTCTTGCGTACGACTCCCTACCGCCGTACGCGCACGAGCTCTACGGCAGATCCGCGCCGCCGCCCGCCACCGTCACCCGCCGGCTGCGCTCCACGGGCACCCTGCTGCGCCTCGTCCCCGCACGTCTGCGCTGGCAGCTGCCGCCCAAACACATCCTGCGCGCCATGGCACGGCTCGGCCCGGGTGTGCGCCCGGCGCCATACAAAATCGGACGACAAGCGGCCATACTGGACCGGCCAGGGGAGGGCGCGGCGGACTGAACCACGGGGGCGGGCGAAGTCATGGGGGACAGCACGCTGATCCAGGGCCGGTACCGGCTGCTCGAGAGAATCGGGCGCGGCGGCATGGGCGAGGTGTGGCGGGCGCGGGACGAGTCACTGGGCCGCCGCATAGCCGTCAAGTGCCTCAAACCACTGGGCACGCAGCACGACCACTCCTTCACCCGCGTCCTGCGGGAGAGATTCCGGCGCGAGGCCCGGGTGGCCGCCGCGCTCCAGCACCGCGGGGTGACCGTCGTCCACGACTTCGGCGAGTGGGACGGCATGCTCTTCCTGGTCATGGAGTTGCTGGAGGGCAGTGACCTGAGCCGGCTCCTGACGGACAACAAGGGCCATCCGCTGCCCGTCGCGGACGTCGTCGACATCGCCGAACAGGTCGCCTCCGCGCTCGCCTACACCCACGAGCAGGGCATCGTGCACCGCGACCTCAAGCCCGCCAACATCGTGCGGACCGCCGATGGCACCGTGAAGATCTGCGACTTCGGCATCGCCCGGCTGGGTGCCGACGCGGGCTTCACCGCCCGGCTCACCGGCACCGGCATCGCCATGGGCACCCCGCACTACATGTCGCCGGAACAGATCGGCGGGGACGAGGTCGACCGGCGCAGCGACCTGTACTCCCTGGGCTGTGTGCTCTACGAGATCGCCACCGGCGTCCCGCCGTTCGACCTCGACGACGCCTGGGCGATCCTCGTCGGCCACCGCGACACCGAGCCCGAACCGCCCCGCACCCACCGCGCCGAGCTGCCCCGGTACCTGGAGCGGATCATCCTGGACCTGCTGGCCAAGCGGCCCGAGCAGCGCCCGGACGACGCCGGCGAGCTGGGCCGCCGGATCACCGCCGGGCGCACCGCACCGGCGCGGGTGCCGACCTCGCGGCGGCCCGGCCGCGGACGCCGCGGCAGCTCGGCCGCCGCGCCGGGCTGCCGTCCTGGACCCACGGCATGACCACCGGTCACAAGGCGACCGGCACCGGCCCGCGCGCCACACCCCGGACCCCGGGGCGGGCCTGTCCGGCGAGTGGATCCCGCGGCCCGCCGGCGACGGGACCGACGGCGGCCGAAGCGTCGCCCCCGCCCCGGACGAGTGGCCCGAGCTAGGCGTCCGAGGCCGCCGCCGGGCTCGCCGAGCGCCACAACGCGGCACTGAGCCTGGGCCGCCTCGGCCGTTGGGAGGAGGCGGGCCGGGCGCACCGCGCGGTCGCGGCCGAACGCGAGCGCCTGCTCGGCCCCGACCACCCCGACACGCTCGCCAGCCGCTACGAGGCCGCCTTCGCACTGGGGCGCACCGGCCGGGCCGCCGACGCGCTGCGCGCCTACAAGGGTGTCGCCCAGGCCCGGATCAGGACGCTGGGCGCCGACCACGCCGACACCCTCGCCGTCCGCCAGGAGATGGCCTACACCCTGGGCCGGCTGGGCCGCCACACCGACGCCCACCAGGTGTACACGTCGGTGCTGACCGCCCGTGAGCGCACCATGGGCGCCGACCATCCCGACACCCTGCGCTGCCGGCACAACCTGGCCTTCAACCTGGGCCGGCTCGGCCGTACCGAGGACGCCCACCGGATGGCCCGCGAGGTGGCCGCGGCCCGGGCCCGGGTGCTCGGCCCCGGCCACCCCGACACTCTCGTCACCCGCTACGAGGTGGCCTACGAACTCGGGCGGCTCGACCGCTGGCAGGAGGCTCTGGCGACCTACCGCGAGGTCGCCGCCGCCCGCGCCCGAGCTCTCGGCCCCGACCACCCCGACACCTTCGCCGCCCGCTACGAGACCGGCGTCGCCCTCGGCCGCCTCGGCCGCTGCGCCGAGGCGCTGACCGCCTACGAGGAACTGATCGCCGACCGCGCCCGCGCCCAGGGCGCCGATCATCCCGAGACCCTGCGCGCCCGGCACGGCCGGGGCGTCAACCTCGGCAGGCTGGGCCGCTGGGCGGAGGCGCTGGACGAGGCCCGCGCGGTGTGCGCGGCCCGCGGACGGGTGCTGGGCCCCGACCATCCCGACACCCTGGTCAGCCACCGCGAGGTCGCCGTCGCCCTGGGCTGGCTGGGCCGCTGGGCCGCCGCCCTCACCGAGTACCGGCTGGTCGCCGCCGCCCGCGAACGGGTCCTGGGCCCCGACCGGCCCGACACCCTCGTCGCCCGCGACGACGAGGCCCACTGCCTGGAACAGCTCGGCCGCGCGGCCGAGGCGGCGGAGCTGTACCGCAGGGTCGCGACACTGCGCTCGGTGGCCGCCCGCTGACCGGGCACGGTGCGCGACGCCGGGCTGGCCGCCCCGGATCGGGCCGTGCTACCAAGAGCCATGACGCCCCCGCCCAGCACCTCCCGCAGCTACGACGCCGTCATCGTCGGCGGCGGCCACAACGGCCTGGTCGCCGCCGCCTACCTGGCCCGGGCCGGCCGCTCCGTGCTGGTCCTCGAACGGCTGGACCACACCGGCGGAGCGGCCGTGTCCACGGCGCCGTTCGCCGGGGTCGACGCACGGCTGTCGCGCTACTCGTACCTGGTCAGCCTGCTGCCCAGGAAGATCGTGCGGGATCTCGGCCTGGACTTCCGGGTGCGTGCGCGCACCGTCTCCTCGTACACGCCCGTCGAGCGCGCCGGGCGGCCCACCGGGCTCCTCGTCGGCGGGGGCGAGCGCCGCACCCGCGAGTCGTTCGCCCGGCTCACCGGCTCGCAGCGGGAGTACGCCGCCTGGCAGCGCTTCTACGCCATGACCGGCCACGTGGCCCAGCGGGTCTTCCCCACCCTCACCGAACCGCTGCCCACCCGGGACGAACTGCGCCGCCGGGTCGACGACGAGACGGCCTGGCGGGCCCTGTTCGAGGAGCCGGTCGGCGTCGCGATCGAGGAGCACTTCGCCGACGACCTGGTGCGGGGCGTGGCCCTCACCGACGCGCTGATCGGCACCTTCGCCGACGCCCACGACCCCTCCCTGGCCCAGAACCGCTGCTTCCTCTACCACGTGATCGGCGGCGGCACCGGAGCCTGGAACGTACCCGTCGGCGGCATGGGCGCGCTCACCGACGCGCTGGCCGACGCCGCCCGCGCCGCGGGTGCCGTGCTCGCCACCGGCCACGAGGCGGTCCGGATCGACGCGGACGGGCACAGCGCCGAGGTCACCTTCCGCTCGGCCGACGGCGAGGGCGTCGCCGCCGCCCGCCACGTCCTGGTGAACGCCTCGCCGCGCGAGCTGGCGGCGCTCACGGGGGACGCCCCGCCCGCACCGGCCGAGGGCGCCCAGCTCAAGGTGAACATGCTGCTGACCAGGCTGCCGCGGCTGCGCGACCCGGACACCGACCCGCGCGAGGCCTTCGCCGGGACCTTCCACATCGCCGAGGGCTACGAGCAACTGGCCGCCGCGCACGCCCGGGCGGCCGCCGGTGAACTGCCCGCCGCCCCGCCCTCGGAGATCTACTGCCACTCGCTGACCGACCCCACGATCCTCGGGCCCGGCCTGGCCGCCAAGGGCATGCACACCCTCACCCTGTTCGGCCTGCACACGCCCGCCCGCCTCTTCGCCCGGGACAACGACGCCGTACGCGAGGAACTGCTCCAGTCGACCCTCGCCCAGCTCGACGCCCACCTGGCCGAGCCCCTCGCCGACTGCCTGGCGACCGACGCCGACGGACGGCCCTGCATCGAGGCCAGATCGCCCCTCGACCTGGAACGCGACCTGCGCCTGCCCGGCGGCAACATCTTCCACCGCGAGCTGTCCTGGCCCCACGCCCAGGAGGGCACCGGCCACTGGGGCGTGGAGACCGGCCGGGCAGGCGTCCTGCTGTGCGGCGCGGGCGCCGTGCGCGGAGGAGGCGTGAGCGGGGTACCGGGGCACAACGCGGCGATGGCGGTGCTGGAACAGGACAGGGCCTAGTCCGCCGACGCCGTCCACCCCTCGGCCACGACGCGTGCCGCGTCCGCCGGGCGCGCGTCGTGGAACAGGACCTCGCCGGCCGCGTCCGCGCGCAGGCCGTCGACGTACGCCCCGCGGCCCACGTACAGCCGGTCGGTCGTGTACCGCCAGCGCAGGGTGAGCCCGTGCGCGGCCGGGAGCGCGGCGCTCAGCCGGTGCCAGACGCGTCCCGACCAGCCGGTGGCCGAGCCCGCCGGATGGTCGCGGGGCGCCTCGCCGCGGCGCGTGGTGGTGAACGGCACCGGCCGCCATTCCGCGCCGCCGTCGGTCGAGGCCTCCAGGACCAGCACGTCCGAGCCGGGCTCGGTGTCCCACCACAGCGCGCAGCGCAGTCGGGCCCGCCCGGCCGACGTGTCCAGGGCGGGCAGCGTGAGCGTGGCCGTGGTGGAATTCGCCGTCCCCGAGAACCACGCCGTGCGCCCGTGTGCCGGACGGACCGGTACCGCCCGCGCCAGGTTGGTGCCCGCCGCCACCCGGGGGGCCGACCCGGAACGCCAACCGCGCACCGGGTGGACGGAGTTGCCGAGGACGACGAGGAAGGAGTCGGTCGTCGGGTCGAGCACCAGCGAGGTGCCCGTGAAACCGGTGTGCCCGGCCGTGCGCGGCGTGGCCATCGCACCCATGTACCAGTGCTGGTACAGCTCGAAGCCCAGGCCGTGCTCGTCGCCCGGGAAGTCGGTGTTGAAGTCCGTGAACATCAGCTCCACGGACTCCGGCCGCAGGATCCGCGCCCGCCCGTAGGACCCGCCGTTGAGCAGGGCCCGACCGAGGACCGCGAGGTCCCACGCGCAGGAGAACACCCCCGCGTGTCCCGCGACGCCGCCCAGGCTGAAGGCGTTCTCGTCGTGCACCTCGCCCCACACCAGCCCCCGGTCCAGACCGGACCAGGGCTTGCGGGCGTCCTCGGTGGCCGCGATCCCGGGCCGCCAGGAGGCGGGCGGGTTGTAGCGGGTGCGGGTGAGACCCAGCGGCCTCGTGATCTCCTCGCGCAGCAGGACGTCCAGTGTGCGGCCCGTGACCTCCTCCAGCACCAGCTGGAGCGAGATCATGTTGAGGTCCGAGTACAGGTACGCCGTGCCGGGCGCGCTGACGGGGGCCTCGGCGTAGACGAGTTGCACCTTCTCCTCGTACGTGGGCGCGCTGTACAGCGGGATCCACGCCCGGAAACCCGAGGTGTGGGTCAGCAGGTGCCGGATCGTCACGTCCTTCTTGCCCGCCCGGCCGAAGTCCGGCAGGTACGAGGCGACCGGCGCCGCCAGCTCCAGCGCGCCCCGCTCCAGCTGCTGCACGGCGAGGATCGAGGTGAACAGCTTGGAGATCGACGCGAGGTCGAACACCGTGTCCCCGGCCATCGGGATCTGCTCGTCCGGCGGGAACTCGACACCGGTGTCCGTCGCCTCGTCGTAGGCCCGGTAGCGCACCGCCATGCCGATCGGTTCGTGCAGCGCCACCGTGCCGCCCCGGCCGGCGAGCAGCACGGCGCCCGCGTACCACGGGTGCTCGGGGGACGGGCCGAGGAATGCCTCGGCGTCGGTGACGAGCCGGCGCAGATGGCCGGGGAGGAGCCCGGCGCGTTCGGCGGAACCGCGCCGCAGGGTGGGACGGCGGCCTGTGTCCGAGACGGCCTCGGCCGGCCCGGCCGCGAACGGGGCGACGGCCAGGGCACCCCCCAGGGCCAGGGCGCCGGCGCCCAGTTGACGCCGACTGAATCCGTTCGTCGCCTGACCGGCCATCGAAGAGTCTCCCGCCACCGAAGCTGAAAGTATCTTTCCCGGATCGCCGTGCGGAGTGAAACTTTCCTGTCAGCGACGGGCCGTGTCAATGGGGCGGACCGAGCGGGCGCCGGGAGCCGGCGGACCGGCGCACACCGCTTGACCCGCCCCCGCGACCGGCCGAGGATCAGGTCATGACGCCCGGACACGGCAGCACCGGCAGCACTGTTGACGGGGTGCTGCGCCGCAGCGCCCGACGCACTCCGGCACGCGTCGCGGTGGAGTACCGCGACCGTTCCTGGACGTACGCGGAACTCGACACCGCGGTCTCCCGCGCGGCGAGCGTCCTGCTGGGCGAGGGACTGTCCCCGGGCGACCGGGTCGCCGCCTACGGCCACAACTCCGACGCCTACCTGATCGCGTTCCTGGCCTGCGCCCGCGCGGGCCTGGTGCACGTCCCGGTCAACCAGAACCTCACCGGCGAGGACCTCGCCCACATCGTCGGCCAGTCCGGCAGCACCCTGGTCCTCACCGACCCCGGCCTCGCCGCCCGGCTCCCCGGCCAGGCCCGCACCCTGCCGCTGCGCGACACCGACGACTCGCTCCTGGCCCGCCTCGCGGCGGCGCCCCCGTACGACGGCCCCGAGCCGGGCGCCGAGGACCTGGTGCAGCTCCTGTACACCTCGGGCACCACCGCGCTGCCCAAGGGCGCGATGATGACCCACCGGGCGCTGGTGCACGAGTACCTGAGCGCCATCACCGCGCTGGACCTCGGCGCCGGCGACCGCCCCGTGCACGCGCTCCCGCTCTACCACTCGGCCCAGACCCACGTCTTCCTGCTGCCCTACCTCGCCGTCGGCGCGACCAACATCATCCTGGACGCGCCCGACGGCGACCGGCTCTTCGACCTGATCGAAGCGGGCCGCGTGGACAGCCTGTTCGCACCGCCCACCGTGTGGATCGGCCTGGCGAACCGCGCCGACTTCGCCACCCGCGACCTGACCGGCCTGCGCAAGGCCTACTACGGCGCGTCCATCATGCCGGTGCCCGTTCTGGAACGACTGCGCGCACGCCTGCCGCACCTCGCCTTCTACAACTGCTTCGGCCAGAGCGAGATCGGCCCGCTCGCCACCGTGCTCGGCCCGGACGAGCACGAGGGCCGCATGGACTCCTGCGGCCGCCCGGTCCTCTTCGTCGACGCCCGTGTGGTCGACGAGGACGGCAAGGACGTCCCCGACGGCACGCCCGGCGAAGTCGTCTACCGCTCCCCGCAGCTGTGCGACGGCTACTGGGACCGGCCCGAGGAGACCGAGGCCGCCTTCCGCGACGGCTGGTTCCACTCCGGCGACCTCGCCGTCCGGGACGCCGACGGCTACTACACCATCGTCGACCGGGTGAAGGACGTCATCAACTCCGGTGGCGTACTGGTCGCCTCACGCCAGGTCGAGGACGCCCTCTACACGCACCACGCCGTCGCCGAGGCGGCCGTGATCGCCCTGCCCGACGAACGGTGGATCGAGGCCGTCACGGCCGTCGTCGTCCCCCGCTCGGAGGTCACCGAGGACGAGCTGATCGCCCACACCCGCGAGAGGCTCACCGCCTTCAAGGCGCCCAAACGCGTCCTGTTCGTGGACGCCCTGCCGCGCAACGCCAGCGGGAAGATCCTCAAGAGGGAACTGCGGGACCGCTTCGCCGGTGCCTGAACCCGGGGCCCGGTTCCCCAACCCCGTTGCGCGGCAGCGCGGCGGACGGTGAGGATCGGCGCCATGCAGACCTTCACCGCCCACGACGGGACCCGCCTCGCCTTCCACGTACGCGGCGAGGGGGACCCGCTGGTCGTGCTGCCGGGCGGACCCATGCGCGCGTCCAGCTACCTCGGCGACCTGGGCGGCCTCGCCGCACACCGCCTGCTGGTCCTCCTCGACCTGCGCGGCACCGGCGGCTCCGCCGTCCCTCAGGACCCTGCGACATACCGCTGCGACCGGCTCGTGGCCGACGTGGAGGCACTGCGCGAGCACCTCGGCCTCGCACGCATGGACCTCCTCGCGCACTCGGCCGGAGGCAGCCTCGCCCTGCTGTACGCCGCCCGCCACCCGGAACGGGTGTCACGGCTCGTCCTGGTCACCGCCACCCCCTGGGCCCTGGACATGCCGGCGACGCCCGAGGACCGGCTCCGGGCGGCGCTCCTGCGCGCGGACGAGCCGTGGTTCGAGGAGGCCATCGGGCCCTTCCGGGCCTGGCTCGCCGGGACCGGCGAGTTCGACCCCGTGTTCGCGCCCTTCTTCTTCGGCCGCTGGGACGACACGGCCCGCGCACACGACGCGCGCGCCGACGAGGAGAGCAACGACGGGGCGGGCGACGTCTTCCTCTCCCCGGACGCCTTCGACCCGCCCGCCACCAGGGCCGCGCTCGCCCGCTGCCTCGCCCCGGTGCTCGTCCTCGCCGGTGAGCGCGACGGCGGCCCCAGCCCGGAGCTGGCGCGCCGCTGCGCCGACGTCTTCCCGCGCGCCGAGCTCGCCGTCCAGCCCGGCGCCGGGCACTACCCGTGGCTGGACGACCCGCGCTGGTTCACCCACCGGATCGCCACCTTCCTCGGACCGAACCGATCTCCTTCGCATCTCCCCGCAAGGCACTTCCCACGTGGCCTGTCGGCGGTCGAACCCGGTCGCTAGGCTGGCCGCGGACGACGAAACCGGGAGGAGCACGGACGTGGCCGAGAGCACCACCCACCAGCGCACGCTCATGGGCTGGGACAAGCCGGAGCTGGATCTCAGCAACGCGCAGTGGCAGTCCAGCAGCCGAGGCCTGGGGGATGTCCAGATCGCCTTTGTCGAGGGATTCATCGCCATGCGGAACAGCGGCAGCCCGCAGAGCCCCTCCCTGATCTTCACCCCGGCGGAATGGGGCGCGTTCGTGTCGGGAGCGCGGGAAGGGGAGTTCGACCTCACGTAGGACACCGCGGGGTGCGCCGACCGGCCGAACCGGGGTGTTCGGTCCGCCGCCGGGGGGAAGTCCGTACTCCGGAGGTGAGGACCCATGAGCACCCTGCCGGTCATCGCGGCGGTCGACGGTTCGGACGACGGCCTGCGCGCCCTGGACTGGGCGCTCGACGCCGCCCACCGGCGCGAGGCACCCCTGCGGGTGGTGCACGTGCGCCAGTACGCCGCCTGGGCCCAGACCGACGTCCTGGTCGCGGGCCCGCCGGACACCGCCGAGGACCCCGCGCTCGACCAGGCGCGGGCGCACCTTCAGGGACGGGCCTTCGCGGTGCCGACGGAGTACGTGGGCATGGAAGGCGTTCCGGGTGCCCTGCTGCCGGAACTGGGCGCGGACGCCCAGCTGCTCGTCCTCGGCTCCCGGGGCCGGGGCGGCTTCGCCGGCCTGCTGCTGGGCTCCAACGGCATGGCCGCCGCCCGCGACGCGGAGTGCCCGGTCGTCGTGGTGCCCCGGCCCGGACGCGAGGTCCACGGCGAGGCACCGGCCGAACCCGGCCCCCGGGTGGTGGTCGGCCTGCACGTGGACAGCCCCGACGACGCCACCCTGTCCTTCGCCTTCACCGAGGCCGGGCTGCGCGGCGCCCGCCTCCAGGTGGTCGCGGCCTACCCGTGGCCGGTGCAGACCTGGGCCGCCGCGGGCCAGATGATGCCCCTGGTGATCGACGAGGTCTCCATCGAGAGCGAGACCCGGGTCCTGGCCGACGGCCTGCTCGCCCCCTACCGCGGACGCCACCCCGACGTCCGGGCCGACACCCACGTGGTGCCCGGCGACGCCGCCGGAAACCTGGTCGCGTCCTCCAAGGACGCCGACCTGATCGTCGTCGGCCGGCACCGCCGGCGCCTGCTGGCCCCCGCCCGGATGATGGGCTCGGTCACCCACGCCGTGCTGCTGCACGCGGCGGCCCCGATCGCGGTGGTGCCCCCCGGTCCCTCGCAGGAGTGACACCCCGCCGGGCCCGGCGTGCCTATCATCGGCCGCATGCAGGACTCGGCCAGCAGGGACACCCGGATCGCGCTCGACCTGGCGCTGACCGTCCGGCACGACGGGCAGGGCGGCGTCGCCGACGAACTGGCCGACCCGGCCGGGCTCACCGCCTGGGCCTGGGCACACCCCGGCGTGGTGCCGGACGCCGAGGTCTTCGAGGCCGACGCGTCCACCCTGGCCGCCGTACGCGACGTACGGGCCGCCGCCCGGGCCCTCTTCGCCCGCGCCGTGCGCCCCGGCGAGCCGAGCCCCGCCGACGCCGCCCGGCTGCTGCCCGTGCCCCAGGCCCTGCGGCTCCTGAACGAGGCCGCCGCCCGCACCCCCACGGTCCCCGTCCTGGCCTGGGCCGACGCCGCCGGGCCCGTCGTGCGCGCCGCCCCCGCGCAGGGCGTACGGGCGGACCTCGCAGCCGCCCTCGCCCAGGCCGTGATCGGCTTCCTCGCGGGGCCCGACCTGAAACGGCTGCGGGCCTGCCACGCGCCGCGCTGCGTGCGCTACTTCCTCAAGGAGCACCCCCGGCAGGAATGGTGCAGGCCCTCCTGCGGCAACCGGGCCAGGGTGGCCCGCCACCAGGACCGGCAGCGGCGGACCGCGTAGCCCGGCCGGGCCGCCGCCCGCACGCCGTTCCCGGCCCCCGGCCACGTACCATGGCGGCATGTCGTTCCTCCGCCGCCGCAGCGCCACGCCCGCCGGGCCCGACTTCGACGTACTGGCCATGGACCCGGGCGACTGGCCCGGCAATCTCGGCGCCGGTCTGCTGCCCGCGCCCGACGGCAGCTGTCAGGGCGTCTTCCTGCGCTACGACCTGTTCGGCGGCCGCGGCCCCGCGATGATCATCGGCAACCTCCCGGACGGCTCACCGGCCCGCGAGGTCCCCGAGGGAGAGATCCCCTTCGAGGTGGCCCAGCTGCTGCTCGCGCTGGAGAACGACGAGGAGATCACGGTCGTCGGCGCCGAGGACGTCCCCGTGATGCAGGGCGACAACCTGCTCATCGTGCGCCGCCTCAAGCTCTCCGAGAGCCGGATCTCCTGCGTCCAGTTCGACCGCAGCGACGGCGTCCTGGTGACCATCGCCGCCTGGGACCGCCCCATCACCGACGACCTGTACGCCCTGCTGAAGCCGCTCCCGGCGGAGCTTTTCCAGCAGGGCTGAGACCCGGCTCCCGGCAGCGGGCTACCGGGCCGCGGAGACCGTCACGTCGGCGGCGCGCACGTACGCGACCCGGTGACCGTACTGGATCTCGTAGTACTGGTCCTCGCCCGTCACCACCCGGTGGGACGCCTCGTCGAAGGTGACCGCGTAGTAGTACTCGCCGGGCACCTTCTCACCGACCACGTACTTCTGCCCCGCGGGCAGGGTGTACGGCAGGGGTGACACGGCCTGGGCGGGCACGTCCGCCGGGTAGGCGGCCTTCTCCGGGTACGCGCGCCCGTACACCGGGACGTTCGCGAGGCCCTTCCTCGGGGTGAGCACCCGCCCGGAGGCGGGCACCGCGGCCGGGCTCTTCGGCGGGTTGTGGAACCACGCCTTCTGCCCGAGGTACCAGATGGCCGTCCAGTCGCCCCACCGGTCGGCCACCGCGTACTGCTGGCCCGTGGAGACCCGGGAGGACAGGTCGTTCACCCCGGTCGTGGGGGTGGTGCCGAGGCCGATGTCCTTGATCAGCGGCGCGTTCACGTCGTGGTCGGCGTACAGCCGGACCTCACTGGAGCCGTGCGGCGCGCAGGGCTCGCCCGCCGTCTCGCAGCCGGTGTACCCGGGGCGGTTGGCGTCGTAGTCGGGGCGGATCGTCACCAGGGAGGACTTCTTCCCGGCGGTCGGCTGGAAGGGCCGGCCGAGCAGCTGGAAGTAGTGCCGCCAGTCCCAGTACGGGCCCGGGTCGGTGTGCATGCCCGGGATGGTCGCCGTCGTGGTGCCGGGCACGTTGTCGTGGCCGAGGACGTGCTGCCGGTCCAGCGGGATGTCGTACTTCTTCGCCAGGTACTTCACCAGCCGCGCCGACGACCGGTACATCGCCTCCGTGTACCAGGCGTCCGGCTCCGCCAGGAAACCCTCGTGCTCCAGACCGATCGACTTCGCGTTGACGTACCAGTTCCCCGCGTGCCAGGCGACGTCCTTCGCCTTCACATGCTGGGCGATGTGGCCGTCGGTGGAGCGCAGCGTGTAGTTCCAGGACACATAGGTGGGGTCCTGGACCATGTTGAGGACCCCGTTCCAGGTGCCCTCCGTGTCGTGCACGACGATGTAGCGGATCCGCTGGGAGGCCGGCCGGGTGCCCAGGTCGTGGTTGCCATAGTCGCCGTCGCCGAACTCCTCGTACGGGGCCGGGACCCACTCGCAGGACACCGACCTCGGGCACTCCGTACCGGCGGCGGAGGCGGCGCGCAGGCCGGCGCCGTCCAGCCGTGAGACGTCCGGCGCCACGCCGGGGCGGGCGGCCAGCGAGACCCGCTGGCCGGCGTCCGTGGTGCGCCGCTCACCCGTGCGGATGACCTCGTAGACGTCGTCCGCGTACGCCGCCGCCGTCGCGGAGTCCTCCGCGCCGGAGAAGCGGGCCACCGC
Organism: Streptomyces rubrogriseus; assembly: GCF_027947575.1. Taxonomy (NCBI): domain Bacteria; kingdom Bacillati; phylum Actinomycetota; class Actinomycetes; order Kitasatosporales; family Streptomycetaceae; genus Streptomyces; species Streptomyces rubrogriseus. The sequence continues at coordinate 5,131,068 of NZ_CP116256.1, read as the reverse complement.
CGCGTACCAGTCCGCCGGGTCCGCGCTCAGCGGCTCACCCAGGTCGCGCTGCGCGGCGGCGAGCAGCGCCGCACCGCCGGCCACGTTCGCGGCCGGGTCCGTGCGCAGCGCCTCGGGGCTCATTCCGGTCAGCTCGGCGGCCCTCGGCAGCGTGGTCAGCCGGGCTGGCAGGTCGCCGGACGGCACGGTGGCACCGCCGGTCGGGTGCAGCGCGGCGCGCGCGTCGTCGCCGCGCGGGTCCTCCGAGCCCCCGCCGTGGTGCGACGCCCCGGCCAGGGCCGTACGGGCGTCGGTCAGGTGCAGCGGGCCGTAGCCGCCGGTCACGCTCGGCGCGCCGCCGTGCGCGTCCCAGCGGGACTGGAGGTAGGAGACGCCGAGCAGAACACTCTGCGGCACGTGGTACTCGGCCGCCGCGGTGGCGAACGCCCGCTGGAGTCGGTCCGGGGCGGGTGGTGCCTCCGTGGGAGCGGCGGCCGACGGGGCCGCGCCGAGCAGCGGCAGCAGCAGTGCCGCGGTGGCCAGGGCGGGCACGACGGGGGATCCTCGCAAAACGGCCTCCTGTGACGGTCGGGCGTGGGGGGACGTGACGGGCGTGCGGGGCCGGGCTGGGTCAGTCGTACCCGGCGGTCCGACGATCCGTCAATCATGCCGTCATGGCGGTGATTTCCCACGTCAGCAAGGGGTTCGGCGAGTTTCGTGGCGACGGCCCGCGGGCCTGCGGGGCGTCAGTGGCGTACACCTGTGGCCCCTGCGCACACCCGGGCGGACGGACACGAAAAGCGCGGTGCGCCCCCCTGTCGGAGGGGCACACCGCGCACCGTCGTCCTCTCGCGCGGTCCCGTCAGCGCGTGCCGACCGCCGCCCGCACGGCCCGCCGGGCCAGCTGGCAGTCGTCGTGCAACCGGCGCAGCAGCAGCCGCTGTTCCTCGCCGGTCGGCGCGGCACCCGGGTGGGCCGGCCCCGGCGTCGCCCCGACCGGGTCGTGCATCGAACGCTGCACGGCCGTCTCGTACGTACGGATCTCCCTGGTCAGTACGAGCATCAGGTTCACCAGGAACGCGTCGCGCGCGGCCGTGCCCGTCGACTGGGCGATCTGGCTGATCTGACGGCGGGCCACCGGAGCGTCCCCGAGGACCGCCCACAGTGTGGCCAGGTCGTAGCCCGGCAGGTACCAGCCCGCGTGCTCCCAGTCCACCAGCACCGGACCGGCCGGGGACATGAGGACGTTGGACAGCAGCGCGTCACCGTGACAGAACTGGCCCATGCCCTGGCGCCCGCCCGCGTGGGCGATGCCGTGCAGCAGCTTCTGCAGGTCGCCCAGGTCCCGGTCGGTGAGCAGCCCCAGCTCGTGGTAGCGGGAGATCCCGGCCGCGTAGTCCAGTGGGGCGTCGAAGGTGCCGGCCGGCGGCCGCCAGGCGTTCAGCCGGCAGACCGCTCCGATCGCCGCCCTGATGTCCGCCCGCGGCGGGGCCTCCAGGGGATGCCGTTGCAGCGCCGCCACCCTTCCGGGCATCCGCTCGATGACCAGCGTGCCGTTGTCCGGATCCGCCGCGATCAGTCTCGGCACCCGCACCGGAGGGCGCTGCCGGACGAACGAGCGGTATGCCCCTATCTCGTGCCGGCTTCGTTCCGCCCAAGCGGGGGAGTGGTCCACTAAGCACTTGGCCACCGCCGTGCTGCGCCCGGTCGTTCCGACCAGGAGCACCGAGCGTCCGCTGCGGCGCAGCACCTGCACGGGGGAGAACTCGGGGCAGATCCGGTGCACGGCGGCGATCGCCGTGCGCAGTTGGGCCCCCTGGGGGCCGGACAGGTCGATTCTCCCGCTGAGCGGCTGGGTGCCGGGCCCCGCGCCGAGCCGCGCCCTGCCGGCCCCGAGCACCGGGGCCGCCGGACGCGCTGGGGCGAGATAGGGGCCGCCGCCCGCCGTCGGGCGGGGGTGCAGCGCGCGCTGCGGGGCGGACACGGAGGACGATGCTGCGTACATGGGCGAGACAGATCCCTTCGTGTGCCTGCTGTGCCTGCCTGAAGAGGGGTGCCGGTCCGGTCCAGTCCGTTCGGTACCGGGGCGGCACGTCTTCCGAAAGCCGTCGCGCCGCCCGACCGGCCGCCGGGGGCCACCCTGGGGAGTACCCCCGCGGCGACCGGGTCGGGGTGGCGCATTCCTACCTGACACCCGGCCGCCCGTGGCACACCATCTGGCGCACCCTGGCGAACGGTGGCGAATAGTCGCCCGGCAACCCGCACGGGGCTACTGTCAACTCAGCCGAGAACCTGGGGGCTTGTAGTGAGCAAAGAACCCAACACCCGTCTGTCGGACCTGTTCGGCCTGGCCGGCTGGTCCAAGGGCGAGCTCGCGAGGCTGGTCAACCGGCAGGCGGCGGCCATGGGCCACCCCCAGCTGGCGACCGACACCTCGCGGGTGCGGCGGTGGATCGACATGGGAGAGATCCCGCGCGATCCGGTGCCGCGGGTGCTGGCGGCTCTGTTCACCGAGCGTCTCGGCCGTGTCGTGACCATCGAGGACCTCGGTCTGGTCCGGCACGGGCGTGCGGGGAAACGGCCACACGACGGGAGCGAAGAGCATCCCGACGGCGTGCCGTGGGCGCCCGAGCGGACCGCGGCGGTCCTCACCGAATTCACGGGAATGGACCTCATGCTCAACCGACGCGGCTTGGTGGGCGCGGGCGCCGCGCTCGCCGCGGGCTCCGCACTCAGCAGCGCCATGCACGACTGGCTGCACACCGACCCGGCCCTCGCGGCCGACGCCCCCGACCTCCACCAACCCCTGCACGCCGACCCCGCCGGGTTCGACCGCTACGAGGCCGCCCCCATCGGGTCGCAGGAAGTGGAGGAACTGGAGCGCTCGGTCGAGGTGTTCCGCGCCTGGGACGCCGCCCGGGGCGGCGGCCTCCAGCGCAAGGCCGTGGTGGGCCAGCTCAACGAGGTGGGCGGCATGCTCGCCTACCACCACCCACCCCATCTCCAGCGCCGCTTGTGGGGCGTCGCCGCCAACCTCGCCGTCCTCGCGGGCTGGATGTCGCACGACGTGGGCCTGGAACCCACGGCCCAGAAGTACTTCGTCATCGCCGCACACGCCGCGCGCGAGGGCGGCGACCGGCCGCGGGCGGGCGAGGCCCTGTCCCGGGCGGCCCGCCAGATGGTGCACCTGGGCAAGCCCGACGAGGCACTGGACCTCATGAAGCTCGCCAAGTCCGGCTCCGGCGAACAGGTACTGCCGCGCACCAAGGCCATGCTGTACACCATCGAGGCCTGGGCCCAGGCCTCGATGGGCAAGGGCCAGGCGATGCGCCGCACCCTGGGACGGGCCGAGGACCTCTTCGTCTCCGACAAGGCGGACGTGCCGCCCCCGGACTGGATGCAGACGTTCAAGGAGGAGGACCTGTACGGCATGCAGGCCCTCGCCTACCGGACGCTCGCCGAGTTCGAACCGGGAGCCGCCGCGCACGCCCAGCACTACGCGGACAAGGCCCTGGCCCTCAGGATCGACGGCCGGCAGCGGTCGAAGATCTTCGACTACCTGTCCATGGCCTCCGCCTGCTTCATCGCCGACGACCCCGAACAGGCTGACCGGTACGCGCGCCTGGCCCTGGTGTCGATGGGCTCGAACTCCTCCCAGCGGACCTGGGACCGGCTGCGTCAGATGTACCGGCTCACCGCCGAGTACGCCGGATACCCGAAGATCCAGGAGCTGCGGGAGGAGATCAAGCTGGCGCTGCCCAAGGGCAAGTCGCCCCGGGGGAAGGGGCCGGGCGGCACCGTCGCGCCGGCGTAGGCGCGACGCGCTCCGCGGACCTAGGGCGTCACCCGGGCCATCAGAACGCAGGCGTCCCGACGACCCGGAAACTCGTCCAGCTCCCGTGTCACCAGCCGTACACCGTCCCCGGCCGAATCCGCCGTGGTCAGGCGGGGGGCCAGGGTGAGGAGGTGCTCCACGGCCTCCGGTTCGAGTGCCCCGGTGTGCAGGAGGAGCAGGTCGCCCGCTTCGAGGGTCGCCTCGGCCTCTCCTGACGGCCCGTCCTGTCCCGACGGTCCGTCCTGTCCGGACAGCGCACGCCCCGTTCCGCCGCGGAAGAGCAGCGGGACGGGGCCCGAGGCGTGCGCCCACGTCAGGGTGTGGGTGTCCGGCCGGTAGCCGCAGTAGACGGCGTCGGCCACCGGCGGCAGGGCGGTGGCCCGGAGCAGTTCGGCGAGCCGGTCCCGCAGTCGTCCCGGCCGGGTGCCGGCCAGTGCCAGGCCGCGCAGGCCGCCGATCAGCACCGCCGGGCCGTACGCCTCGGCCTCCGGGCGTCCGAAGTCGCCCACGGTGAGCAGGGTTTCGCCGTCGGCGCCGAGCGGACACGCGTCGTACCACCCGCCGTCCCGGGACCGCCGGCCCGTCGCGGACGTCGGCGGGAGGTGCGCCGCGGCCAGGTCCAGGCCGGGCCGGCCCTCGTCCGGGAAGCGCAGGAGACCGTGCCAGGGCGGCGCCGGACGGTGCCGGAGCGAGTCACGGGTCTCGCTCACCGCCCGCTGGCTGCGGCGCAGTTCGCCGACGTCCCGCAGCACCGCCCACATCGATGCGGTGCTGCCGTCGGTGTCGAGGACGGGCTCGCCCATCATGTGCACGGTGCGTACGCTCCCGTCGGGGCGCACCACGCGGAACTCGCCGTCGATGGGCCGGCCGTCGACGAGGCAGTCCGTGACCATCGCGGTGAGCTTCGGGCGGTCCTCGGTGAGTACCACGGACGGGAGTTCGTCGAGGCTGAGCGGGACGGACGCCGGGTCGCGGCCCAGGATGTGGAAGAGTTCCGCGGACCACTCGGCCTCGTCGGTCAGCAGGTTCCACTCCGCGCTGCCGACCCGGCTGAGCAGCGAACCGGCGCGCGGCGCGGGTGCCGGGCCGTCCCGGAGCTGAGCCAGATGCGCGTCGAGGTCGGTGAGTTGGTGCAGTGCCAGGTCGTACAGGGCGCGCTGCCAGCGCCCCCGGGGGTCCGTCGTGTCGTCCTGGCTGTCCCGCCGTACCGCGTCCACGTCGCCCCGCAGCCGCCGGGTCTGCGATATGAGCGCCTCGACCGAGCCCTGTCCCGGTGACTGGGCGGCCGGGTGGTCCGCGGAGAGATGGGACGACATGACGCACTCCGATGTGCTGACGGTACGACCGAGGTGGAACCGGGGCCGGCGGAAGGACCGTTACGACTGTTGCACAGCCCGCCACGCCTCGTAAGGGATTCGGCGACACACGATACGGTGGTGCTTCCGGCATATGCCACAGTCTTCCCCTGGTGACTCGGGTACGTGTTCGGTGTACTCCGGGTGCGGGTTAAGTCGTAGGTCTCCTACGGGACTTGAGGTGGAGGAGGGCCCGAAGGCGTCGTCGCCCTGATGTTCGGTGGACCCTTGTTCTATGCCCGGTCGTGCAGGGCCGGACGCGGTGCCAGGTCGACGGGGGTGCGCGCGCCCGTGTCCAGCGCCCGCACCCCGGCCTCGGCGGCCGCGGCGGCCGCGTACCCGTCCCAGGTGCCCGGCCCGGTGACCAGGCCGCGTCGGGTGGCGTCGACCCAGCTCTGCACCTGGCGGTCGTAGGCGTCGGCGAACCGCACCAGGTAGTCCTGCGGCACCTCCTCCCGCGCGCCGCCAGCCGCGGTGACCACCATGGTGTGCGCCGCACCGATCCGGGCGCTGCCCGCCTCGCAGACGGCTTCGCAGCGCACCTCGTAGCCGAAGCCGCAGTTGACGAAGACCTCCACGTCCACCACGGCGCCGCCCTCGGTCTCGAAGAGCACGAGCTGCGGATCGAGCAGGCCCTCGGGCGCACCCGCCGAGGGGCGCGGACGCAGCACGGTCACCGCACTCAGCTCCTGGCCGAGCAGCCAGCGGGCCGCGTCGATCTCGTGCGAGACGGAACTGTTGATCAGCATCGCCGAGGTGAAGTGCGGGGGCGAGGAGACGTTGCGGTGCACGCAGTGCAGCATCAGCGGCCGGCCCAGCCGCCCGCCGTCCAGGAGGGACTTCAACTGCCGGTACTCGGCGTCGTACCGCCGCATGAACCCGATCTGCGCCAGCCTCCTGCCGAGGCGCGCCTCGGCCTCCACCACGCGCAGCGCGCCGGCGGAGTCCGGCACCATCGGCTTCTCGCACAGCACCGGCAGCCCCCGCGCGAAGGCGGCCAGCAGGGCCTCCTCGTGCGCCTCGCCGGGCGAGGCGATCAGGACGGCCTCGACACCCGGCGCGTCCAGCGCGGCCTCGACGTCGGTGTGCACGGTGATCCTGCCGGTCCCGCCGATCCCGCCCACGGCCTCCTTCGCCCGCTCGGCGTCGGGGTCCGCCACCGCGGCGACCCGGGCGCCGCTCACCACCCGGTCGACGCGTCGTATGTGGTCGGCACCCATGTGCCCCGCACCCAGGACCGCCACACCCAGAAGTTCACTCACGCCGCGCCCGCTCCTTCGTCGTCCGCCGCGCACCCGCCGACAGCGGGTACGTGTACGGCGAACAGGCTTTCACGTGCGTCAAGAGGCCGGGGGCGGGCCGGTACGCGGGTGCGGCGGCCGGCGTCAGTAGCGCAGTACCCCCGCGATGCCGTCCGCGTCCCCGAGCGCGCCGTCCGGCACGAAACGGACGTCGGCGCCGGTCTCCAGGCACTGTTCGACGATCTCGTCCACGATGTCCTCCCGGGCGTCGAGGTCGCCGTCGTGGGCCGGGAGCAGGTGCTCGCCGTCGTCGCGCATCGTCACCTTGAAGTTCTCCTCGACGGCCAGCAGCCGGACACGGCCCGTGTGGGCGCTCTCCCACAGCTCGTCGACCCCGGCCGCGAAGTCCTTGCGGCCGCGGGCCGCGTCCAGTTCCCTGGCCACCGCCTCGACCGAACCGCGCGCCTCCTTCTCGAGCACGGGCCGGACCGCCTGCCACACCGCCTCGGCGGTGCCGTGCGCGAGCCCGCCGTGCGGGACGAGCACCGCGTCCGAGGCGAGCGCGCCCGCCTCCTCGAACAGGGACAGGGCGGGCTCGGGGCCGGTGATGTACAGCGGCCGGGGGTGGGCGCGCAGGACCTTGCCCATCGCGGCGTCGGCGTCGCGCAGGAACCTGCGGGTGCCCTCGTCCCGGAAGGTGCTCGGCGCGTCGCCGATCCGCTCCTGGCGCTCGGGGTCGAAGTCCTCCGCCGGGCGGTCGAGCGGGAAGCCGCCGAGGTGTTCCTCCACGACGCGGCCCGCGCCGCCGCTCCACAGTTTGACCCGGTCGGCGGCGACCGACAGGACCCAGAACGGCCGCTCGGCCGCCTGGGCGGCGACGAGGTTGCGGGTCAGGAAGGTGTCCGAGAGAACCACGCGCTCGGGCACGGAACGGCTGAGCGTCCAGACCTGGTGCTCACCCGGGGCGGCGAAGATCGCCAGACCGTCCTCGGCGTACGTCAGGTCGATCTCGGCCAGCGCCCGGTCCAGCTCGCGGGACACCTCCGCGCGCCGGTCACGGCTGACCGCCGGATCCTCCTCCAACTGCTTCTTGGCCGCGGCGACCGCGTTGCGCAGCCGGACCCGGTCCTGGGCGTTGTCCGGCTCGCGGCGGTGCGTCGGCGTCAGTACGGACACGGCCGGATACGGGCGGGGGCGCCGCAGTCCGGCGAGGGTGGCGGGACTCAGATCGTGCTCCATGTCAGAACGATATGCGCCACGGCTATATAAGGCATATCGGGCATTCGGAGCGGATCTCCGCCCGGTCCGACCCGGCGCCGCTCAGTCGGACCCGTCGCCGGTGGACTCGGGACCGCAGGAGCTGCCGTCGGGCGGCAGGGAGCCGTACAGGAGGAAGTCGTCGACCTTGCGGTGCACGCACTTGGACGACGCGTAGCCGGTGTGCCCCTCGCCCCGGTTGTCCAGGACCACGGCGGACGGGCCGAGCCGGTGCGCCGTCTCCGTCGTCCAGCGGTACGGCGTGGCCGGGTCGCCGCGGGTGCCGACCAGGAGCATCCTCGCGGTGTCGAGGTCCTTCACGTCGTCCCGGATGTAGTCCGTTCCCTTGGGCCTGCCGTAGCACATGAGCACCTGGGTGAGCCGGTACCGGCCGAAGACCGGCGAGACGTCCTCGTACCGGGCGCGCAGCCGGTCGAGGGACGCGGTGACCTGGGCGGCGGTGGGGCGGTCGGGGTCGTCGGCGCAGTTGATCGCCATCAGGGCGGCCGGAAGGTTGTCCATGGGGACGTCCTCCTCGTCGGTGAGGCCGGCCGTCCTGTCGCCCCGGACGGGTGTGCGGGCCGGGGCCCGGACCGGGAAGGTGACGCCGCCCGACGAGAAGCCCTCCAGGCCGCGGGTGTCGCCGTCCTCGAGCAACTGCGCGAGGGCCCGCTCCAGCGAGGGCCACAACTCCCTGCTGTACAGGGCCTGGCCGATCGCGCCGACCATGTCCTGCCCGGTGAAGGGCTCGCCGAAGGCCGACGGCACCGGGTCGGAGTCGAGGGAGGTGACGAGCCGCTCCACCTGGTCCCGGGCGTCCCGGGCGTCCTGGCCGAACGGGCAGGCGACGTCCTCGACGCACCAGTCGAGGAAGTTCTCCAGCGCGGTCTGCTGCCCCCGCGCCCCGGCCAGCCCCTGTTCGGCCAGCGGTTCCGTCAGCGTGTCCACGCCGTCCAGGACCATCCGGCCGACCTTGTCCGGGAACCGCGCCGCGTAGACCGCCCCCAGCCGGGTCCCGTACGAGAAGCCCAGGTAGTTGAGCCGGTCGTCGCCGAGTGCCCGGCGCATCACGTCCATGTCGCGGGCCGCGTCGACCGTGCCTATGTGGGGCAGCACGGGACCGGAGTACTTGGCGCACTCGGCCGCCGCGTCGCGCAGCCGTTCCAGCACGCCCTCGGGGTCGGTCATCCCCCCGTCCCCGTCCGTCGCCTCCATGATCTTCAGGGTGGCCGGTCCGCAGGAGACCGGGGAGGACCGGCCGACGCCGCGCGGGTCGAAGGTCACCACGTCGTAGCCGTTGGTGAGGTGCATGAACTCCTTGCCGCCCACGGCGAGTTCGTTGATGCCGGAGCCGCCGGGCCCGCCGAAGTTCAGCAGGACCGAGCCCCGTGAGTCGCCGGTCGCCCGGTACCGGGCCAGGGCCACGTCGAGGGTCCCGCCCCGGGGTCGCGCGTAGTCGAGGGGGACGGTGACCTTGCCGCACTGGAGGTCCTTCGGCATGTCCGTGCCCTCGCACGCCGTCCACTCGACCCGCTGGTCGTAGAACCGGGACAGGCCCGATCCGGCGTCCCGCGTGGTCGCGGTGGTCGCGGTGGTCGCGCCGTTCGCGGCGGCGGGCAGTCCCGCACCCAACAGGGCCAGGCCGAGCGCTCCGGTCACCGCGCAGCGCCGGACCGAGGGCCGAGTCTCCAGCTTGGCCTGCATCGATGCCTCCCGGGCGCCCCGTCGCGGACCGGTGGTCGGCGCCCTCGCTCACCATAAGCGGGCCGCGCACCCGGCGCCTCCGGGCGGCATCGCACCGGACCGCGCGCCGCTTGTTCGATGAACCGCCCACTCGATGGGGTGAAAGACCGATAAGCCATAACTCGGATGGTGCGCCCGCGTTTTAGACGGTGCGGGCGACTGCCCGCGACCATGTCTGGAAGGCAGGGAGCCTCATGAGAAGGGTTACCCGAAACGGTGTGCTCGCCGTCGCCGCCTCAGGCGCGCTGGCCGTGACGATGCCGGCGTACGCGGCGTTCGCGTCCGACGGGGCCGGCGCCGAGGGGTCCGCGGCCGGTTCGCCCGGGCTGATCTCCGGCAACACCGTGCAGCTCCCGGTGGACGTGCCGGTCGACGTGTGCGGCAACACCGTGAACGTGGTGGGGCTCCTCAACCCGGCCGCGGGCAACGGCTGCGCCAACTCCGGCGAGCCGGGGGCGTCGCACCAGGGAGCGTCGCACCAGGCGGCGGGAGCCTCGGGCGGTACGTCCGGCAGCGCGACCGGGGCGACGTCCGGCGGCGCGGCCGCCGAGGGAAGCGGAAAGGATTCGCCCGGCGTGCTCTCCGGCAACGGGGTACAGCTGCCGGTGCACCTCCCGGTGAACGTCAGCGGCAACAGCGTCAACGTGGTCGGCATCGGCAACCCGGCCGTCGGCAACGAGTCGACGAACGACTCCGGCGACCACCCGGAGCCCGTACGGCCCCCGGCGGAGCCGGAGCCGTCCGCCCCGGAGGAGGAGCGCGCCGGGCCCGGGCCGTCCCCGCGCGCCGTCCCGCCCCGGGAAGAGGTGTCCCTCGCCCACACCGGGACGGACCGCACCCTGCCCACCCTCGCGGGCGGCGCCGCGCTCGTGCTGGGCGGAACCGTCCTCTACCGGCGCTTCCGGCCGAGCTCCGGGGACTGACCGCGTCGACCGGGGCACCCGCCGCCAGGACGGGTGCCCCGGCTCAGGCGCGTCCCGCGTGGAAGCGCCGGTGCAGGGCGTGGATCTCCCGCGTGAGCTGCGGCACCGGGCCCTCCACGGTCACGCCGGGCGCCACCTCCCGCACCGGGAGCGGCCGCACCGGCGGCGCCGGTACGCCCAACTCCTGCAGCCAGCCCACCAGTTGCTCCGACGAGGCGACGTACACGATGCGTCCCAGGCCCACCCACGCGTGGGCGGCCGCGCACATCGGGCAGTGCTCGCCGGACGTGTACACGGTGGCCGCGGCCCGTTCCCCCGGAGTCAGACGGGCGGCGGACCAGCGTGCGAGCTCGAACTCCGGGTGACGGGTCCGGTCGCCGGAGGCCACCCGGTTGTGGTCCTCGGCCAGTACCGTGCCGTCCGCGCCCACCAGCACCGACCCGAACGGCTCGTCGCCGGCCTCCAGCGCCTCGGCCGCCAGCTCCACACACCGGCGCAGGTGTGGCAGTTCGGCGTCCTTCACGACCATGGCGCACCGTCCTCCTCGTGACGTGATCCCTCCCGGCCAGCCTATGTCCCCCCGGCCCGACCATCTTGCTATTCATAATCGCTGACGTTAGAGTCTCTAACAGAAGTAAGTGTTCATAGCGATTCAAGGCAAGAGGAGCGCCATGTCCGCCGCCACCCCGCAGCCGCCCGCCCCGCACGTCGTCCTGGGATCAGGTCCCGCCGGCACCGCGCTCGCCCGTGAGCTGGTGCGCAGGGGTCACCCCGTCCGCCTGGTGGACCGCAGGGCCGCCGGTCCCGCCGTCGAGGGCGTCGAGCGGGTTGCCGCCGACGTGGGCACGGCCGACGGTGCCCGTGCCGCCATACGCGACGCGGCCGTCGTGTACCACTGCGTCAACGTCGCCTACCACCTCCAGGTGGAGGTGATGCCCCGGGTCCAGGAGGCGGTCCTGGCCGCCGTCGAGGAGAGCGGCGCCCGGCTGGTGGTGCTGGACACGCTCTACCCGTACGGCGAGACCGGGGGAGCGGTGATGACCGAGGACAGTCCCTGGAAGGCCACCAGCCGCAAGGGTCGGATGCGTGCCGAACTGGACGAGCGGTACCTCGCCGCCCACCGGTCCGGCCGGGCCCGGGTGGTCCTCGGCCGCAGTGCCGACTTCGTCGGGCCCGGCGTGCTCAACTCGTCCCTGGGCGCGGCCGTCTTCCCCGGCGCCCTCACCGGCGGGGACGTCGTGGCCATGGGGAACATCGATCTCCCGCACAGCTACACCGGCATCGAGGACGTGGCAGCCGCTCTCGCCACCCTCGGCGAGCGTCCCGACGGGGACGGCCGTGTCTGGCACCTGCCGACCGCGCCCGCCGTCAGCACGCGCGGGATCCACGCGCTGATCGAGAAGCGTGTGGGCCGCCCGCTGAACGTCGTGGTCCTGGAACGGCCCCGTCCCTTCGGCCCCTTCGACGAACAGTTCATGGCCGAGTACGAGGAGATGTTCTACCAGCACACGGAGGCGCAGATCATGGACTCCGGCGCCTTCGAGCGGTTCTTCGGGGCGGCTCCGACGCCGCTGGCGGACACCGTGGACGCGACCGTCACCTGGTACGAGGAGTGGCTCCGCGGCAGGTGACGGTCAGGCCCTCAACGCCCCGGGCGCGACCGGGACCGGTCCAGCGCGGCCACGCCGACCGCGGCCAGGCCGATCTGGATGAGCCACTCGACCCAGTCGACGCCGTCCGTGTCGGCCACGTCGAACGCCGAGGCGACCCACGATCCGACGAGCGCGGCCACGATGCCGACGAGGATCGTCCACACGACGCCGATGCGCTGCCGGCCGGGCACCACCAGCCGGCCCAGCACGCCGATGACGACGCCGATGACGATGGCGCTGACAATGCCGTCGATCTCCATCTCCACCCCTCTCCGCCGAAACCCCCGCAGGAATGCGTCTGCCCGCTGCGGGCGGGTGCAGTCCGTCGGCGGTGGCACGGGCGACGGGCCGGTTCCGCGGGTGCGGGACCGGCCCGTGCCGTTTCCTTCCGGTGCGTCTAGGACCTGCGTGGGGCGCTCCGCGCCGCCGTACCGGCGCAGACCATGCCGAGTAGCAGGGCCAGGGCGCCGATGACGATGTTGTTCCAGATGACACCGGCGTCCGGACTCGAGCCCACGATCCAGGGTGAAATGATCATCCAGACTCCGATCGCGCACATGGCCCAACTGAGGCCGTACATGCGCTCCGGGGCGCGGGTGAACCCGAGGGCCAGCAGGCCGATGGCGATGCCCACGATCAGGTTGTGGGCCACCAGGGAGGGCTGGCTGGTCGTGAAGTGGAGTATCCACGGGGACACGGCACAGTAGAGGCCGAGCAGGAACACCGGCCCGTCCACGAGTGCCACGTCGCGGCCACCGAGCACGCGCGCGTAGCGCGCCTGCATTTCCGGGGCGTCCGGGTGGCTGGTGATGTCACCTCGGGGGTGCGAGACGTTGGCCATGAGTCGTCTCCTTTGACTTGCAGGGCCGACCGCTTCGGATGCGGTGTGCGGTAGCGCCGCATAAGTGCATTCTGCTCTTATTTCTCCCTTATGTGTAGTGGTGAGGGAAGGGATCTCCCGACGGGTGCGAGCGCCGCGCACGGCCCGGGAACCGCCGGTCCGCAGTGTCACGCCCATGTGAAATCCGGGGCCGGACGATGAGACCGGCCGGATCTTCCTTGACCGTGCTCGGCGGCGGCTGCCACGATCGAAGGCATGACAACGCGACCGGATCTCACGCGGCGACGCCACGTCGACCTCGCGCGCGTCTCCAGCGCCTCCTGTCGCACCGCGGCCTGATCCCGCCGATCTGTCGACCCGTCATCCGCCGGTTCGCCGATCTGTCGATCCCCCGCATCGTCCGCACGCTCCGGCCTCGTCCGCACGCCGCCGCACCGGCCCGGTGCCGCCCTGCGCGTGCCGCTCCACGCCGCCCGATCCCGTCGCTCCGCGCCGCCCCGACCCGACCGCGACGCCCACCCGTCGCCGGGTGCTCCGCCGCGTCCTCCGTCCCGAAAAGAGAACCCATGGCCACCGTTCTGTCCGTCTCCGGCAGTCCCTCCGCCTCCTCGCGCACCAACCGGCTGCTGCGCCACCTCGACGACCGGCTGGCCGCCCAGGGCCACGAGGTGGTCCCACTCGACGTCCGCGCCCTGCCCGCACAGGCGCTGCTCGGCGCCGACCTCGGGCACCCCGCGATCACCGAGGCCGCCGGACTGTTCGCCCGTGCCGACGGCGTCGTCGTCGGGACGCCCGTCTACAAGGCGTCGTACTCCGGTGTCCTGAAGGCCCTGCTCGACCTGCTCCCGCAGTACGCGCTCACCGGCAAGACGGTGCTGCCGCTCGCCACCGGAGGGTCGACCGCCCATGTCCTGGCGATCGACTACGCGTTGCGCCCGGTGCTGAACTCCATGGGCGCGGCGCACGTCGTGCAGGGCTGGTTCACCCTGGACCGCGACATCACGACGCATGAGGACGGCACGGTCACCGTCGCCCCGGGTGCCGCGGAGGCTCTCGCCCAGGTGGTCGACCAGTTCTCGGCCGCCCTGGCCGGCCGTCCGGCCGAACCCCGGCCGGCGGCCCCCGCGCTGGCCGCCGCGAGCTGAAGGCGCGTTACCCGGCGCCCCGGCGCCGACGGGTCCGGCACAACGTCCGGCCGGGCCCGTCAAGCTGAACTGGTCTACACCCTTGACTGGTACAGACCAAGGCGGTTGAGTGTGCCTCCAACCCCCCTCCACGGCCGCCCCCACGCCGTGGCCGGTCCGACCGGCACGTGCGCACAGGTTCCGCGCCCCACTCCGCCCTGTACGGGAGCGGCCGTGCTCCGCAGAAGGAGACAGACCTGTGTCGAGGCGCCGTATATCCGCCGTGGTGACCGCTCTCGCCCTCGCCGGCGCAGTGCCGTTGCTGATGCCCGCCAACGAGGCCTCCGCCGCCTCGTGTTCGAGCTACCCCGCCTGGTCGGCCGACGCGAACTACAACACCGGCGACATCGTCCGCTACACCGACGGCAAGGCCTACATCGCCGAGCACGCCAACCCGGGCTACGACCCGCTCATCAGCACCTGGTACTGGGACCCGTACGCCTGTGACGGCGGTTCGCAGACGCCGGTCGGCAACTTCGTGGTCAGCGAGGCCCAGTTCAACCAGATGTTCCCGGGCCGGAACTCCTTCTACACCTACAGCGGCCTGACCGCCGCGCTCAGCGCCTACCCCGGCTTCGCCAACACCGGCAGCGACACCACCAAGAAGCAGGAGGCCGCGGCCTTCCTCGCCAACGTCAGCCACGAGACCGGCGGCCTGGTGCACATCGTCGAGCAGAACACCGCCAACTACCCGCACTACTGCGACTGGAACCAGCCCTACGGCTGCCCGGCGGGCCAGGCCGCCTACTACGGGCGCGGACCGATCCAGCTCAGCTGGAACTTCAACTACAAGGCCGCGGGCGACGCGCTCGGCATCGACCTGCTGGGCAACCCCTGGCTGGTGCAGAACGACGCGGCCGTGGCCTGGAAGACCGGCCTGTGGTACTGGAACACCCAGTCCGGGCCCGGCACCATGACCCCGCACAACGCGATGGTCAACGGCGCCGGCTTCGGCCAGACCATCCGCTCCATCAACGGCTCGCTGGAGTGCGACGGCAGGAACCCCGCGCAGGTGCAGAGCCGGGTCACCAAGTACCAGCAGTTCAGCCAGATCCTCGGTGTCTCCCCGGGTGGCAACCTGTACTGCTGACGCCGCCCGGGTGTGCGAAACTCCGCCGATGACCTCGGAAACGATCACCGCGGAGTCGGCCGGCACCTGGCACCTCGGCGACCTGCCCGTCCGCCGCGTCGGCTTCGGCGCGATGCGGCTGACGGGCAGCGCCGCCTTCCACCTCGGCGCCCCGAGCGACCGCGCACGCTCCCTCGCCGTACTGCGCCGGGCCGTCGAACTCGGCGTCAACCACATCGACACCGCCGCCTTCTACTTCTCCTCCCTGCGCTCCGCCAACGAACTGATCAACAGCGCGCTCGCGCCCTACGCGGACGACCTGGTCGTCGCCACCAAGGTCGGGCCCTACCGCGACTGGTCGGGGGAGTGGGGCACCTCCGCCCGCCCCGCGGACCTGCGCGCCCACGTCGAGGAGAACCTGCGCCAGCTCGGCCGCGACCACCTCGACGTCGTCTACCTGCGCCGCATGCGCCAGGACTCGGTCGCCGAGCACTTCGGCGCCCTGGCCGAACTGCGCGAGGCGGGACTGATCCGCCACCTCGGCCTCTCCGGCGTGGAGCCCCGGCACCTCGCCGAGGCGCAGGCCATCGCCCCGGTGGTGAGCGTCCAGAACCGGTACGGTCTCGGCTTCCACGACCCCGCCACCGACGCGCTCCTCGCCCAGTGCCGCGCCCAGGGCATCGCCTTCGTGCCGTTCTACGCCATCGCGGGCGAGGCCGGGCCGCGGGGTGCCGGCACCGCCCACGAGGAGGAGGTGCGCGCGGTGGCCCGGGCGCACGGGGCGAGCCCCGCGCAGGTCAGGATCGCCTGGACCCTGCACCAGGGCCCGCACGTGCTGGCCATCCCCGGCACCGGCGACCCGGAACACCTCGCCGAGAACGTCGCCGCGGGCGCCCTGCGCCTCACCGACGCGGACCTGGCGCGGCTCGACGGGGCGCGTACGGGCTGACCTCCGCCGTACCTGCCCAGGCCCCGCGGGCGGGGACTTGGCGTCCAGGGAGTTTTACGTATAACCTCTCCCGTCAATCGCCCGTCCCGGAAGGTGCCGATGACACGCATCGCCCTGGTCGCCCTCGTCGTCGACGACTACGACGAGGCGATCCGCTTCTACACCGAGGCCCTCGGCTTCCGCCTCGCCGAGGACACGCCCAGGCCCGACGGCTCCCGCTGGGTCGTGGTCGAGCCCGGCGGCCCGGCCGCGGGCACCGCTCTCCTGCTGGCCCGCGCCAAGGGTGGGGCCCAGCGGGCCCGGGTCGGCGACCAGACGGGTGGGCGCGTCGGGTTCTTCCTGCACACCGACGACTTCGCCCGCGACCACGCCCGCATGACCGCGGCGGGCGTGACCTTCCTGGAGGAGCCGCGGCACGAGCCCTACGGTTCGGTCGCCGTCTTCCAGGACCTGTACGGCAACCGCTGGGACCTGCTCCAGCCCGTCGCCCCCTGATCGTCCCCCCAGAACCGTCGAGGAACCCCCGCACATGGCATCTACGCGCATAGACACCGAGACCCTCCGCCGCCTCCCCAAGGCGGTCCTGCACGACCACCTCGACGGCGGCCTGCGTCCCGCCACCGTCGTCGAGCTGGCGCGGAGCGTCGGCCACACCCTGCCCACCACCGACCCCGACGAGCTGGCCGCCTGGTACTACGAGGCCGCCAACTCCGGTGACCTGGTGCGCTACATCGCCACCTTCGAGCACACCCTCGCCGTGATGCAGAACCGCGAGGGGCTGCTGCGCACCGCCGAGGAGTACGTCCTGGACCTCGCCGCCGACGGCGTCGTCTACGGCGAGGTCCGCTACGCCCCGGAGCTGAACACCAGGGGCGGACTGTCGATGAGGGAGGTCGTGGAGACCGTCCAGGAGGGTCTCGCCGCCGGCATGGCCAAGGCGGCCGCCGCCGGGACACCCGTCCGGGTCGGCACCCTGCTCTGCGGCATGCGGATGTTCGACCGGGTCCGCGAGGCCGCCGACCTCGCCGTCGCCTTCCGGGACGCAGGGGTCGTCGGCTTCGACATCGCCGGGGCCGAGGACGGCTTCCCGCCCGCCGACCACCTCGACGCCTTCGAACACCTGCGCCGCGAGAACGTGCCCTTCACCATCCACGCCGGTGAGGCGCACGGGCTGCCCAGCATCCACCAGGCCCTCCAGGTGTGCGGCGCCCAGCGCATCGGCCACGGCGTGCGGATCACCGACGACATCCCGGACCTCGCGGCGGGCAAGCTCGGCCGGCTCGCCGCCTGGGTGCGCGACCGGCGCATCGCCCTGGAGATGTGCCCGACCTCCAACCTCCAGACCGGCGCCGCGACCTCGATCGCCGAGCACCCGATCACCGCGCTCAAGGACCTCGGCTTCCGCGTCACCCTCAACACCGACAACCGCCTGGTGTCGGGCACGACGATGACCCGCGAGATGTCCCTGCTGGTCGAGCAGGCGGGTTGGAGCGTCGAGGACCTGCGCACGGTCACGGTGAACGCCCTGAAGAGCGCCTTCGTCCCCTTCGACGAGCGCAACGCCCTCATCGAGGACGTGGTCCTGCCGGCCTACGCCTCCGCGCTCTGAACGAGCCCGCGCACATAGGCGGCCTGTCCGACGTGCTGGAGATCGTCGGACAGGACGCTGACCAGCCGCACGGCAAGCGTGACCGGCGGATCCCAGTTGTCGTCGACGACCCGCTCCAGGTCCTTCGCGGTCAGGGAACGCAGGGCCGTGAGCGTCTGCTCGTGCACGGCGTCGTAGTAGCCGGTCAGTAGCTCGCCCGAGTCGACCCGCACCTTCGCGACCTCGGCGGGGCTGTGCCCGTACCCGGTGTCGCGGCGGGGCAGGCCCAGGCCGAAGCGTTTCTCCCACTCGCCGGTGAGCCACATCTGGTCGAGCCCGAAGGCGTCGGCGACGTGGTCGTCCTGGACGCGGGTGAGATGCCAGACCAGCCAGGCGACGGAGTTGGCGCCGACGGCCGGGCGGGCGTTCAGGCCGTCGGGGTCCAGGCCCTCGACGGCGGCGTGGACTTCTTCCTGGATGCGGCCGTAGCCCTCGATGAGGATGTCCTTCGCATGCATGCGTCCACCATCGCGCAGTCCGCCCGCCCGCGCCCCCCGTTCACGCGCTTCCCGTCTCCAGCAACCCCATCAGCGCCCGCGCCGCCGGGCTGGTCGCCCGCGCGGACGGGAGCAGCGCGATGGTCTCGTACTCCGTGCCGTCGGCGTCCTTGAGCGGCAGCGAGGTGAGGGCGGCCCGCTTGTGGCGGAAGTGCCGCGGCACGACCGCGATGCCGAGGTTCTCGTCGATCAGGTCGAGCAGCCCGTGCACGTCGTTCACCTCCAGCGGCACGGTCCGTCGCACGCCCGCCGCGGCGAACACGGCGTCGGTCACGCGGCGCGGACCCCAGTCCGGGTGGAAGTCGACGAACACCTCGTCGGCCAGGTCGTGCGGGGTGAGCACCGCGCCGTCCGCCGCCAGCCGGTGGTCCGGGTGGCACAGCACCGTCATCGGCTCGCCCGCCAGTGAGACCGAGCGCAACTGGTCCGTGTCCGCCTGGGTGCGGTAAGCGAAGGCCAGGTCGAGCCGCCCCGCCGCGACCTCCTCGGCCAGTTCCCCGGAGCCCGCCTGCCGCAGCCGGATCTCCACGTCCGGGTGGCCGCGCCGGAACGCGGCCAGCAGCCGGGCCACCGGCACCCCGGCGATGCACTGCTCGGCGCCCAGCGACAGCGTCCCGCGCAACACCCCCTGCACCGCGGCGACCGCCTCGTGCGCCGAGCGCACCTGGGCGAGGATCCGCCGGGCCTCCTCCAGCAGCGCCCGCCCGGCCTCCGTCAGCGTCACCCGGCGGGTGGTGCGCACGAACAGCGGCGCCCGCAGCTCCCGCTCCAGCGCCCGGATCGACGCCGACAGCCCGGACTGGGACACCAGCAGCCGTTCCGCCGCGCGGGTGAAGTGCTGGTCCTCGGCGACCGCCACGAAATGCTGGAGATGACGCAGTTCCATGACTCAGAAGCCTAACCGCGCAATCCCATCGGATTCTTCTGTTGGACCACTGCACGCAGGTCACGCGAGAGTGGAGGACGGTTCCACCCAAGCCCCGTACCTCGGGGGCCAACCCCTCTGGAGTCGCGTTGTACACCGCACATCCCGACCGCTACGCGGAGATGCCCTACCGGCGCACCGGACGCAGCGGCCTGAAGCTCCCCGCGCTCTCGCTCGGCCTGTGGCACAACTTCGGCCCGGACCGCCCCGTCGAGACCCAGCGCGCCATCCTGCGCCGCGCCTTCGACCTCGGCGTCACCCACTTCGACCTCGCCAACAACTACGGCCCGCCGCCCGGCTCCGCCGAGTCCGCGCTCGGCGAGGCCCTGAAGGCCGACTTCGCGCCGTACCGCGACGAGCTGGTGATCTCCACCAAGGCCGGCTATCTGATGTGGCCCGGACCGTACGGGGAGTGGGGCTCGCGCAAGAACCTGCTGTCGTCCCTGGACCAGAGCCTGTCCCGGATGGGCCTGGAGTACGTCGACATCTTCTACTCGCACCGCCCCGACCCTGAGACTCCGCTGGAGGAGACGATGGGCGCCCTGCACACGGCGGTGCAGCAGGGCAAGGCGCTGTACGTCGGCGTCTCCAACTACTCGCCGGAGCAGACCCGCGAGGCCGCCCGCATCCTCGCCGAGCTGGGCACCCCGCTGCTGATCCACCAGCCGCGCTACTCCATGCTCGACCGGCGGCCCGAGACCAGCGGCCTGCTGGACGCCCTCGACGAGCTGGAAGTCGGCTCCATCGCCTACTCCCCGCTGGAGCAGGGCCTGCTGACCGGCCGCTACCTGAACGGCATCCCGGAGGACTCGCGGGCCGCGAGCGACAGCCCCTTCCTGAACTCCGACGCGGTCACCGAGGAACTCGTCGGCAAGCTGCGCGCCCTGAACGAGATCGCCGCATCCCGCGGCCAGTCGCTGGCCCAGACGGCGCTCGCCTGGGTGCTGCGGCAGGGCAGGGTGACCTCGGCGCTGGTCGGCGCGAGCAGCCCGCGGCAGCTGGAGGACAGCGTCGCGGCCATCGGGAACCTGAATTTCGACGCCGACGAACTGGCCCGCATCGACAAGATCGTCCAGGGCTAGGGCCTGTCCGACCGGACCGGACGTGCACGGCGGTTCCGGAGGCGTACGGCGCCTCCGGAACCGCCGTGTTCGCGTCGTCCGGTGCTCACGCCCCCGCGGGCACCCGGTCCAGGAAGCCGAACACCGACCGGATGCGGTCCTCGCCGTCCAGGGTGATCACGTCGAACCCGGCCACCGGCGCCCCGCCCTCCTCGGCGTCGCTCACCAGCTCCCAGGAGAAGCGCGCCGTGTCGTGGTGCCCGTCGACCGGGCCCAACAGCCGGAAGGAGAAGCCGGGGAACTGCTCGTGCGCCGCCGCGATCACGGCGGCGATCCCGTCGTGGCCGCGCACGTCGGCCAAGGGGTCGGTGTAGCCGCCGTCCTCCGTCCAGGCCGCGGCGACCGCCTTGGCCACCGCGTCCGGACCCGCGTTCCAGGCCTCGAAGTAGCGGGCGACGGCGTCCTCGTAACGGCGGGTGGGTGCGGACATGGCGATCAGCCTCCAATGAGGTGGGCGTGCTGGTCAGGAGCCGGGTCCCGGTTCCGGTGACCCGGTACGACCACCCTGCCCGGGCCCGTCGGCACCGTCGATTACCCCCGGGGTCATGGCAGGCGGCACGGAGGCGGCGCGGCATTTCGGCCAACCCACGCCGCGAATATGCCAGGAGACTGGCCGGAAATTCATGGTGACAGTGGTTCAGTAGTGAACATACTCACCACTAGGGCCTTTCACACCATGCGACAGCGCCCTCACGCACAGCACACGAGCCGCACGGACGTCATGCCGGACCGGCAGGCGGGCTGAGTGACGGGGGAGGGTAGCAGTGCACGACGAATTCCTGTGCCATGTCACCGCCTACGGTGTCTGTGACGGCCGGCGCATCGGCGTCCCCCTGGGCACCTACCGGGCCCCCACCCTCGCGCTGGCCCTGTGGTGGCTGCGCGACCGGGCGATGTGGATCGCCGAGCGGCTGGATCCGCAGCCCGACACCCCCCACTTACCGCGCGGCGCCCTGACTCCCGTCGCCGACGACGCGCCCGACGTGCCGCTCAGGCTGCGCGCCTGGTGCGCCGACGACGTACAGCAGGAGCTGGTCGCCGACGAACTCGCCGCGGGGAATCTGGTACGCCTCGCGACCAGTGACGAGACCACCGAGTACGAACTGATGGCCGAGTCCGTGGACGCGCTGCGGATGCAGCGGGCCGCGCCGCCCCTGGTCGTCCCCGTCGCCTGACCCCGGCCCCGGACCGACACCCCTCAGTGCCGGACCCGACGGGACCGCCCGCCCACCCACCGGGCGAGCAACGCGCCCAGGAACCCGGCGACCAGCCCCCACAGCAGCGCGAGACCCACCGCACCCCACAGACGCGGCCGCAGGAACACCTGCCCCGCCAGCCCGCCGCCCAGGTCGCCGATGCCGAGCACCGACAGCCCGTAGTGGGCGGAGACCCGCCCGACCAGGCCGATCATGAGGACGGTGAGGGCCAGGGCGACGGCCATGCGCACGGCGTGCAGCCAGGCGGGCAGCCGGGCCGGACAGCGGGACGCCATGAGGAATCCGGCCGACAGGACCAGGACGGCCGCGGCGACCAGGAGCCACCACATCCGTCCGTCGTGCTCGGCGAGCGTGCCCACGTTCACGGTCGAGACGTCCGGCGTGCGCAGCACCTCGTCGAGCACCCGCGGCATCGGGAGCCCGAACGGCCCCTCCACCCGCCCGTTCCAGGTGGCCCCGAGACCGATCGTGAGCGCGGGCCAGGCCAGGTTCGGCAGCCCGAGCAGCAGCACGGCGAAGGTGTCCGCCGGACGGTCCCGCGTCGCGGCGACGACCAGCGCGACGACGACGCCCACGACCACGTACGCCAGCAGCAGCGCGACCATCGCGTACGCGGCCGGCCGCACCGACGTCCGCAGCCGCAGCAGCCGCCCGGGCAGCGGCGCCCGGTGCGAGACCAGCAGGGCGAGGACGAGCACCCCCGCCAGCCACAGCAGTCCGAACAGGACGGTCAGCGGCACGTCCGTGGTGAAACCGACGGTCGGACGCACGCCGAACAGGTCGCCGAGGTCACTCAGCAGCCCCTCACCGAGGGAGACCTCGAACGTCTGCCGCGCCGCGAACCCCGCCCCGAGGAGGGCGAGCAGCCACAGCACGGCGATCCGCCCCGCCCAGCCGGCCAGTTCCCGCGTCCCGACGACGGCCCGGTGGCGCAGCGGCCGCAGGAAGCCCCGGGCGATCACCAGCGCGCCGGTCAGGGTGACGGACAGCGGCATCACGGTCAGACCCGCGTCGGTGGCCGCCAGCTCACCCGCGTCGCCGGACATCTCCACCGCACCGCCCACGGAGGTGACGAACGTCGCCACGACGACCCGGGGAAAGGCGCGGTCGGGCAGGTCCGCGGCACCGGCGGCCCACAACCCGAGCGCCGCCACGCCCTCCATGGCGACCAGCCCGGCCAGCACCGTGCCCAGGGCCTGCGCCCAGCCGTGCCGGGCGACCGCCCGACCGGGGGACCCGGGAGACCCCGGAGGCCCGGGGGAACCGGGAGGCCCGGGGGGTACGGGAGGTACTGCGGGGGTTCGCGGACTCACGCTGCCACGCTAAGCAGCCCCCGCCGGGCACGCCCGCCGACAGAGCCGTACGCGTCGGACGGCGGCCTAGGCCCCGGGCCCGGCGCCGGGGCGGCCGGGGTTCAGGCCGCCCGCACGATGAGGGCGTAGTCGCCGAGACCCAGCAGACGGTCGGGCGGCAGCTCGCCGCGGGTGGTGAAGAGCGCGAGGAGGCGGGCGCTCAGGGTGTCGAACGCGACGTCCAGCACCGTGCCCCGCTCGGTTCCCGTCTCGGTGAGGATCCGGCGGCCCAGCAACTCGTGGTCGTGGTGGAGCGGCACCGCTTCGAGGGCGGCGGACCGTACCCGCACCGCGCCCGGTCCGACGGTGTGCACGGCGTCCCAGGGCAGCGCCGTCTCCCTCCGGAACCGGCCGCCGCGCCACCGGACGTGGCTGACGGCGCCGGAGACCACGTCTACGTCCAGGGACGTCACGGTGCCGAGCGGCGCGGCGCCCTCCTGCGGTATCACCGGCAGCCCGCACACCTCGGTGAAGAGCATCACGGCAGCGACCCCTGCCACGGGCCGGGCACACCGCCGACCAGGGCGGTGAAACCGGGCAGGTCGTCGGCGACGTGCCGGACCGCGCCGTCGGGAAGCACCAGGGCCCGGCCGCTGACGGTGAGCGTCCGGCCGCGCGGCACGTACACCCGGCGCCGGTGCCGGGTGGGGCCCGGCACGAACCGCCGGCTCGCCGCCACCCGGAAGCCGACCACCCGGCCGCCGGTGCCGCCCTCCACCACGACGTCGAGCACCGTGCCGATCTCCGTCCCCGCCTCGGTCAGCACCCTCGCCCCCCGCAACCGGGCCCGGAGGTTCTGCTGGTGCGCCGTCATCGCCGCCGCGTTCACCAGGCCCCGCCGGTCCCGGATCATCACCGCGTCATGGCCCAGCGCGTACACGGCCGACCACGGCAGGCCCTCCTTGAGCGGGCCGGACAGCAGGCCCCGCCCCGTCAGGGTGAAACCGGTGATCCGCTCCGCGGCGGCGTCGCATACGGTGTCCTTGACGTGGGCGACCGCATCGCCGCCGAGGGTGACCACCGGC
Source organism: Streptomyces rubrogriseus (assembly GCF_027947575.1). Taxonomy (NCBI): domain Bacteria; kingdom Bacillati; phylum Actinomycetota; class Actinomycetes; order Kitasatosporales; family Streptomycetaceae; genus Streptomyces; species Streptomyces rubrogriseus. The sequence continues at coordinate 5,107,255 of NZ_CP116256.1, read as the reverse complement.
CGGGTGGTGAGGCTTCGCGCGGCCATCAGTTCGTCCATCGCACACCCTTCCCCCGTCCAGATCGCACACCCTTCTCGACGCCACGGGTTCCCCGGACCACTGTGACGATGCCCGCACTGCGAAGAGACGTGGACTGCGACGCGCGACTCGGGGTACGAGGACAGGTGCAGCAGCGTCCGGCCAGTCCGGCTTCCGAGAGAGAAACGCATGACCGAGTACCTGGACGGGGCAGTGATACCGACTGGTTTCGACGTACCCGTTGAACCGCTCAGGCGGGCGGCACACTACTCCGGCGAGCCGGGATGCATAGCGCAGGCGCGTTCCTTCGCCTCGCTCTTCCTCGACCAGCTGAGGACCGAGTGGTGCGCCACGATCGGCCCCCGCGCCGACGGGGCGGTGCTCCTCGTGGTGAGCGAGCTGGTCACCAACGCGGACCGGCACAGCATGGGGCCGTACATCCTGGAGCTCGAGGGGACGGGCGCCTCGGTGGCGGTGACCGTGTACGACAGCAGCGGCGCGGTGCCGGAGCGCTTCCCCCGCGACCCCGAACGCATCGGGCAGCACGGCCTGGAGATCGTGCACGCCCTGGTGGAGACGGTCGTCGTCGAACGCGTGCCGGTCGGCAAGCGGGTGCGCGCGGTGGTGCCCCTCACCGAAGGCTGACGGGCACCACCGCGCGGCGGGGCTCAGGCGCAGCCGAGTTCGCCCAGCATGCCCTCGCGCAGCCGGGTGATGATCCGCTTGATCAGCCGGGACACGTGCATCTGCGAGCAGCCGAGCCGTTCGCCGATCTCCGCCTGGGTGGCCTCCTCCACGAACCGCAGGTGGATGATCTGCCGGTCCCGCTCGCTCAGCTCGGCCATCAGCGGGGCCAGCGAGTGGAAGTCCTCCACGAGCCGCAGCCCGTCCTCCTCCACACCGATGAAGTCCGCCAGCACCGACTCGCCGTTCTCGGGTCCGTCACCGGTCAGCGCGGCGTCCAGCGAGGAGGAGTTGTAGCCGTTGGACGCGATCTGGCCCTCGATCACCTGGTCCTCGCCGATGTTCATCAGCGTGGCGAGTTCGGCGACCGTGGGCTCGCGGTCCAGGCGGGTGGAGAGCTCCTCGCGGGCCCTGGCCAGCTCCACGCGCAGCTCCTGGAGCCGGCGCGGGACGTGCACCGCCCAGGTGGTGTCCCGGAAGAAGCGCTTGATCTCGCCGACGATGTAGGGCAGCGCGAAGGACGTGAACTCGACCTCGCGCGACAACTCGAAGCGGTCGATGGCCTTGATCAGGCCGATCATGCCGGTCTGGACGATGTCCTCCATGTCGTTCCCGCGACCGCGGAAACGGCCCGCGGCGAACCGCACGAGCGACATGTTCATCTCGATCAGCGTGTTGCGCGCGAACTGGTACTCGGCCGTGCCCTCTTCGAGTTCCGTCAGACGCCGGAAGAACTGGCGGGACAACTGCCGCGCGTCGCGCGGTGCCACGCTCCGGGGGTCCCCGACGTCCCGCGGTGATCCCTCACCCGTCCCGCTCCCGGCGGTCTTCCCGACAACCTGCGCTTGCGGACGGACCACGGCGGTCTGCATTGCCTCTCCCACGAAAGTCACGGCTCTCCCTAGGCTTTTCGCGCTTGCGGGTACCCGGGTCGCGACGGCTCATGCCTCCGATTTCCGACCAGCCTAGTCCCGCCGACGGCCCGCGGCATCCGGGCCGCTGGGGCGAGCGCCGCGGATTCTCCTGAGGGCGGAACGCCGCACCCTTCCGGGACGCGCGCGGAACCCTAGGCTGAGGAGGTGACCAGCCACGTGCCGAACGAAGCCCGCGTCATTCCGCTGCGCCCACAGGCCACGCGCCCGCAGGCCACGCGCCCGCAGGCCACGCGCCCGCAGGCCACGCGCCCGCAGGCCACGCGCCCGGGGGTGCGGCCCGCCGCCTCACCGGTTCCCCCGGAGCGAAGGCCGCCCACCGCGCGAGAGCCCCTGTGGCGCGACCTGGTCGGAGACGTCCTGCGGCGTGAACGCCTGGAGCAGGAGCGCACGCTGAAGGAGGTCGCCGAGGCCGCCCGGATCTCCATGCCCTACCTCTCGGAGGTGGAGCGCGGCCGCAAGGAGGCGTCCTCCGAAGTACTGGCCGCCGCCGCGGGCGCCCTCGGACTGGGTCTGGGCGACCTGCTCGCCCGCGCGCAGGGCGAGCTGATCCGGCTCACCTCCCGGCACACCGGCCCGGGAGCGGGCCGCGGGGCGTCCGGCGCGCGGTTCGACGGGATGTGCCTGGCCGCCTGAGGACGCGCACGGGCCGGCGCCCCCGCACCGCGGGGACGCCGGCCCGGCGGCTCAGACCCTCGCCAGGCGCCGCGCGAGCACCTCGTCGGCCAGCCCGTAGGCCACCGCCTCCTGGGCGGTGAACACCTTGTCCCGGTCCATGTCCGCACGCAGCGTCGCGACGTCGTGGTGCGTGTGGCGGGCCAGCACCTCCTCCACCTGGGAGCGGATCCGCACCATCTCCTTGGCCTGGAGTGCCAGGTCGGACACCGTGCCCTGGCGGCCGCCGCTGGCCGGCTGCCCCAGCAGGACCCGCGCGTGCTCGAGCACGAACCGCCGCCCGGGGTCCCCGCCCGCCAGCAGGACGGCCGCCGTGGACGCCGCCTGCCCCACACAGAACGTCGAGATCGGCGCCTGCACGAAGGTCATCGTGTCGTAGATCGCCATCAGCGACGTGAACGAGCCGCCGGGAGAGTTGATGTAGACGGCGATCTCGCTCTCGGGGGCCGACGACTCCAGGTGCAGGAGCTGTGCGATCACGACGTTGGCCACGCCGTCGTCGATCTCGGTCCCCAGGAAGATGATCCGCTCGGACAGCAGCCGGCTGAACACGTCGTAGGACCGTTCGCCCTGCGGGGTCCGCTCGACGACGTTCGGAATCGTGTAGCTGCCCATGTCACAGTCCCATCCGTCGCCTGGTGGCGGCCGGGCGCACGTCCGCGAGGGACTGCACGACCTGGTCCACCATTCCGTACTCCCTGGCCTCCTCGGCCGTGAACCAGCGGTCGCGGTCGCCGTCCCGGGAGATGGTCTCGGGGCTCTGACCGGTGTGCTCGGCGGTGATCCGCTCGATGGTCCGCTTGGTGAAGTCCAGGTTGTCCGCCTGGATCTCGATGTCGGCGGTGGTGCCGCCGATGCCCGCCGAGGGCTGGTGCATCATGATCCGCGCGTTCGGCAGCGCGTAGCGCTTGCCAGCGGTGCCCACGCTCAGCAGGAACTGCCCCATGCTGGCGGCGAAGCCCATGGCGAGCGTCGAGACGTCGTTGGGGATCAGCCGCATGGTGTCGTAGATGGCGAGCCCCGCGTGCACGGAGCCGCCGGGGCTGTTGACGTACAGGCTGATGTCGGTGCGCGGGTCCTGTGCGGACAGGATCAGCAGCTGCGCGCAGACCCGGTTCGCGGAGACCTCGTCGACCTGCGTGCCGAGGAGCACGATCCGCTGGTCGAGCAGCTGCTCGGCGAGCCGGTCGTCGAACCGGGTCGCGGGGGTGTCGCCCTCCTCGGCCCTGGGCGTTCGGGCCGGGGCGGGGCCGGCGGTGAATGGAGACATCGGCGCTCCTTGTCGAGTCGTGGCCAGGCGTGGCCGGCCGTGCGGGGGTGGTGCGGGGTGTGCGGCCGAACGGCGCCGCGGTTCCTCCACTCTCGGCCCGTCGAGGCCCGGACAGGGGACTTCTCTGCCCGCGGCAGATTCGCCACCGGCAGAGCGATGAGTTCCGCGGTCCGCGCCGGTCGACAGTGGTGACCGTGTTCCGCTCCCTGGAGGTACTCATGAGCACCGACGGATTCACCACCTGCCTGTGGTTCGACGGCGACGCCGAGGACGCCGCCCACTTCTACGTCTCCGTCTTCAAGAACTCCGGCATCGGCGCCGTCACCCGCTACCCCGAGGGAGCTCCGCAGCCCGCCGGCTCGGTGCTGACCGTCGAGTTCACCGCCAACGGCCAGAAGTTCGTGGGCCTCAACGGCGGCCCGCAGTTCACGTTCAACGAGGCGATCTCCTTCCAGATCACCTGCGAGGACCAGGACGAGGTCGACCACTACTGGACCAGGCTCACCGAGGGCGGCGGCGAGGACGGGCCCTGCGGCTGGCTCAAGGACCGGTTCGGCGTGTCCTGGCAGGTCGTCCCGCGTCGGCTCGAGGAGATGTTCCGCGACCCCGATCCCGCCAGGGTGGCGCGGGCCAACAAGGCCATGATGTCGATGCGCAAGCTCGACATCGCCGCACTGGAGCAGGCGTACGCCGGGGAGTGACGCGCCGCCGGCGCGCGGGGCGGGGACGGGATGGCTAGCGTGAGGAACCGGACCGGGTCCGGGTCGTTCCGTCCCCTCGCAGTCCGAACCATTTGTCCGTACAGGAGGCGGCAGTCATGGCCGTGCAACCCCAAGGGGCCCCTTGCTGGGCCGACGCGATGTTCACCGACGTCGAGGGAGCCAAGAGCTTCTACGGCGACGTCCTCGGCTGGACCTTCGGCGAGTCGTCGACGGAGTTCGGCAACTACACCCAGTGCTACGCGGACGGCAAGGCGGTGGCCGCCGTGGTCCCGCCCCCGCCCGGTCACGAGGACCAGTCCCAGTGGTGCCTCTACTTCGCCTCCCCGGACGCGGCGGCGACCGCCGGGCGGATCCGCGAGGCCGGCGGTGAGCTGCTGCTGGAGCCGATGAAGGTCGGCGACTTCGGCACCATGTGCCTGGCCCGCGACCCGAGCGGGGTGGTCTTCGGAGTCTGGCAGGGCGACAGGCACGAGGGCTTCGAGGCGACGGCCGTCCCCGGCGCGTACTGCTGGGCCGAGGTCTTCACCCGCGAGCCCGCGAAGTCGGACGCCTTCTTCCCCGCGGTCTTCTCCTACCGGGCCCGGCAGATGCAGGACGACCAGGTGGACTTCCGCCTCTTCGACCTCGGCGACGACCCCGTCCTGGGCCGCATGGCCATGACGGAGGACTTCCCGCCCGAGGTCCCGCCCTACATCAACGTCTACTTCACCGTCGGCGACTGCGACGCGGCCGTGTCCCGCGCCACCGAGCGGGGCGGCATCCTGCGGTTCGGTCCGGTCACGACCCCCTTCGGCCGGTTCGCGGCGCTGAGCGACCCGCAGGGCGCGAGCTTCTCGGTGATCGACGTCACGACCACCGAGGGAGAGATGCCCGAGGTCACGGACGTCTCCTGAGCCCTGTCCGGAAGCCCCGCCGGGCCATGGCATGATCGGGCGCATGCGTGAACGTGCAGTGGCCGCGTGCGACGGGGCTTCGAAGGGAAACCCGGGTCCGGCCGGCTGGGCCTGGGTGGTCGCCGACGCGTCGGAGAACCCGGTCCGCTGGGAGGCCGGCCCGCTGGGCAGGGCCACCAACAACATCGCCGAACTGACCGCGCTGGAGCGCCTGCTGGCGTCCACCGACCCCGACGTGCCGCTCGAGGTCCGGATGGACTCGCAGTACGCCATGAAGGCCGTCACCACCTGGCTGCCCGGTTGGAAGCGCAACGGCTGGAAGACGGCCGCCGGCAAGCCGGTCGCCAACCAGGAGCTGGTCGTGCGCATCGACGAGCTGCTCGACGGCCGCTCCGTCGAGTTCCGCTACGTACCCGCCCACCAGGTGGACGGCGACCGGCTCAACGACTTCGCCGACCGTGCCGCCAGCCAGGCGGCCGTCGTCCAGGAAGCCGCGGGCAGCGGTCTCGGCTCCCCGGAGCCGCCGCCCGCCCCCGACGTTCCGGCGGCCCGCAAGGCACCGCGCCGGGGGTCGTCCGGCGCGGCACGAAAGGGCGGCGGCGGCTCCTCGGCCCGCACCATCAAGGCGAAGTTCCCCGGACGCTGCCTGTGCGGCCGCTCGTACGCGGCCGGCGAACCCATCGCCAAGAACGACCAGGGCTGGGGCCACCCGGAGTGCCGCACGGTGGCCACCGGATGACCCCGACGACCCCCACGGCCGTGTAGCCCCCGTCCGCGGCCCCTGCCTTGTTACTCTGCGGTCCCGAATGACCGTAATGACCGTAATGAGTGCATACCAGGGGTGTGTGTGAAGGTCGCCTGCGTCGGCGGTGGGCCCGCCGGACTGTATCTGTCGATCCTGCTGAAGCGGCAGGACCCGGCCCATGACGTCACCGTGTACGAACGCGATCCGGAGGGCTCCACCTACGGCTGGGGCGTCACCTACTGGCGCGGACTGCTCGACCGGCTCCGCGAGCACGACCCCGACTCCGCCCGCGCCGTCGAGGAGCACTCCGTGCGCTGGCGGGACGGTG